>CP052876.1:2476358-2785903 GCA_020881835.1 Kineosporiaceae bacterium SCSIO 59966
ATCAGCCGCAGCGGCTCGTCGCCCACGTGGCCTCCTCGTCGTCGGTCCGGTCGGTGCCGACGTCCGGGTCTGAGGGACAATCGGCGGGAACCATCATTCACGCCCGTCCCCGCGCCGACGCCACCGGGAGCACGATGTCACACCCACCGACCCGTCCGGCCGACCGCTACGGCGACCGCACCGGTCGCCGTCCCGGCACGGTCGTCGCCCTGCTCGTGCTCGGCGCGGTGTTCGTCGGCTGGGTCCTCTGGGCCGGCGTCGGCGCCGCGGACCGGGACGTCCGGTGGAGCGACGTCGGCTACCGGATCGTGGACGCCACCACCGTCGAGGTGACGTTCTCGGTAGTCAAGGACCCGGAGGCGACCGCGGAGTGCACCCTGGAGGCGCTCGACCAGCGCTTCGCCGTCGTCGGGCTGGCCACCGTCGAGGTCGGGCCGGCCGAGGAGCCAGGGGTCCGCAGCACAGGCGTCGTTCGCACCTCCGAGCCGGCGGTGACGGGCGTCGTCGACAGCTGCCGGATCGTGTGACCGTCCGCCGTCACCAGCGGTACACGCGGACCGACTGTTATCCTGTTCTCTTCCCGCACCACCGGGGCCTCCGCAGCAGAGCCGAGGCCCTGAGCGACGGCGTGCCGCCGACACCGTTCGGACGACGACCCAGGGCCCGGCCCGGGACGGCACTACGTACCACGAGGAGACCACACCACCGTGACCGAGACCACGCACACCCAGACCACGCGCACCCAGACCTGGCTGACCCAGGAGGCCTACGACCGCCTCAAGGCCGAGCTCGACCACCTGACCGGGGAGGGCCGGACCGAGATCGCCAAGCGGATCGAGGCCGCCCGCCAGGAGGGGGACCTTCGCGAGAACGGCGGGTACCACGCCGCGAAGGAGGAGCAGGGCAAGCAGGAGGCCCGGATCCGCCAGCTGGAGGACCTGCTGCGGCACGCCAAGGTGGGTGAGCCGCCCGCGGACGACGGCGTCGTCGAGCCGGGCATGGTGGTCGAGGCGAAGGTCGGGCAGACGACGATGAAGTTCCTGCTCGGCAGCCGGGAGAGCGCCGGGCACACCGAGCTCGACGTCTACAGCGAGAAGTCGCCACTGGGTGTCGCCATCAACGGCCGCAAGGCGGGCGAGACCGTCACCTACGTGGCCCCCAACGGCAAGGAGATGGACGTCGAGATCCTCTCGGCGACGCCGTTCTCCGGCTGATCCCGCTCAGGCGGAGGTGACCGGGTACCCCTCGGACCGCAACCGGTCGAGCACGGCATCGCAGTGCTCCGGACCCCGGGTCTCGAGCTGCAGCCCGATCTCGACCTCGTCGACGGACAGCGCGGCACCGGTGCGCACGTGCTCGACCTCGAGCACGTTGGCGTCGGCGTCGGCGAGGACGGCGAGCAGGCCGGCCAGCGAGCCGGGGCGGTCGGCGACCCGCACCCGCAGCGACAGGTAGCGCCCGGCTGAGGCCATCCCGTGCCGGATGACGCGCAGCAGCAGCAGCGGGTCGATGTTGCCACCGGACAGGACGACGACGACGGGCGGCTCGAACGCCCCGGGCTCGGCCATCAGCGCCGCGACGCCGACCGCCCCTGCGGGCTCGACCACCAGCTTGGCGCGCTCGAGCAGGTGCAGCAGGGCCTGGGAGATGGCCTCCTCCCCCACCGTCCGGATGTCGTCGACGAGCTCGCGGACCACCGCGAACGGCACGTCACCGGGGCGGCCGACCGCGATCCCGTCGGCCATCGTGGACATCCGCTCCAGCGGCACGGGGTGCCCGGCCGCCAGGGACGCCGGCCAGGCTGCCGCCTGACCGGCCTGGACGCCGACGACCCGGACGTCGGGTCGGAGGGCCCGGACCGCGGTGGCGATCCCGGCGAGCAGCCCGCCGCCGCCGGTGCAGACCACGACGGTCCGCACGTCCGGGCACTCCTCGAGGATCTCCAGGCCGACGGTGCCCTGGCCGGCGACGATGTCGACGTGGTCGAAGGGGTGGATGAGGACCGCCCCGGTCGCCTCCGCGTGCTCGCGGGCGCTGACCAGCGCCTCGTCGACGGTGCTGCCCTGCAGGACGACGTGGGCGCCGTACCCCTCGGTGGCCCGGATCTTCGGCAGCGCGGCGCCGACTGGCATGTACACGGTGGCACGCAGCCCCAGCAGCCGGGCGGCGAGCGCCACCCCCTGGGCGTGGTTGCCGGCACTGGCGGCGACGACGCCGCGGGCCTTCTCCTGCTCGCTCAGCCGGGCGATCCGGGTGTACGCGCCACGGATCTTGAAGGACCCGGCACGCTGCAGGTTCTCGCACTTGAGGTGCACCGGTCCGCCGACGAGCTCGGCCAGCGCCCGGGAGTACTCCAGCGGGGTCGGGCGCACCACCCCGGTCAGCAGCTCACGGGCCGCCTCGACGTCGGCGAGGGTGACCGGCATCGTCGGGGGCACGGGGCGTCATCCTCCCAGACGCTGGTCGCGGACGGTCGCGTCCTCCGCCTCGACGTCGGCGTCCGCGCCGTCACGGTCGGTCCCGTCGTCACGGTCGGTCCCGTCGTCACGGTCGGTCCCGTCGTCCGAGACCGGGTCGTCGCCCCGGACCGGGTCACCGTCCGGGGTGACCGTCGGCGGCGGGAGCGGTCCCCCGTGGCTCGCCAGCTCGTCGAGCTGCTCGGGCTCGGACTCGGACTCCTCCCGGCCGCTGAGATAGAGCGCCACCGTGTTGACCACGGCCAGCAGCGGGACGGCGAACAGCCCTCCGACGATCCCACCGAGGAGGATGCCGGTGGTCACCGCCAGCGCCACGGCGAGCGGGTGCAGGGCGACGGCCCGGCCGAGCAGCACCGGCTGCAGGACGTTGCTCTCCAGCTGCTGCACGCCGACGACGACCGCGAGCAGGATCAGGGCCACGACGATCCCGTCGGTCACCAGCGCGACGAGTACGGCCACGGCGCCGGAGAAGATCGCGCCCACGATCGGGACGAACGCGGTGAGGAACACGAGGACGGCGATGGGGACGGCGAGCGAGGGGCCGAGCAGGATGATGGCCCCGAGGCCGATCCCGACGGCGTCGACGGTGGCGACGAGGATCGTCGCTCGGATGTAGGCGGTGAGCGTGACCCACGCGCGACGGCCGGCGCCGTCGATCCGCTCACGGACGCCGCGGGGGGCCAGGCCGACCAGCCAGGCCCAGATCCGGCGTCCGTCGCCGAGAAAGAACAGGGTCGCGAACAGGGCGAGGAACAGCCCGGTGACGACGTTCCCCAGGGTGACGGTCGCAGTCAGCGCACCGCTGACGATGGCGTCGCTGTTCGCCGACAGCTGCTGGCGGACCTGCTCGACGTACCCGTTGACCTGGGCCTCGTCCAGGGCGAGCGGACCGGTGACGAGCCACGTCTGCACCTGCTCGAACCCGCTGACGGCCTGGTCGCGCAGATCGGCGAAGCTGCCCGCAATCCGCTGCCCGACGAGGGCGAACATCGCCACCACCGCGGCGACCGCGGTGACGATGGTGACGCCGGCCGCCAGCAGCGACGGCATGCCCGTGCGGCGGAAGGTCCGTTGCAGCGGCGCCAGCAGGGCGGTGAGCAGCAGGGCGATGACCACCGCGACGGAGACGACGCTGACCTGGGTGGCGAGAAAGCCGACGCAGACGATGCCGACGGCGATCACGAGCAGCCGCCACGTCCAGTCCGAGACCAGCCGGACGCCGTAGGGGACGTGCACCTCCCGGTCGACCGGCCGCGGGCCGGGGCGGGTCAGCCGGCTGCGCTGGATCATGGGGTCAGTGTGTCGCGGCCGGTGACGATCCGGCGGGCAAGGCGCGCGGCCGCCTGCGGGTGGTCACCGGCGAGCAGGCCGACGGCGAACAGCAGGTACCGCCCGTCGACGACGACCGCCGGAGACTCCGGCACCCGCCAGCCGCCGGCGTGGTCGGTCGTCGCGGGCCGCAGCACCTGACGGCGCGCCGCCACCCCGCCGTGGCGCAGGACGCCGCCCGAGCCGACGACGGCCCGGACTCGTCGCAGGTCCCGCCCGGCACTCCCCGGACCGGCCGCCCGGGCGTGCCGGCGCAGCGCGACGGTGACCGCCAGCTCGGCGAGCCGGGCGTCCTCGGCGGCCTCCTGTGCAGTGGCGGGGACCATCGCGACGTCCTCGGCGCGGCGCTGCGCGGCGTCGTGCAGGCGGGCCGCCTCGCCCGCCCCGACGAGCCGCTCCGCGACGGCGGCCTCCACGACGCCCGGTGCCCCCCACCGCATGCCGAGGTCGCCCTCGACGGTGCGGGCCCGCCACAGGGGGGCGACCACCTCCTTGCGCAGGGCCGCGTCCTCTCCCTCGGGGGTGAGCACGGAGTACACGTCGGTGGTGGCGCCGCCGACGTCGACGACGAGCACGTCGCCGAGGCCGGGCACACCCAGGTCCGGCGCGCCGTCGGCGAGCACCTCGACCCCCGCCAGGACGACGTCCGGCGTGGGGCCGCGGACCAGCCGGGCGAACGTGGGCCCACGGGACAGGCCCTTGCCGCCGATGACGTGCTGGAGGAACGCGTCGCGGATCGCGGCCCGGGCGCCGGCCGGCTCGAGCACCCCGATCCGGGGCAGCACGTTGGCGGCAGGCACGACACGACGTCCGGTGGCGCGCAGCAGCTCCTGCGCACGGGGGGCGGCGTCGGCGTTGCCGGCGAGGACGACCGGGACGCCGATCCTGGCCCGGGCGAGCCGCTCGGCGTTGTGCAGCAGGACCTCGGCGTTGCCGCCGTCGGTGCCGCCGACGAGCAGCACGAGGTCCGGGGCGGCGGCGCGCAGGGCCCGCACGTCGGCCGGCGCGAGCCGCCCCGCGTGCACGTGCACGACGCGCGCCCCGGCGGACAGCCCGACACGGTGCCCGGCCTCGGCGGTGACGGCCCGCTCGTAGCCGACGACGGCGAGGCGCAGCCCCCCGCCGGCCGAGGAGCAGGCCAGCACGTGCTCGGCGGCCAGCGGCGTCCCGGCCCGGCCGGCGAGGTCCTCGACCACCCGGCGCAGACCGTCGAGGACGTCGCCGGGCGCCGTCGTCGGCACCGACGCGGTGGCGAGCACGGCACCGGTCCGGGTGTCGACGGCGACCCCCTTGGTGAACGTGGAGCCGACGTCCACGCAGGCGACGGCGGGCACGCCGGGGCGCGGGGCGCCCTGCCGGCGTGCGGCCGAGTCCGGGGTCGGGTCCACCGGGCCAACGGTAGGCAGGTGCTCTCAGCCGCCCAGCAGCCGCTCGGCGAGGTACTCCCCCTGCCGCGCCCCCGGCGGGACGAGGAACACCGCCGACCCGATCGGCGTCGTCCACTCGTTGAGCAGGTCGAGCTCGTCGAGCCGGCGCTGGATCGGGACGTACTGGCGGACGACGTCGGCCTGGTAGGTGACGAAGACCAGACCGCTGTTGCTCAGCTCCCCCGGCGCCGGCGGGTCGTCGTAGCTGTACGGCCGGCGCAGGAACCGCTCGTCGGGGTTCTCCGAGCGGGCCCGGCGCAGGTGCGCGAACGTCTCGATGACGGGGAAGCCGAGGGCGGTGCGCGCCTCGAGGTCCGGCTCGTCGTGCTCGCGGGTGCCGGTCAGCGGGGCGCCGGTGTCCAGACGTCGGCCGATCACCTGCTCGCGGGCCGGCCGGTCGAGCTGGTCCCACGTGTCCAGGTGCATCGCGATCCGCCGGACGACGACGGACGTGCCGCCGCGCAGCCATGCCGGGGCGTCGTCACCGTGCCAGATCAGCCGGTCGTCGGGCCCTCCGGGGACGAGGTTGCGGGTGCCGTCGAGCTGACCCATGAGGTTGCGGTGGGTGGTGCCCGCCGGCTGGGTGCCGGCAGCGCGCCGGAAGCCCTTCTGCAGCCAGCGGACCTGGCCGAACGTCCGGGCCTGGCGCAGCAGCTCCCGGACGGCGTGCGCGACCGTCGTCGGGTCGTCGGCGGCGACCTGCAGCAGCAGGTCCCCGCCGGTCCACCGCTCCTGCAGCCGGTCGACGCCGAAGGCCGGCAGGGGCGCGAGCCAGGACGGGCGACGGTGCTGCAGGCCCGCGGCGGTGAACACCTCGGGACCCAGGCCGACGGTGACGGTGAGCGAGGCGGGGACGGCGGCGAGCTCCGGCTCGGTGTCGGTGAGACCGGGGCGGCCTGCCGTGAGCCGGGCTGCGTCGTCGGTCCAGATCCGCAGCAGGCGGACGAGCGCCTCCCGGTCCACGCCGTCGAGCAGGTCGAGGGCGACGAACGTCGCGAACGCCTGCGGCGGCGTGGCGACCCCGGCCTGTCGCTCGCCGTGGAACGGCACGACGGCCCGCCCGACGGCGTCCGGCGCCGGGGGGACCGGGTCCCGGCCAGGTGGGCCGGCGACCACCTCACGGGCACCGAGGGCCACGACGGCTCCGCCGACCGCGGCGGCGCCGGAGCGCAACAGGCTGCGCCGGCTCGGACCGGCGCCTGGGCCGGTGTCCTGCGGGTGCCTCGGGCGTGGCTCGGCCGGCATCAGGAGTCACCTCCCTGGTAGGACTCCTCCGCGCCGCTGAAGGTGCGTGCGGTGACGGTGACGTCGACGCTGCTGCCGTCGGCAGCCTCCAAGGTGACGACGACGTCGTCCCCGGGCAGCAGCGGCGCGGTGAGGTCCATGAGCATGAGGTGGTCCCCGCCGGGGGCGAGCACGTACTGACCGCCGGCAGGGACGACGACGCCGTCCTCCTTCTCGGCCATCACCATCTGGCCGCCGTCGGCCGACACCATCTCGTGCAGCTCGGCGCGACCGGCGACGTCGCTGTCGGCCGCCACGACGTGGACGTCGGCGTCCGAGGCGTTGACGAGCGTGCCGAAGACGCCGGTCATGCCCTCGTCGGCTGCCTTCACCCACCCGTCGGTGAGGGTCAGCGCCGAGGCGGTCCCCGCAGCAGCGGTGGACGCCGTCGAGGCAGCCGGGGCCGGGTACGGCGGGGCGCCGTCGGCGGAGCCGCAGGCGGTCAGCAGGAGCAGGGCACCGGCGGCGAGAGCCCGGCCGGGGGCGCGGGCAGTGCCGGTGGTCGAGGTGCGGGTGGGTCGCATCAGGGGTTCTCCCGGGTGGTGGACCGCCGGCGTCGGCGGTGCAGGGCGAGCAGGGCGGTGGCGGTCGCGGCGAGCAGGACCACGCCCGCGGCGACGAGCGCGGCGGGGGCGGCGGGGGCGGGGGCTGCGGCGCTCGGCTCGGTCGGGCCGGCCGACGGGGGCGCAGCGTCCTGCGCCTCGGCCGGCGCGGCCGCCTCGCCGGCAGTGACGGTGCCGACGGTGAAGGTGATGAGACCGGAGACCGGGTGGCCGTCGGCGGAGACGACCCGCCAAGCGACGGTGTACTCACCGTCCGGCAGGTCGTCGGGCAGGTCGGCCTCGGCGACGCGGCCGTCGAGGGCCGGCTCGGCCTCGAGCAGGACGGTGTCGCCGCGGCGCAGCAGGACCGCCGGCGCTGTCGGCAGCACCTGGTCGCTGAACGTCAGCCGGACGACGTCGGGCGGGCGGTTCAGCGCTGCCCCGTCGGCCGGCTCGGCGTCGACGAGGTAGTCGTGGGCGTGCCCGGGTACGGCCGCAGGCACCGTGAGCAGCGCCGTCCCGAGGACGACGAGCAGCACGGTGGCCAGGACAGCACCGACGGGCCGCAGGCGGGTGGGCATACGGCTCTCTGGGGGTCGGTGGCGGGAGGGGTCAGCTGAAGGTCGGGCGGACCGTCAGCCGCACCGGCGGCCCTCGACGCGACGCCGCGTCCAGCAGCACCGGCCGCGGGGCCACCCGCAGGGCGGCCTCGGGCCGCGGCAGCCGTGGGGAGACCGGCAGGTGAGCCGCGCGGACCACCCGGACGGCGGGCAGCAGCCAGCCCCACAGCGACCACAGGGCCCGCTCTCCGTGCAGCAGGAGCACAGCGGTCAGGGCGGTCGCGGCGACGTGGGCGGCGAGCATCGCCGTCCCACCGGTGAGCAGGGCGTCCCCGGCGTGGGCGTGGCCGCCGGCGGTGGCGCACAGCCCGGCCGCCGCGGAGGCGGCGTCGGCGACCCCCTGGCCGGCATGGACGGCGTGGCCGGCGGGGCCGGACGCCGCGGCGTGGACGGCGTCCGCGCACGCCGGTCCCGGGGACAGTGCCAGGAGCGCGTGCAGCCCGACCTGCCCCAGGCCCAGCACGGCGACGATCCGGGTGCCGGACAGCCGCCGCCCGGCGAGCACGGCCGCCACGAGCAGTACCGCGACGCCACCGGCTCCGAGCAGCAGCGGCGACGGGGAGGCTCCACCGGCCAGGACGTGGCCGCCGGCGGCAAGGACGACGACGACGAGGGCGACGACGAGTGCGCGCACGAGGCGCAGGGCACCGGCCGCCGGCGAGGTCACCCGGCCAGGGTAGGACGCCCTCCGCCGGGGAAGGCCGCAACCCCGCTCGCGGTTGCACTCCCCACGGGCTCGGCGGCCAGGCGGGTCCCGGCGACCCCCTTGGTGAACGTGGAGCCCACGTCCTCAGGCGACGGCCGGCACGTCAGTCCGGGAGGCGCCCCGTGCCCAGCGCCCGGTCGAGGTCTGCGATGAGGTCCTCGACGTCCTCGATCCCGACCGAGAGCCGGACGAGGTCGGCGGGCACCTCGAGGGAGGAGCCGGCCACGCTGGCGTGGGTCATCCGCGCCGGGTGCTCGATGAGGGACTCCACCCCGCCGAGCGACTCCCCGAGGGTGAACACCTCGGTCCGCTCGCAGACCCGCAGTGCGGCCGCCTCGTCCCGCACCCGGAACGACACCATGCCGCCGTAGCGGCGCATCTGGCGGCTGGCGGTGGCGTGCCCGGGGTGGGAAGGCAGCCCTGGGTAGAGGACGTCGGTGACCGCGGGGTGGTCCTGCAGCCAGGCGGCGACGCGCTCGGCGTTGTCGCAGTGCCGCTCCATCCGCAGGGCGAGGGTGCGCAGCCCCCGCAGCGTCAGCCACGCGTCGAAGGGACCGGCGACACCGCCCATCGCGTTCTGGTGGAACGCGATCCGCTCGGCCAGCTCGGCGTCCCGGACGACGACGGCGCCCCCGACGACGTCGGAGTGGCCGCCGACGTACTTCGTCGTCGAGTGCACGACGACGTCCGCGCCGAGCAGCAACGGGGCCTGCAGGTACGGGGTGGCGAACGTGTTGTCGACGACGAGCAGCGCATCAGCGGCGTGCGCGGCGACGGCCAGGGCCTCGACGTCGGCGACGCCGAGCAGCGGGTTCGTCGGGGTCTCCGCCCACACCAGCCGGGTCCGGCCTGGACGGACCGCCGCCACCACGGCGGCGGGATCGGCGATGTCGACCGCGGTGTGCTCGACCCCCCAGCGCCGCAGCACCCGGGCGAACAGCCGGTAGGTGCCACCGTAGGCGTCGTCGGGGACGACGACGTGGGTCCCGGGCTCGAGGACCGTGCGCAGCACCGCGTCCTCGGCGGCCAGGCCCGAGGCGAACGCGAGTCCCCGTGCCCCGCGCTCCAGCGCGCACAGTGCCTGCTCCAGCGCCGCCCGGGTCGGGTTGCCGGACCGGGAGTACTCGTAGCCGCCACGCAGGCCGCCGACTCCGTCCTGCTTGTACGTGGAGACCTGGTAGATCGGCGGCACGACGGCGCCGGTGGTGGGATCGGGAGCCTGGCCGGCGTGGACGGCGCGGGTGGAGAAGCCGGTCTCGGTCCAGTCGGGGTTCGTCACCGGGTCGAGGGTAGACGGGTCGCAGCACAGCCGGCGTCCGGCCGGGAACGCGGCGTACCCGCTCACGGTTGACCCTCTCAGGGACTGCCGCGGTGTCACACCGGGACGTTCGCCGCCGACTGCGAAGGAGACTGTGCACGATGAACCTGTTCGGCAGCCGTACGAGGTCCGAGATCGTCCGCCCCGAGGACGCCCTGCGGGGCCGGCCGGCGCGGCCGTTCACCGTGCCGGACCGGCACGCCGTGCTCGGCACCCCGCTGGAGGGGCCGTGGCCCGAGGGCACCGAGGTGATCTCCCTGGCGATGGGCTGCTTCTGGGGTGCCGAGCGGGTGCTCTGGCAGCTGCCCGGCGTGGTCACGACCGCGGTCGGGTACCAGGGCGGGTACACCGAGAACCCCACCTACGAGGAGGTGTGCACCGGCCGGACCGGGCACGCCGAGACGGTGCTCGTCGCGTACGACCCGGCGGCGGTGTCCACCGAGACCGTGCTGCGGACCTTCTGGGAGTCACACGACCCGACCCAGGGGTACCGGCAGGGCAACGACGTGGGGACCCAGTACCGCTCAGCGGTGTACTGGACGACCGCGGAGCAGGCGCAGGTGGTCCGGGCCACCCGGGACGCCTACGCCGGCCGGCTGGCCGCGGCCGGCTACGGCGACGTGACCACCGAGCTGCGGCCCGCCGCCGACGCCGGGCCGTTCTGGTACGCCGAGGAGTACCACCAGCAGTACCTGCACAAGGTGCCCAACGGGTACTGCGGCCTGGGCGGGACCGGGGTGAGCTGCCCGGTCGGGCTGGCCACCTGAGGTCCGGTGACCTAGGTTCAGGATGAACGACACGAACCCCGAGCACAGGAGAATGACGTGAGCCAGGACCCCGCCACCCCCGACCCGCAGACCCCCGTGCGGCCGCTCGCCGACGACGACATGTCGACGGTCGGCGCCTCGACCCCGCGCGCCGAGCGGGACGCTGACGCGGTCGACGCGGACGCCGACACCGTCGACGCGGACACCATCGACGCGACGGACGGCACGGACGCCGACAGCACCGACGCCGACGCCGACAGCACCGACGCCGACGCGGACTCCACGGACGCCGACGCGGACAGCACCGACGCCGACGCGGACTCCACGGACGCGGACGCCAGCGACACCACCGACTCCCGCGCCTGAGCCGTCGTCCTAGGGTCGCACCGTGACCCCACCGGACCCGAGGACCCCACTGCCCCCCGACGACGCACCGAGCCGCACCCTGGCCCGCTGCGTCGGTGACGTCGCTGCATTCGCCGCCGACGTGTGGGGCCGCCGCTCCCAGGTGCACCCGTCCGGGGTGCCCGCCGACGACCTGCTCTCGCTCGACGACGTCGACGCCCTCGTGACGTCCTCGGCGCTGCGGGTGCCGACGTTCCGGCTGGTCAAGGACGGCCGGCCGCTGCCGGTGGCGTCGTACACGACCGACGGCACGATCGGCGGCCGGCGCTACGACGGCGTCGCGGCACCCGCGAAGGTGCTGGCCGCGATGGACGACGGGGCGACCCTGGTGCTGCAGGGGGCTCAGCGGTACCACCCGCCGCTGGCGCGCCTCGCCCGCGACCTCGAGGTGGCCCTGGGTCACCGCTGCCAGGTCAACGCCTACGTGACCCCGCCGGCCGCCCGCGGGCTCGAGGTGCACGCCGACCCGCACGACGTCCTCGTGCTGCAGGCGTTCGGGACCAAGACGTGGGAGGTGCACCCCACCCCCTGGCAGTCCCGTCACGAGCCGGACGCCGGCGTCGTCGAGCAGCTGCTCGTCCCCGGGGACGTGCAGTACCTGCCGGCCGGGACGCCGCACGCAGCCCGCTCCCAGGACGTGCTGAGCGGCCACGTCACCGTCGGGATCCTCACCACCTCCTGGGCGGACGTCGTCCAGGACGTGGTGCGGGCGGTGCTCGACGACGCCACGCTCGATGACGGCACGCTGACCGACGGCACCGGTCTCACCGGGCCGCTGCCGGTGGGCTGGCACGAGGACCCGGACGCAGCCGCGGACGCCCTCGCCGACCGCCTGCACCGCGTCGCCGACGCCCTGCGCGACCGTCCTGCGGGACCGGTGCTGCGGCAGCGGGCCGAGACGTTCCTGCGGCGCCGCCCTGCCCTGCTGGCCGGCGCGCTGGTGGACCGCACCCGACTCCCTGGCCTCGACGACGCGACGGTCCTGGAGCGCCGCCCCGGCGCGGTGCTGCGGGTGGTCTCGGGCCCGGACGCCGACCGGATCCGGCTGCTCCTGGGGGACCGGGCGCTGGACGTCCCGGCCCGCCTGGCCCTGGCCGTCGAGACCGTCGCCCGGCGCGACCGGCTGACCCCGGCCGACCTGGCCGGCGTCCTGGACGCCGAGAGCCGGCTCGTGCTGTGCCGGCGACTGGTGCGCGAGGGGCTGCTGCGTGTCGCCGACCCGACGGTGGGCCCCGGGGCGGGTCGGTGACGGGGCGCGCGTACTGCGCCGCGACGAGCCGGGAGATCCACGAGCCCCTCGCCGGGACGGCGAGCACGGTCCGCGCGTTCCTGCTCCTGGAGCACGGTGGCCCGTGGGGACGCAGCGTGCTGCAGCACGCCACGTTCCCCGACGGGGTCCGCGAGGGGATGCGGGACCTGTGTGCCCGGCACGGCGTCCGCGGCATGCTCATGCGTCGTCCCGGCAGCGGCCCAGGCGTACCGGAGCGGCCCCGGGTGGTGCTGTCCGTCACCAGCCCGGACGGCGGCGTCGCGGCCGAGCGGCGCCTCGACGACGTGACGGACGTCGCCGCTCTACCGCTGGCCTCGCTGCTCGCCGAGCTGCGCGCCGGCCGGGTGCCGGCCGGGTGGACCGGGGTCGAGAACTTCCTCGGCACGTGCACCCACGGCCGCCACGACGCCTGCTGCGCCGAGTACGGCCGCCCGGTCGCGCGCGCCCTGCACGACCTGGTCGGGGACTCGGCGTGGGAGGTGTCCCACGTCGGCGGCGACCGGTTCGCCGGCAACGTGCTAGCCCTGCCCGAGGGCCTGTACTACGGCCACGTCACCCCAGCCGACGCTGCCGACCTCGTCGCCGCCCGTCGCAGCGGACGGCTGCTCACCCGGCTGCTGCGCGGTCGCTCGTCGTTGCCGTTCGCCGCACAGGCGGCCGAGATCGCCGTGCGCCGCCACCTCGGCCTCGAGCAGGCGGACGCCGTCCGCGTGCTGGAGGTGGAGCAGTCCGAGCACGCCGTGCGCTCCGGGCACTCGGTGCCCACGGTGCAACGGACGACGACGACCTGGTCGGTGAACACCGGAGCGGCCCCGGCCACCTGGCGGGTCGTCGTCGAGACCGCCCACCCGGGGCCGTCACGGCCGCTGACCTGCACCGGTGAGGCGTCCCGGCCCCCCGTGCACACGGTCGTCGAGCTGGCCGCCACAGACGCACCCGGGCGCGGGATGCAGGGGTGGGACGCCGCCTACGCCGCTCGAGCGGCGGCCGGCCGGCAGGTGGGGGACCTCGACCCGCTGCTCGTCGGCCTGCTCGCCGACCTGCCACCCGGGCGGGCGCTCGACGTGGCCGCGGGCACGGGGCCGGCGGCGCGCTGGCTGGCGGCCCACGGCTGGCAGGTCACCGCCGTGGACTTCTCCGCCGAGGCGGTTGCGCTCGCCCGCCGGGCGGACGCGCAGGCAGGGGTGGACGTCGACTGGGTGGTGGCCGACGCCCGCGTCTGGCAGCCGCCGGCGGGCTCACCGGGCTTCGACCTGGTCCTCGTCGTCCGGGCCGCCCTGCCGGACGTCGTGGCCCGGGCCGGTGACTGGCTCGCCCCCGGCGGCCGGCTGGTCGTCGTCGGGCACTCCAGGGCGAACCTGGCCATAGCCGACGCCCCTGGCCCCCGGGACCCTCGGCTCCTGCACGACCCGGACTCGCTGCGCCGGCTCGCCGGGGACCTCGAGGTCGAACGCTGCGAGGAGGTGGACCGCCGCCCCGAGGGCGGCCGCGGTGTTGACGTCGTCCTGGTCGCACGCCGGCACTGAGCTCAGCGCACCTGTTCAGCCGGCGACGAAGGCGAGCAGGTCGTGGCGGGTCAGCACGCCGGCGGGTCGGCCGTCGACGTGGACGAGGACGGCGTCGTGCTCCTCCAGGACTCGACGAGCGGCGTCGACCGACTCGCCCCCGCCGACCTGCGGCAGCGGAGGGCCCATGTGGTCGCGCACCGGGTCGGACATCGCCGCCCGTCCGGAGAACACCGCCTCCAGCAGGTCGCGCTCGCTCACCGCGCCGAGCACCTCGCCCGCGGTCACCGGGGGCTCGGCCCCCACGACCGGCATCTGGCTGATGCCGTACTCGCGCAGGACGTGCACCGCGTCACGGACGGTCTCCGTCGGGTGAGTGTGCACCAGCTCGGGCAGCCTACCGTCCTTGCGCTCCAGCACGTCCGCGACGGTGGCGTGCTCCCCCGCGGGAACGAACCCGTAGGAGGCCATCCACCGGTCGTCGAAGACCTTGGTGAGGTAGCCGCGGCCGCCGTCCGGCAGCAGGACGACGACGACCTGGTCGGTGGCCTCCGGGCCGAGCCGTCGGGCGACCCGCAGGGCGGCGACGACCGCCATCCCGCACGAGCCACCGACGAGCAGTCCCTCCTCGCGGGCCAGCCGGCGGGTCATCGCGAAGGACTCGGCGTCGCTGACGGCGAGCACCTCGTCGGGCACGGACGGGTCGTAGGCGCGCGGCCAGAAGTCCTCCCCCACCCCCTCGACGAGGTACGGCCGTCCGGTGCCGCCGGAGTACACCGACCCCTCAGGGTCGGCCCCTACCACGCGGACCCGGCCGCCGCTGATCTCCTTGAGGTAGCGACCCGTGCCCGTGATCGTGCCCCCCGTGCCGATGCCGGCGACGAAGTGAGTGACCCGACCGCCGGTGTCCGCCCAGATCTCCGGGCCGGTAGTGGCGTAGTGGGACGCCGGTCCCTCCGGGTTGGAGTACTGGTCCGGCTTCCAGCCGCCCTCGATCTCACGGACCAGGCGGTCGGAGACCGAGTAGTACGAGTCCGGGTGGTCCGGAGGGACCGCGGTCGGACAGACGACGACCCGCGCGCCGTAGGCGCGCAGCACGTTCCGCTTGTCCTCGCTGACCTTGTCCGGGCAGACGAAGACGCAGTCGTACCCCCGCTGCTGAGCCACCAGGGCCAGCCCGACCCCGGTGTTGCCCGAGGTCGGCTCCACGATCGTCCCGCCGGGGCGCAGTGCCCCGGACCGCTCAGCGGCCTCCACCATCGGCAGTGCGATCCGGTCCTTCACGGAGCCACCGGGGTTGAGGTACTCGACCTTGGCGAGAACCGTGGGAGCGACACCCTCGGTCACCCGGTTCAGCCGGACCAGAGGCGTGTGCCCGACGAGATCCATGACATGGTTGGCGTACTTCACAGATCGCATCCTCGCAGAACGGACGTCCTAGCAGGCCAGCCGGGAACATCCCGGGGTCCGGGGGCGTCGATGACAGTGGACTCTACGGCGGGAGGCACAACCACGCGCCGCAGGAGGGGAGACGGGTGACACGGGCGCAACGAGCACGCCGGGTGGCCACCGCCGCCGCCCTGGGCGGAGGCGGCCTGACGTTCGTCGGTGCCCTCGGGCTGGCCGTGATCGCAGCCGAGGCACGACTGGCCCGCCGCTGGATCGGCACGCCGTTCGGGTTGTCCGCGCCGAACGCCGAGGGCGTCTACGGGTTCGGCGCCGGTGAGCCGATCGATCTCGCGGTCCTCGGTGACTCCAGCGCCGACGGTCTGGGCGTCGAGCGGCCCGAGCAGACCCCGGGCGCGCTCATCGCCGGAGGGCTGGCCGCCGTCTCCGGCCGTCGGGTCCGGCTGACGAACGAGGCCGTTGTCGGGGCGGAGTCGACCGACCTCGACGACCAGGTCAGTGAGCTGCTGTCCCGGGTGCCCGCCCCGGACGTGGCGGTCATCCTCGTCGGCGGCAACGACGTCACCCACCGGGTCCAGGTGCCGGTGGCCGTCTCGGCGCTCGCGAACGCCGTCCGCCGGCTGCGGGCGACGGGGTGCGAGGTCGTCGTCGGCACCTGCCCCGACCTCGGCACGATAGAGCCGATCCCGCAGCCGCTGCGCGCGCTGGCGCGGCGGTGGAGCCGCGAGCTCGCCGCGGCGCAGACGGTCGCCGTCGTCGAGGCGGGCGGCCGGACCGTCTCCCTCGGCGACATCCTCGGCCCGGAGTTCTCCACCTCGCCGCGGGAGCTGTTCAGCGCCGACCGGTTCCATCCCTCCGCCGCCGGGTACGCGCGCGCGGCTGCCGCCCTGCTGCCGAGCGTCTGCGCCGCCGCGGGGTACTGGCCGGACGGCGGTGCCGAGCGGGCACCGGACCTGCGCCGCGGCGAGGGCATCGCACCCGTCGCCGACGCGGCCGCCGCGGCGGTGGAGCAGCCGGGTACCGAGGTCTCGGGCGCCGAGGTGGGCGGCAGCGACCGCGGCCCGCTCGGCCGCTGGGCGACCCTGCTGCGGCGCCGACGCCTGCCCGCTGCCGCTACCCACAGGTAGCATCTCCGGGAAGACCCGCACGCGCCCTGGGCGCACGAGGAGGACACCATGGCCGAGGCCGTCATCGTCAGCACCGCCCGCAGCCCGATCGGCCGAGCGTTCAAGGGCTCGCTCAAGGACATCCGCCCCGACGACCTGGCTGCCACCATCGTCTCCGCCGCCCTGGAGAAGGTGCCGGGCCTGGACCCCAAGGACGTCGACGACCTGTACCTGGGCTGCGCCGAGCCGTGGGCCGAGCACGGCAACAACCTCGCCCGCGTGGTTGCCGTGCTCGCCGGGTACGACCACCTGCCCGGGGTCACGGTGAACCGGTTCTGCGCCTCCAGCGTGCAGACCACCCGGATGGCCTTCCACGCGATCAAGGCCGGCGAGGGGGAGGTGTTCGTCTCCGGCGGCGTCGAGATGGTGTCGCGCTACCAGAACTTCGCCGGAGCAGGCCAGACCCCGCAGGACTGGGTGAATCCGCGCTTCGCCGAGGCCCAGGCGCGGACGGCCCGGATGGCCGAGTCGAACGAGACCTGGCACGACCCCCGGGAGGACGGCGCCCTGCCCGACATCTACATCGCGATGGGGCAGACCGCCGAGAACGTCGCCACCCTGCGCGGGGTCAGTCGCCAGCGGCAGGACGAGTGGGCGGTGGAGAGCCAGAACCGGGCCGAGAAGGCCATCGCGGACGGGTTCTACGCCCGCGAGATCACCCCGGTGACGACGCCGGACGGCACCGTCGTCGACGCGGACGACTCCCCCCGCGCCGGAGTCACGCTCGACGGGGTACAGGCGCTCAAGCCGGTGTTCCGGGAGAACGGGACGGTGACGGCCGGCAACTGCACCCCCCTCAACGACGGGGCCGCCGCCCTGGTGGTCATGAGCGACACCAAGGCCCGCGACCTCGGCCTCACCCCGCTCGCCCGGGTGGTGTCCACCGGGGTCTCGGCACTCTCCCCCGAGATCATGGGCCTGGGCCCGGTGGACGCGTCGCGCCAGGCGCTGGCCCGGGCCGGGATGAGCATCGACGACATCGACCTCGTGGAGATCAACGAGGCGTTCGCGGCGCAGGTGCTGCCGAGCGCCGACGACCTGGGCATCGACCTCGACCGGCTGAACGTGCACGGCGGGGCCATCGCCCTGGGCCACCCCTTCGGGATGACCGGGGCCCGGATCACCGCGACGCTGCTCAACGGGCTGCAGAGCCGTGACAAGCAGCTCGGCCTGGAGACGATGTGCGTCGGCGGCGGCCAGGGGATGGCCATCATCTACGAGCGGCTCAGCTGAGCCCGCCGCCGGCGACGTAGTGGCCGGGTCACAAACCCCTGCGTAGTGCGACGAGGCGGTCGTGGAGCTGCTCCACGACCGCCTCGTCGTCGCCTGCGGCGGCCAGGAGGTCACCGACCAGGACGACGAGCTGGTCACCGAGGGCGTGCTCGCCGAGGACGGGGACCACCCGCCGGGGACGACCCTCCCGGACGGCGGCGGTGTCGGCGGCCCACTGCAGGACCGGGCGGACCCGGTCGGCCGAGCTCACGCCGTCCGGTCCCCGGCGCCGGCAACGCGACGGGCCGAGCGCGGCCAGGCGGGTGGTGACCCGCCACAGCTCACGCTCGGCCCGCTCGACGGCTTCGCTGCCGATGACCGACGCTCCGGTCAGTCGCTACCGCGCAGGATGGCCAGGATCCGCAGGAACTCGATGTACAGCCAGACCAGGGTCACGGTCAGGCCGAAGGCGGCGGTCCACGCGTACCGGGCCGGGATGCCGGAGCGGACCCCGCGGTCGATGAAGTCGAAGTCGAGCGTCAGGGACAGAGCCGCGAGCACGGCGCCGACGGCACCGACCAGCAGGCCCCACGGGCCGAACCCGCGCATGTTGAGGTCGGTGAACAGCACCAGGACGAGGTTGACCAGGACGAACACGGCGTAGCCGCCGACCGCGAACAGCATGATCCGCTGGAACTTCGGCGTGACCCGGATCCGGCCGCTCTTGTAGAGGGCGAGCATGACGCCGAACGTGCCGAGCGTGGCCAGCACCGCCTGGAAGACGATGCCGTTCCACTGGGTCTCGAAGGCCCGGCTGATCCCGCCGAGGAAAAGGCCCTCGAGGGCCGCGTAGCCCAGGATGAGCGCCGGCGACGGCTCCTTCTTGAACGCGTTGACCAGGCCGAGGACGAGGCCGCCGACGAGCCCGACCATCAGCAGGCCCGGGGCCACGAAGTACCCCACCGCGGCGCCGACGAGCAGCACCGCGAACACGCTGGCCGTGCGGATGACGACGTCGTCGTAGGTCATCCGCCCGGTCTCGAGCGGACCCGCCGGCGGCTGGGCGTACATCTCCTCGAGCCGCTGGGCCGAGGCGGCGTCGGTCGTCGCGGTGCCGGCGGCTCCCGCCTGCGCCTGCTGTGCGGGCCGGCTGTCGAACGTGGCGTACCCGTCACGGGTGAACTCCGGCATCCGGTTGAACACCGGGTTGTTGCTCTGCATCTGTGTCCTCCGTCGAGGGCTCGGGTGGGCCCCCACGCGGGAGCCCGCACCTACCGTAATGCGTGCCCGCCCCCGAAAGTTCCCCACCGTGCGCGGCGGTCCTTCTTCCCGCGCTCCCGTTCGTGATCAGTCAAAAATCCCCTCTTCGTGATCATGCAGTCCCGCCACCCCGCACGACCCACTCGTGATCATGCAGTCCCGCCACCCCGCACGACCCACTCGTGATCATGCAGTCCCGCCACCCCAGTCGCCACCACCCGCTCCCAGAATGCTGGGTTGGTGGCGCGACACGCCGGCCAAACTGGGCCGAGCGCAGCATTCTGTGGTCGAGGCATTCTGTGGTCGAGGCATTCTGTGGTCGAGGCATTCTGTGGTCGAGGCGCCTGAGCCGGCCTGGGCTGCCATCGCCACCACGGCCCGTTTTCATCTTTCGGGCTGGCCGCCAGCGGCCATGAGGCGTTCATGCACTCCCGCCACCCCACCCCCGGGGTCCCGCTGACGGCGTTGCAGCGACGTAGCAGAATCGCTGGATTTGACGGAGCCGAGAACGGATCCGACAACGGTGCCGACGCTGACATCGGGCCGCCCAGCGACCGCGGCGGGCACCGTTCGAGCCAGCTCCTCGACGCTGAGCGCCAGCGCGACGACGGTCATGGCGATCAGGGCCTGGGACAGCCCGAAACTGGCGATGAGGTCGACGGCGCCTTCACCGAGCAGTTCGCTGCCCACGAGGACCATCACCACAGCGACACGGCCAGGAGTCGACGGGGGCACCTGCTCGAAGCGCATCGGCGCGACCAGCCCGGCGAGGCCGAACGCACGTGCGATGTGCCACGGATGACCGCGCACCACGGGCGGTGCCACCCGGTGCGTACCCCCGGCGGGAGTCGAACCCGCACTGAAGCGCTTTTAAGGCGCCTGCCTCTGCCGTTGGGCTACGGGGGCGAGGTGCCGCCGAGGCTAGCGAGCCGGTCCGGCGAGCTCGCGGGCGCGCAGCAGCACCGCGTCCAGCATCGGCTCGGTGAGCCGCCCGGTGAAGGTGTTCTGCTGGCTGACGTGGTAGCTGCCGAGCAGCGGGACGTCGCCGTCCGGGCCGCCGAGAACGGCCTCGGCGCCGTGGCCGAACCGGGGACGGGGCCGGGGCACCGCCCAGCCGAGCCGGCGGACGACCGTGAGAGTCGCCTCCCAGCCGAACGCGCCGAGGGCGACGAGCACCCGAGGCCCGACCAGCCGCAGCTCGTGCTCCAGCCACGGGGAGCAGGTGTCGCGCTCGGTGGGCAGCGGCTTGTTCGCAGGTGGGGCGCAGCGCACCGCGGCGGCGATCCGGGCACCGGTGAGCCGCAGCCCGTCGGCGGCGTGGACGCTGGTGGGCTGGTTGGCAAAGCCGGTGCGGTGCAGGGCGGCGACGATCCAGTCCCCCGACCGGTCGCCGGTGAACACCCGGCCGGTGCGGTTGCCGCCGTGGGCGGCCGGAGCCAGGCCGACGACGAGCACCGGGCCCCGCGGGTCGCCGAACCCGGTGACCGGCCGGCCCCAGTAGGGCTCGGTGGCGAACGCGCGACGCTTGGTCGCGGCGACGTCCTCCCGCCAGGCGACGAGCCGGGGGCAGGCCCGGCACACCGACATCCGGGCTCCCAGGACGTCGAGGTCGCGGCTGTCCGCGGCCAGCCGGGCGACGTCGTCCGGGTCCTGCGCTGCAGGAGTGCCCGGACTGGCGGGGTCCCCGGGCCAGCCGGTCCCGGGCGGCACCGGAGACGGGAACGGCCGGCCCGTCGCGGGGTGCGGCAGCGGCTCGGTCGGCACCCGCCGCAGGGTAGGGCTCAGGAGCCGGCGCGCGCCGCGCTGAGCGCGATGCCGTCGAGGATGTCGTGCTCGCTGGTGACGACCTCGGTGATCCCGGCCACGTCGGCGACCCGACGCACCACCAGACCCCAGACGAGCGCCCCGGCCCCGATGACGTCGACGCGCCCCGGGTGCATGTACGGCAGCGCTGCCCGCTTGTCCCGCGGCATGGCGAGCAGGTCGTCGCAGGCCGCCAGGACCTCAGCGACCGGCAGCACGCTCCGGTGGATCCGCTCGGGCCGGTACGCGTCCAGCCGCAGGGCGTGCGCGGTCACCGTGGTCACGGTGCCGGCGAGCCCGACGAGGGTCCGCGCCCGGGCCAGTGGCACCCGCTCGGCGGCGAGGTCGAGGGCGGCCTCGACGTCCCGGGTGGCGGCGGCGACCTGCTCGGGCGTCGGCGGGTCCCCCTGCAGGTGCCGCTCGAACATTCGTACGCACCCGACGTCCACCGACCGGGCCGCCTCCACGGCGTCCGTGCCGAGCACGAGCTCGGTGGACCCGCCGCCGATGTCGACGACGAGGAACGGCGCCTCGTGCACCGCAGCCAGGCCGGCCGTCGCGCCGGTGAACGACAGCTGCGCCTCCTCGTCACCCTGGACGACCTCCGGCTCGACACCGAGCACCTCGCGCACCCCGGCGACGAACTCGGCCGCGTTCTGCGCGTCCCGGCTGGCGGAGGTGGCGACGAACCGGACTCGTTCGGCGCCGAGCCGGTGGATGACGTCGGCGTACCGGGCGGTGGCCTCCAGCGTCCTGGCCATCGCTGGAGGGGCGATCCGGCCGGTGCGGTCGACCCCTTCACCGAGCCGGACCACCTCCATCCGCCGGTCCAGGTCGACCAGCCGGCCGGTCGTGGGGTCCACGTCGGCGACGAGCAGTCGGATGGAGTTCGTGCCGCAGTCCACGGCTGCCACGCGGGTCACCCGCTCATCGTGCCGCACGGCCCGCGCGTCGTTACGGTCCAGGGCATGGTGGCCTCCACCGACGTCGTCGTCGTCGGCTCCGGCCCGAACGGCCTCGCGGCGGCCGTGGTGCTCGCCGCCGCCGGGCTCGAGGTCGAGGTGTACGAGGCGGCCGACACCGCCGGCGGCGGTGCGCGCACCGCCGAGACGACTCTGCCCGGTCACCGCCACGACGTGTGCTCCTCGGTGCACCCGCTCGGCGTCGCCTCGCCCTTCTTCCGGGCGTTCGACCTCGCCGCCCGCGGGGTGGAGACCCTCCAGCCCGACGTCGCCTACGCCCATCCCCTGGACGACGGCCGGGCCGGCCTGGCGTACCGGGACCTCGAGCGCACGGCGCAGGCCCTCGGCCCGGACGCCGACGCGTGGCGGAGCCTGCTGGGCCCGCTGGTCCGGCGGTGGCCGGCCCTGGCCGACCTCGTGCTCAGCGACTACCGCACCGTGCCGCCGGACCCGGTGCTCGCGCTGCGGTTCGGGGGACGCGTGGTCGAGCAGGGGTCCCGGGCGTGGAGCCTGCGGTTCGCCGACGACGTCGCCCCGGCGATGCTCACCGGCGTCAGCACGCACGCGATCGCGCCGGCCCGCGCTCTCGGACCGGCCGGGGCCGGCCTGCTGCTGGCCACGCTGGCGCACGGAGGTGGCTGGCCGCTCGTCCGCGGCGGCTCCCAGGTGATCGTCGACGCCATGGTCAGCGCCCTGGAGCGCCTGGGCGGCCGGGTCGTCACCGGGCACCGGGTGCGGGCCCTGGGCGAGCTGCCACGGGCCAGGGCGGTCGTGCTCAACCTCGGCCCGGCCGGCGTCCTCGACGTCGCCGGCGACCGGCTGACGGGTGCGTACCGGTGGTGGCTGCAGCACTACCGGTACGGGTCGGCGGCGTGCCGGGTCGACTTCGCCCTCAGCGGCCCGGTGCCGTGGCGGGCTCCGGGGGTGCAGACCGCCGGCACGGTGCACCTCGGCGGCACGCGCGCGGAGATGCTCGCCACCGAGCAGGAGGTGGCCGCCGGCCGGCACCCGCTGCGCCCGTACGTCCTCGCCGTCCAGGCCGGGGTCGTGGACCCCGGCCGCACCCCCGCGGGGCAGCACCAGCTGTCCACCTACGCCCACGTGCCGAACGGCTCGACGGTCGACATGGGGGACGCCGTGCAGGCTCAGGTGGAGCGGTTCGCGCCCGGGTTCTCCGAGCTGGTCCTGCACCGCTCGGTGCGGACGGCCGCGGAGCAGGAGGCCTACAACGCCAACTACGTCGGCGGCGACATCTCCACCGGGGCGATGACGCTGTGGCAGGTGCTGGCCCGGCCGGCGCCTCGGTGGGACCCGTTCCGCACGCCACTGCCGGGCGTCTACCTGGCCTCGGCCGCCACCCCGCCGGGGCCGGGCGTGCACGGGATGGCCGGAGTGCACGCCGCGCGGCGGGTGCTGCGCCAGCGGTTCGGCGTCCGGACCGACCCGCTCGACCTGGTCAGGTCGATGCGGCCGGGCTGACGCAGGGCCCTGCTCGCCACCAGTGGCCCAGTCCCCGCTCCTCCAGGGCGGCCAGCGCCTCGTCACCGAGCGGGTTGGTCCCCGGCCCGGCGGCGAGGGCGTGGGCGACGAGCACGTGCAGGCACTTCACCCGCGTCGGCATGCCCCCCGCGGACACGCCTCCGATCTCCGGGACGTCACCGAGCGCGGCCCGGCGGCGCAGGTAGTCCTCGTGGGCGGCGCGGTAGCGCGCGGCCAGGTCGGCGTCCTGGCGCAGCCGCTGGGTCATCTCCCGCATCAGCCCGCTGGCCTCGAGGGTGCTCACCGCGGCGACGGCGCGCGGGCAGGTCAGGTAGTACGTGGTCGGGAACGGGGTGCCGTCGTCCAGACGCGGCGCCGTCTCGACGACGTCCGGCAGGCCGCACGGGCACCGGTGCGCCACCGCGACGACGCCCCGGGCAGGTCGGCCGAGCTGGCGACCGACGGCGTCGACGTCGCGCGGGTCGACCCCGCGGTCGGCGCGGTCGGCGCGGTCGGCGCGGTCGGCGCGGTCGGCGCGGTCGGCGCGGTCGGCGCGGTCGGCGCCGTCTGCGCCACCGGGGGCGTCTGCACCGTCGCCGCTCACGGCTGGGGGGCCGGGACGCTGCGGGTCGGCCCGGACGACGCACCGCCGTCCGGCGCCGGGACCGGCTCCGGCGCCTGCTCGCCGGCGAGCTGGACGGACTCCCACAGGGTGCCGAACCAGGGCCGGTCCTCCCCCAGCGCCTCGACCGCCTGCTCGGCGGCGGCTGCCGCCTGGGGTGCGGGCTCCTCGGCCTGGGGCGGGTCGAGCACGACGTAACCGGTCTCCCCCGGCATCACCATGAACAGCCGCTCCCGGGCCTGGGCCTGGACGAACGCCGGGTCCTCCCACCGGGCCAGCTCACCCTGCAGCCGCTCGACGTCCGCCTCCTGCTCGGTCACCCGGGTCTGCAGGGCCGAGATCGTGGCCTGCTGCTCGGCCAGCATCCGCAGGTACGGCGCAAGCACCACAGCAGCGGCCAGCAGCAGCACCGCGAGCACGGCTGCCCGGCGGGTCAGGCCGCGGGGCACCTCGACCACCGGTGGGGCCGGCGTCGTCCGGGGCCGCGGTGCTGCAGCAGGACGGCGGGACGCGCCCGGGGCCGACGACGTGGCGGCACCGGGGCGAGCACGGTCCCGGCCGCGGGGAGCCGTGGGCCGTCTGCTCGCCATCGTCCGTCCCGTCGTCGCGCCCTGTACCGATCAGTCGCGCGCGGCGCGGGGGAAGGCGAGCCGGCCGGCGTACCGGGCGGCGTCGTCCAGCTCCTCCTCGATCCGGAGCAGCTGGTTGTACTTGGCCACCCGCTCCGAGCGCGCAGGGGCGCCGGTCTTGATCTGGCCGCTGTCGGTGGCGACGGCGAGGTCGGCGATGGTCGTGTCCTCGGTCTCCCCGGAGCGGTGGCTGAGCATGCAGCGGAACCCGTTGCGGTGGGCGAGGGACACCGCGTCGAGGGTCTCGGTGAGGGTGCCGATCTGGTTGACCTTCACCAGCAGGGCGTTCGCCGCCCGGGAGTCGATACCCCGCTGCAGCCGCTGCGGGTTGGTGACGAACAGGTCGTCGCCAACGATCTGGACCCGGCTGCCGAGGGAGGAGGTGAGCGCCGTCCAGCCGTCCCAGTCGTCCTCGGCCAGCGGGTCCTCGATGCTGACCAGCGGGTAGGCGTCGACGAGCTCGCGGTAGTAGTCCGTCATCTGCTCCGCGGTGCGCCGCTGACCCTCGAAGGTGTAGGCGCCGTCGGCGAAGAACTCGGTCGCGGCGACGTCAAGGGCCAGGGCGATGTCGGTGCCGAGCGTGTAGCCGGCCGTGTCGACCGCGCGGGAGATGAGGTCCAGGGCGTGCCGGTTGCTCGGCAGGTCGGGGGCGAAGCCGCCCTCGTCACCGAGCCCCGTTGCCAGGCCCTCTGCCTTGAGCACTGACTTCAGCGCGTGGTAGACCTCCGCGCCCCAGCGCAGCGCCTCGCGGAAGGACTCCGCCCCGACGGGGGCGATCATGAACTCCTGGATGTCGACGCCGGTGTCGGCGTGGGCGCCGCCGTTGAGGATGTTCATCATCGGCACCGGCAGGGTGTGCGCGTTGGGCCCGCCGAGGTAGCGGAACAGTGGCAGGTCGGCCGACTCGGCCGCGGCGCGGGCCACCGCCAGGGACACGCCGAGCACGGCGTTGGCACCCAGCTCGCCCTTGTTGTCGGTGCCGTCGAGGTCGATCATCGCGGCGTCGACGAGCCGCTGCTCGGACGCCTCCATGCCGAGGAGCGCAGGGCCGATCCGGTCCAGCACCGCGTCGACGGCCTTCTGGACCCCCTTGCCGCCGTAGCGGGCGTCGTCGCCGTCACGCAGCTCCACCGCCTCGAACGCACCGGTCGAGGCGCCGGAGGGGACGGCGGCCCGCGCGATCGTGCCGTCGTCCAGGGCGACCTCGACCTCGACGGTGGGGTTGCCGCGCGAGTCGAGGATCTCGCGGGCGCCGACGGCCTCGATGCTGGCCACGGAGAGCTCCTTCACGGTGGAGGGCAGGACTCGACGCGGGCGAGCCTAGTCGGGGCCGGCGGCGCCGCCCCGGTGCCACTCCGGGACCACCCCACATCCCTCCCGCCCCCCGCCGCGATCCGTCCGAAACCCCCTCCTCGTGATCATGCAATCCCGCCACCCCAGCGGGGGGCCAGCCAGTCGCAAAGTGCTGGGTTGGCGCCGCGACACGCCGGTGTAGCCGTCGCGGATCCAGCATTCTGCGGAGAGACGGCGGGGTGGCGGGATTGCATGATCACCGAGGGGTTGTGGGGGCGGAGCTGGCGGGATTGCATGATCACCGAGGGGTTGTGGGGGCGGAGCTGGCGGGATTGCATGATCACCGAGGGGGATGAGGGGTGGCGGGGTCACCGGCGGAAGAGGGACATCAGGATGCTCACCACGACGGATACCAGCAGCATCGAGACCCACGGGACGTAGACGCGGACGTTGTCGCGCTCGATCCGGACATCCCCCGGGAGCCGGCCGAACCAGGACAGCCCGCCACTCCACGCCAGGACACCGACGAGGACGGCGACAAGTCCGACGACGATGAGGATCGGGCCGACGTCACGACCCATCGACGCTCCCTCCCGAGTGCGGCGCAGCAGCGGCCCTTCACCGGCACTGCGTGGCACCGACATCTTCCTACCCGAGACGACGACGGGGCCGGGGGAACCTCGCCGCCGTGACGTCGGCCGGACGACGCCGGGCCCTCCGGCCGGTTTGCGCGCGTGAGGCAGAACACGTCACTCCACTGCCGTCCGGGTGGACGACGACCGGAGACCTGCTAAGGTTGCTCCCGTAGTTGCAGTGCATCAGGTCTTGACGCCCGCGACCACCGGTCTCGGGCTTTTTTCTTCCTCGTGGGGAACAAGCTGGATCACCGTGACACACCGGACGGGCCAACCGGGTCCGCCCACCCCACTCGAAGGAGGAACACCATGGCTACTGGAACCGTGAAGTGGTTCAACGCCGACAAGGGCTACGGCTTCATCACCCCGGACGACGGCGGTGCGGACCTGTTCGCGCACTTCTCCGCCATCCAGGGCAACGGCTACCGCTCGCTCGACGAGGGCCAGAAGGTTCAGTACGAGGCCGTGCAGGGTCAGAAGGGCCCGCAGGCCGACAACATCCAGGCTCTCTGAGAGCCTGACCCGAGTCACCGACTCACCAGGGCGCCCCGGTCATCGCGACCGGGGCGTCCTGCTGTCCGGCGTCAGCCGGCGCGCTCGGCGGCGCGCACCTCGGCCTCGTAGCGGCGCAGCGCCTCGCGCAGTGCGCCCTCGGGCTCGACGCCGTGCTGCCGCGCGGCCACGACCACGGCGAGCAGGTGCTCGCCGACGCCTTCGCCACCGAGCGCGGCCGGCTGCGGCGCCGGCAGGCCGGCGCGGGTGGCGCGGTCCACGAGCTTGTCGGCCCGGGCCAGGGCGGGCAGCGCCGGCGGCACGCCGTCGAGGGCGGAGTCCCGCTGCTTCTCCTGCGCCTTGAGCTCCTCCCAGCGGGCGTCGACGTGCTCGGCGGTCGGCGCGCTGGCGCCGGCGAACACGTGCGGGTGCCGGCGGACCAGCTTGGCCACGATGCCGGCCGCGACGTCGTCGACGGTGAACGGGGCCTCGGCGTGCTCGGCGCCGACTCGAGCGTGGAACACCACCTGGAGCAGCAGGTCCCCGAGCTCCTCGACGAGGTGGTCGCGGTCACCGGTCTCCACCGCCTCCACCACCTCGTAGGCCTCCTCCACGAGGTAGCGCAGCAGCGACTCGTGGGTCTGCTGCGCGTCCCACGGGCACCCGCCGGGCGAGCGGAGCCGGTCCATCACGGCGACGAGGTCGAGGAGCCGGGCACCCGGCAGGTCGTAGGCGCCCAGGACGACCTCGAGCTCCACGCCGGCGGCGACCGCTGCCCGGGCGAGCGCGCCGGCGAGCGCGTCGTCACCGGCCGGGTCGAACCACGTCCCCGGCACGTCCGCCAGGGAGGTCTCCCGGACGACGTCGACGCCGGCGTCCGCGAGCGCCTGCCACCACCCGGGGTCGGGCTCAGTGCCCCCCGCAGGGACGTGCACCCGGACGGTCCCGGCGGAGCGCAGCGCGTCCCACCCGGCGGCGGTGAGCAGGCCGGCCGGCGTGCGCGGGGTGGCCTGGACGAGGACGGCGCGGCTCACCGCCGCGCTCCCGCCGTCGCCGCGGCCGCGACGTCGTCGAGCAGGACGGCGTCGATGAGGTCCCGGGCCCAGTCGAGCAGCTCCCGGTCGCGCAGGGGGCGGCCCCCGATCCGGGCGGTGGCCGGCTTGGGGACGAGCACCGTGCGCACCGCCGGCTTGAGCAGCGTGCCGGGGTAGAGCCGCTTGAGCCGCAGCTGCTGGGACTCCCGCAGCTCCACCGGGGCGAACCGGACGTGGTTTCCCTGCACGGTGACCTCGGTGAGGCCGGCCTGCCGGGCGTGCACCCGGAAGCGGGCCACCTCGAGCAGGTTGAGGACCGGCTCCGGAGGCTCGCCGTAGCGGTCGGTGAGCTCGTCGTGGATCTCCGCGACGGCGTCCTCGGTCTCGACGGAGGCGAGCTTGCGGTAGGCCTCGAGCCGCAGCCGCTCGTGGGCGACGTAGTCGTGGGGGATGTGCGCGTCGACCGGGAGCTCGATCTTGACCTCGGCGTTCTCCTTCTCGGTCTCGCCGCGGAACTCGGCCACCGCCTCCCCGACGAGCCGGACGTAGAGGTCGAAGCCGACTCCCGCGATGTGGCCGGACTGCTCCCCGCCGAGCAGGTTGCCGGCCCCGCGGATCTCCAGGTCCTTCATCGCCACCTGCATCCCCGAGCCGAGGTCGGTGTGCTGCGCGATGGTGGCGAGCCGGTCGTGCGCCGTCTCGGTCATCGGCCGCTCCGGTGGGTACATGAAGTACGCGTAGGCCCGTTCCCGTCCGCGCCCCACCCGGCCGCGCAGCTGGTGCAGCTGGGAGAGCCCGAGCAGGTCCGCGCGTTCGACGACGAGGGTGTTCGCGTTGGAGATGTCCAGCCCGGTCTCGATGATGGTCGTGCAGACCAGGACGTCGAACCGCTTCTCCCAGAAGTCGACGATGACCTGCTCGAGCCGGTGCTCATTCATCCTGCCGTGCGCCACCGCGACCCGGGCCTCGGGGACGAGCTCGGCGACCCGGGCGGCGGCCCGCTCGATGGAGTCGACCTTGTTGTGGATGTAGAAGACCTGACCCTCCCGCAGCAGCTCGCGGCGGATCGCGGCCGAGACGGTCTTCTCGTCGTAGCCGCCGACGTAGGTCAGCACGGGGTGCCGCTCCTCCGGCGGGGTCGCCAGGGTCGACATCTCCCGGATCCCGGTGACGGCCATCTCCAGCGTCCGCGGGATCGGGGTGGCGCTCATCGCGAGCACGTCGACGTTCGTGCGCAGCTGCTTGAGCGTCTCCTTGTGCTCGACGCCGAAACGCTGCTCCTCGTCGACGATCACGAGTCCCAGGTCCTTGAACCGGACCTCCCCGGTGATGAGCCGGTGGGTGCCGATGACGACGTCGATGCTGCCGTCGGCGGCCCCGGCCTTGACGGCCTCGGCCTCCTTGTCGCTCTGGAACCGCGACAGTGCCCGCACCGTGACGGGGAAGGACGCGAACCGCTCCGAGAAGGTCTCCAGGTGCTGCTGGACGAGCAGGGTGGTCGGGACGAGGACGGCGACCTGCTTGCCGTCCTGGACGGCCTTGAACGCCGCCCGGACGGCGATCTCGGTCTTGCCGTAGCCGACGTCGCCGCAGATCAGCCGGTCCATCGGCAGGGGGCGCTCCATGTCCGCCTTGACCTCGTCGATGGTGACGAGCTGGTCGGGTGTCTCCACGTAGGGGAAGGCGTCCTCGAGCTCACGCTGCCACGGGGTGTCCGGTCCGAAGGCGTGACCCTCGGTGGCCATCCGGGCGGAGTAGAGCCGGATGAGCTCCCCGGCGATCTCACGGACGGCGCGCCGCGCCCGGCTCTTGGTCTTCGCCCAGTCCCCGCCGCCCAGCTTGTTGAGCGTGGGCGCCTCGCCCCCGGTGTACCGAGTGACCTGGTCGAGGCTGTCGGTGGGCACGAACAGCCGGTCGCCGGGCTGGCCGCGCTTGGACGGCGCGTACTCGATGACGAGGTACTCGCGCTGGGCGCCGCCCATCGTTCGCTGCACCATCTCGACGTAGCGGCCGACGCCGTGCTGCTCGTGCACGACGTAGTCGCCGGCCTTGAGCTGCAACGGGTCCACGACGTTGCGCCGGCGGCTCGGCATCCGGCGCATGTCCCGGGTGGACGCCGCGCCGGCGCGCCCCAGCACGTCGGTCTCGGTCAGCAGGGCGAGCCGCAGCGGCTCGCTGACGAAGCCCTGCCCGACGGTGGCGGTCGTGACGTGGACGACGGAGGGCTCCGGGACGTCGTCCACCGACGGCACCAGGCGGGCGGCGACGTCGCCGTCGGATAGCACCTCGACGAGCCGCTCGGCAGGCCCGTGCCCCTCGGTGGTGACGACGATCCGCCACCCGTCGGACACCAGGGCCCGCAGGTCCTCGAGCACCTTCGGGACGTCGCCGGCGTAGCCCTCGACGTCGCGGGCGGCGACCGTGACCGTGACCGGCTCGGCGTCGCCGTCCGCGGGCTCACGCAGGTCGGCGAGCTCCGCGTCGGCGGCGAAGGAGGTCAGCGACCACCAGGGTCGCCCTGTGCGCAGGGCGTGCGCCCGGGTCTGCGCCAGCGTCGCGAACGACGCCTCGGACAGGTCCACCGGGGTCTGCCCGCCGGCGGCGGCGTTGGCCCACGCCGCCGCCAGGAACTCCTCGCTCGTCGCGGTGAGGTCGTGGGCCCGGGCCCGCACCTTCTCGGGGTCGACGACGACGACGTTGGTGCCGGCCGGCAGCAGGTCGAGCAGCGGCTGCATCCCGTCGACCAGGGCCGGGGCGAGGGACTCCATGCCCTCGACCGCGATGCCGGCGGCGAGCTTGTCGAGCATGTCCGCCGCCCCGGGCAGCCGCTCCGTGAGCTGCGCGGCGCGCCGCCGCACGTCGTCGGTGAGCAGGATCTCCCGGCACGGCGGCGCCCACAGTCCGTCCACCGCGCCGAGGGACCGTTGGTCGGCGACGGCGAACGAGCGGACCTCCTCGACGGTGTCGCCGAAGAACTCCACCCGCACCGGGTGGTCGACGGTCGGCGGGAAGACGTCGAGCAGGCCACCGCGGACGGCGAACTCGCCGCGCCGCTCCACCATGTCGACGCGGGTGTAGGCGGCACCGGAGAGCGCCCGCACGACGTCGTCGAGCTCGGCCTCGTCCCCCGCCCGCAGTCGCACCGGTTCCAGGTCTCCGAGCCCCTTGACCAGTGGCTGCAGGACGGCACGGACGGGGGCGACGACGACCTGCACCGGCCCGTCCTCGGCGCCGGCGGCACCCGGGTGCGCGAGCCGGCGCAGGACGGCGAGACGGCGTCCGACGGTGTCGCTGCGGGGGCTGAGCCGCTCGTGCGGCAGGGTCTCCCAGGCCGGGAACTCCACCACGGAGACCGGGTCGAGGTAGCAGCGCAGCGCCGCGGCCAGGTCCTGGGCGGCGCGCTCGGTGGCGGTTACCGCGAGGACCGGCCGACCGGCCCCCAGGGGGGGTTGCGCGGCGAGCCCGGCGATCGTCGCGGGGCGGGCGCCGGACGGCGCAGCGACGTCGAGAAGGGGGACGTCCCCGGCCCGGGCCGCCTCCACCGCACGGCTCAGCGCGGGGTCCTCGCGCAGCGCGGTGAGGACTCCGGACACAGCCATTCGGGCACTCCTGATCGCAGGCGGGTGCGCGCCGGCGGGCAGCGCACAGGCCCCGCACCGGGGTCCGGCCGGGGTCCGGGACCAGGGTACGTCGGGCCCTCGGACGCCGTGGTGCAGCGTCCCACGGCCCTCACTCTCTGCCACATACACCATCACGCACCGTGGACGCAACCGGACACTCTGCGCACTCGGGTACGGTCCCGCGGCGTCGCTCCACCCGCGAGCGATATGTCCCGTCCGTCCCCCAACGGAAGCGAAGCCAGATGTCCCGCACCTGGAACGGCAGCTGACCCACCGCGCCTGACCGGTGACGCACCGGCGCCCCCGGCTCAACTCGCCCCGTCGACGAACCGATGACCAGAAGGAGCACTCCGATGTCCCGTCCCCCGACGTCCCGTCACCCGTCCCCCGCAGCCTCCCCCCTGGACCGCCCCACCACCATGAGAGCTCTCGTCACCACCGCCGTGTCGGTGGGTCTCGGCCTGTCCGCCGTCGCGGCCCCCGCCGCGGCGGCACCGAGTCCCGAGCCGCGCCCGATCTCCACTGCCTGCCCGGCGGACCTGACCTCCGGCGCCGGCTTCACCGACGTCAGCGGCGCTGTCGCCGAGGCCGTGACCTGCGTGTGGCACTGGCAGGTCGCCAACGGGGAGACGACGTACCGGTACTCCCCGGCGGAGACGGTGACCCGCGGTCAGATGGCGGCCTTCATCGCCCGGTACGTCACCGAGTCCGGCGGGACGCTGCCGGACCGGCCCGCCGACGCCTTTCCCGACGACGGGATGTCGGCGTTCCACACCGACATCAACCGGCTCGCCGCCGCCGGGATCGTGCGCGGCGAAGCCAGCGGCCACTACCGGCCTGACCACCCGGTGACCCGGGCGCAGATGGCGAGCTACCTCCTGCGGGCCGCCGAGTACCGCGCCGGCCAGGACGGCGGCGTCCGGCTCAGCGCGCACGCGGACTACTTCCCCGACGACGCCGGTTCACCGCACGAGCCGGCAGTCAACGCGGTCGCCTCGGCCGGCGTGGCGGCCGGCTACACCGACGGCAGCTACCGTCCGGACGCCGCCGTCCGGCGCGACCACATGGCCGTCTTCCTGGCCCGGCTGCTCGCCCTGACCGTCGAGGAGGGCCTCGCCGACCTGCCCGACGGCCGGCCCACGCCGCCGCCCGCGCCGGACCCTGCGCCGGAGCAGGTGGCGCCGATGGGGTCCTCCCCGTTCGCGCAGGCGGACTGGCTGACCGAGCCCGTCCCGGCGTCCCCGCGCCTGGACCCCCGCTCGGCGGCGATCGCCGGCCACCTCGCCGACGGCAAGCACGTCGCCAACGTCCACCAGTACGGCGTGCCCATCCACCGCCCCGCCCCCGGCACCCCCCGCCGCAGCGTCCGGCTCACCGAGGACTGGGGCCCCAACGTCTTCACCACCAACCCCACCCCGCTGACCGCCGAGCACACCACCTCTGCCGGCAGCGACGCCGCCATGGTCGTCCTGGACCCCCAGACCGGCACCAGCCACGAGTTCTGGCGGTACTCCTGGAACGGCGGCAACCCCACCGCCTCCTGGGGCACGGTCATGGACCTCGACGGCGACGGCACCGGCCCCAACGCCCCCACCGGCGCCGGCATCTCCCGCCTCGCCGGCGTCGTCACCACCGAGGAGTTCACCGCCGGCCGCATCGACCACGCCCTGGTCTTCTCCACCGACAACGCCTGCGCCGGCGACTACCGCTACCCCGCCGCCAAGACCGACGGCGCCAAGACCACCACCGACTGCATCCCCGAAGGCGCCCGCATCCAGCTCGACCCCGACGTCGACATCTCCACCCTGCCCGCCAAGGACCGCGCCGTCGCCGCCGCCCTGCAGACCTACGGCGCCTACGCCATCGACAACGGCGGGACCACCGTGGCCTTCATCTTCCAGACCCCCACCGACGGCACCGACCCCTACACCGCCGCTGGCTGGACCGACTACCACAACATCACCCTGCCCTGGGACCACCTACGCGTCCTCGCCACCTGGAACGGCAGCTGACGGGCGGCCTCACAGCACGGCGTCGTAGGTGGCGCGCAGCCGGCGGGCCCATCCTTCGGCGGTGAACTCGGCGTCGAACCGCCGTCGGGCCGCCTCGCCCCCGCGCGCCCTCGCCGCCTCGTCGGTGGCGAGGGCGCGCACGGCGTCCGCGAGCCGGCGCGGGTCGCCAGGGGGGACCAGCACCCCGCACGTACCGTCGACGATCTCTGGCACCCCGCCGACGTCGGAGGCCACGACGGGCAGCCCTGCCGCGAGCGCCTCGATGAGGGCGGTCGGGAGGGCGTCGAACAGCGTCGGGTGCACGACGAGGTCGGCGCCGGCCAGCACCTGGCGCACGTCCGGCCGGAAGCCGGCGAAGACGACGTCGAGCGCCAGCTGCCGGGCCCGCTGCTCCAGCGCCGGCCGCAGCGGTCCGTCCCCGAGCAGCACGAACCGGACGCCGCCGTCCCCACCGAGCAGCCGGGCGGCCTCGAGCAGCTCGGCGTGCCCCTTGCCCGGACGCATCACCCCGACCATCACCGCGACGACGTCGGTGTCGCCCAGTCCCAGCGCGGCCCGCGTCGCGCGGCGCCGCTGCGGCGTCGCCGCCTCCCCGGGGGCGACGCCGTTGCGGACCGTGACCACCCGGTCGTCCTCGACGTCGAACGTGGCGCGGTACCAGCTCCGGACGGCGTCGGACACGGCGACCACCCGGTCGGCCCGGTACCGGCGCGCCTGGTGGCCGAGCCAGCGCCGGGCCCGCCCGCCCGGGCCCACGCCGTCCTCGATGAGGTGCAGGGAGGACACCAGCGGCAGGTCGTAGCGGGTCGCGGCCAACGCCCCGACGAGGTCGGCGTGCTTGAGGTGGCTGTGCACGACGTCCGCGCCGCTCGCCCCGACCGCCGCGACCGCGCGTGGCAGCAGCGTCGGGTCCCAGCGGGTCCTGCCGCCCAGGACGGCCACCCTGGCCCCGGCGTCCCGGAGTCGCTGGGCGTAGGGCCGGCCGTCCCCGGTGAGGCACAGCACGGAGGTGCGCAGTCCCGCGGACGGCCCGGCGGCGGCGAGCTCGAGCAGGGACTGCTCGGCGCCACCCGGTCCCAGCGCGTGGATGACGTGGCAGACGTGCACCTCGCCCGGGGGCCGGTTCATCGCCCGGGACGCGGCGCGCGGCCGCTGTGCAGGAGGGCCTTGAGCAGGTCCGGGACGCCCCGCTCGGGGAAGACCACGGTCCGCCGGACCTCGTACCGCGGGACCTCGGGGCCGTTGACGCCGTCCACGGTGGTCACCGCGTGGGTGTGGCCGGCGGCCTGGACGGCGGCGAGCGAGGTGTCGTCGTAGTCGACGTCCCGGCCGTTGGGGTAGGCGAGCAGGGAGGCCTCCACCTGCAGCCGGTCCTGCAGCAGGGCGCGGGCGCTGCGCAGGTCCTCGACCTGGTGTCCGGCCGGCTCCCGGCTGAGGATGTCGTGCCGGCTGGTGTGCGACCCGACCGAGAAGCCCTGCCGCACCAGCGACCGGGCCTGGTCCCAGGTCATGAGGAGCCGCCGCGTCGGGTCCGGGCCGACCGGCCGCAACCGCTCGACCACCTCCTCGACGGCGTGGGCCCGGGCGACGCCGGTGCGGGCCTTGAGCCGCTCGGCGAGGACCGCGGCGACGCGGCGGGCCGTCCCCTGGTCGGGCAGCCGGTAGGTCGTCCCCTCCCACGACAGCGTCGTCGCCGAGCGGCGGGCGACGGCCCAGCCGAGCCGCTCCCACCACACGTCGGTGGTTCCGGAGAGGAACTCCGGGACGAGGAAGAACGTCGCCGGCAGGCCCGCGGCGCGCAGCATCGGGGCGACGACGTCGTGGTTGTCCCGGTAGCCGTCGTCGAAGGTCAGCGCGACGGCGCGCGGCGGGAGCTCACGACCGGCCTCCAGCGCGGTGAGCGCCTGCCCGAGGTCGACGACGTTCGCGCACCGGGCGAGGGTGCGCAGCTGGCTGGCCAGGCCGCGTTCACCGCGCCGCGGCGAGGCCGGGAACCCGAACGTCGGGTGCACGTTGTGCCACCCCAGGACGAGCAGCTGCTGCGCCACACACGCCCCCTCGTCGATCCCGCACTTCGCCCGCGGGACACCGCCGGCGTCGCTTACGTTAGGCGGGTCGGAGCACCGGCGGAGGCGGAACGACGGATGTCGGGAGACAGGTGAGCCAGGACCGGTCGAGGACGAGCCGCGAGGTGGTGGCCGCCGTCCGCAGGCTGCTCGTGACCACCACCGCCCTGGTCCTGGCGGCGGCCTGCACACCGACCGGCACGTCCGTCGCGGAACAGACAGCCGAGTCGGTCCGCGCCGGTGAGCCGGGGACGACAGGCAGCGCGGCGCCGGCGGCGTCGCCGACGCGGCGCCAGGCGTTCCTGGAGCCCGTCCCCGCCGACCCGGTTCTCGACCAGCGCTCGGACCGGATCGCCGCCCACCTCGGCGCCGGTCCGTGGTCGGCCAACGTCACCCAGTACGGCGTCCCGGTGTACGACGCCGAGGGCGCTCCGCTGCGGGACGTCGAGTGCCTGCGCGACTGGGGGCACTGCCGGCTGGAGGCGGCCCCGGTCCCCGTGCCGGACGACGCGGCCCCCAGCACCGGCACGGACGCGGCGATGGCCGTCGTCGACCGCCGGACGGGCACGAGCTACGAGTTCTGGCAGGTCCGTCGGGACGGACCGTCCACGTGGGTGACGTCGTGGGGCGACGTCGTCGACCTGTCCCCCGACGTCCCGTCGGTCAGCTCGGCGACCGGCGCCGGACTCGGCCTCGTCGACGGCCTGGTCACCCCGCAGGAGATCGCCTCCGGGACGATCCGCCACGCCCTGGTGTTCTCCACCGACAACGCCTGCGCCGGGGACTTTCGGGCCCCGGCGACGAAGACGGACGGCACCAGCGACCGAGACGACTGCATCCCGCAGGGCGCGCGCGTCCAGCTGGACCCGGCGGTCGACCTCAGCGCGATCGACGGGCTGTCACCGGCCGAGCTCGCGGTCGGTCGTGCCCTGCAGCAGTACGGCGCGTACGCGCGGGACAACGGCGGCACGCCGGTCGCCCTCATCTTCCAGACCCCGGCCGCGGACGACGACCGGCTCGCGCGGGCGGGCCTGGCCGCGGACTACGACCGGCTCGCCCGGCTGCCGTGGGACCGGCTGCGCGTGCTGGCGTCGTGGGACGGCGGCCCTCCGGCGTCCGCGGGCCGGTGACCTGCGGCCTCCTGGTACAGCTGCAGCAGGCCGGCCAGCCACGTCCCGGTCCCGAACCGCTCCTGCACCCGCCGGCGCGCGGCGGCCCCCATCGCCGCGGCCCGCGCAGGGTCCGTCAGCAGGTCGCTGACGGCCGCGGCGAGCGCGACCGGGTCGCCGGGCGGGACGAGGACGCCGGTCACCCCGTCGAGCACCACCTCTGGCACGCCGCCCACCGCGCTGGCCACCACCGCCCGGCCGGCGGCGCCGGCCTCGGCCAGGACCGTCGGCAGGGCCTCGGTGAACGTGGGCAGGACGACGAGGTCACTGCCGGCGAGCAGCGCGGGGACGTCGTCGCGGGCACCGGCGAACGTCACCGCGTCGCGCAGGCCGAGCTCGCCGGCCTGCCGGCGCAGCGCGGGCCCGGCGTCCCCGTCCCCGACGACGAGCAGGTGCGCGTCCGGGGCCCGGCGGCGCACCGCCGGCCACGCCTCGAGCAGGACCCGGTGCCCCTTGGGTGGTCGCAGCGCCGCGACGACGGTCACCACCCGGGCCCGGGCCGGCACACCCAGGCCCGCCGGCAGCGGCCGCGGTGCCGGGTCGGCGAACACGCCCAGGTCGACACCGTTGGGCAGCACCGTCCAGTTGGCCCGGGGCCGGTACCGCTGGGCGAAGGACCGGCGGCACGCCTCGGACACGAACACGGTGGCTCGCGTCGTCCCGGCGCAGGCGACGGCGAGCCGCTCCTTGACCGCCTCGGAGCCGGTGAGTCCTCCGGCGAGCTGGTGAAAGGTGCACACGACGGGACGACCGGCGAGCCGCCCGGCTACCGGCGCGAGCACGGACGCGTGCTCGAGGTGGGCGTGCACGACGTCGCAGCCGGACCGACGCACCTCGACGGCGAGCCGGTACGCGGCGGCGGGGTCGGCGAGCCTGCGTGCCCCGAGGAACCGTGGCGGCAGACCGGCCCGCGACAGCGCACCGGCCAGGGACGCCTGAGGCCCGTCCGGCGGCCCCAGGGACACCACGTCGACGTCCAGCCCGGCCTGGCGGGCCGGCCCGGCCAGGTGCACGAGCAGGTTCTCGGCACCGCCGACCCGCAGCGAGTCGATGACGACGAGCACCCTCACCGAGCCACGTCCACGGCGCCGGGCCGCTGCCGGGCCAGGTAGGCGGCGGCGACCCGGCCGGCGACGTCGTCCCAGGCCGACCCGTCCCCGGTGGCGGCGTACCCGGCGTCCCCGAGGTCGGTCGCCGTGGCCGGGTCCTCGAGCAGCCGCAGCATCCCGGCGGCCAGGGCGGCCGAGTCTCCCGGCGGGCAGACCACGCCGGAGCGTCCGTGGCCGACGGCGGCGGCCAGGTCCCCGACGTCCGTGGTCACCACCGGACGCCGCAGGGTGTGCGCCAGGTGCACCACCCCGCTGGCGTTCGCGACGAGGTAGGGAGTGACCAGGGCCCGGGCGCCGGCCACGAGCGCGGGCACGTCCGCGACGGGCACGTACCCGGCCCGCAGCTCGACACCGGGAACCGTGGCGCACCGGCGACGCAGCGCGTCGAGGTCGACGTCGACGCACGGCCCGGCGACGACGACCCGCGTGCCCGGACGCCGGGCGACGACGAGGTCGACGGCGTCCAGCAGCAGGTCCAGCCCCTTGTACCTGGCCAGGGCGCCGAAGAACAGCAGGTACTCCCCGGTCGCCGCCGGGCCGGGGTCCTCCCCGGCGTAGATGCCCTCGTCGCCGTGCGGCACGACGACGGGCTGCCCGGCGTCGGGGAAGGCGGCGACGAACCCCTCCCGCGAGCGCTCGCCGAGGACGAGGACGACGTCGGTGCCCGCGTAGGCGCGCCGCAGCGACCGCAGCAGCAGCCCCCCGGACTTGTACAGCCCGCCGTCACCGTCCTCGGTGAACGGGACCGGGGTGTGCGCCACGTCGCCGAGCAGGCCCGGTCGGCCGCCGGCGCGCACCGCCCGCCCCACGGCCAGCGCCGCCCACGCGTCGACGGGAAAGCGCCACTCGGAGAGCTGGACGACGTCCGGCCGGGTCCGCCGGACGTGCCGGACGACGCGCCGCCACGCCTCGACGTGCCGCACAGCGCGCCAGACCCGGCGCACCCGGCGCAGCGGCGCCGGGAGCGCGGCACCCGCGCTCGGGTGCCAGGTCGGGAGCACGGGCAGCATCCGGACGCCGGGATGACGAGCGGCCAGCTCCGGCCCGCGACCGGTGAGGAGCTCGACCTCGTGGCCGAGGCGTGCCAAGGCGTCGGCCAGCTGCAGCGTCCACTGGAACAGGCCGCCGGCCGGACTGTGCTCGACGAGCAGGAACCTCACCGTGCCGAGGCTAGGCACCTCCGGCGTGGGAGGCGGCCGTTTCGACTGAACCCGTGACCCGCGGTGACGACTTCCGCCGAATCGGCTGCGCGGCGCCCCGACCGGCTGCGAGCGTGGTCGTCATGGACCTGGCGGACCGCGCCGCGGCGCTCACCTGGGCCGCTGCGGCAGCGGCGGCCTGGACGCACCTCGGCTACCCCCTGCTGATGCGCCGCGCCGCGGCGGGCGCCACCGGCCCGGCGGTCGCCGGCGGTCGACCCGACGACACGCTGCCGGCCGTCACGGTGCTCGTGGCCGCACTCGACGAGGAGCAGGTCATCGGCGAGAAGGTGCGCGACTGCCTGGCGCAGGACTACCCGCCCGCGCTGCTCGAGGTGCTCGTCGTCGCGGACGGGTCCACCGACCGCACCGCTGAGCTGGCCCGGGCCGCGGGTGCCCGGGTGCTCACCGCCCCGGTGCCGGCCGGCAAGAGCGCCGCGGTCAACCGGGGGGTGCTCGCAGCCACCGGGGAGCTCGTCTGCCTCACCGACGCGAACTGCTCCCTGGCCCCCGGTGCCCTGCGCGCGCTGGCCGTCGCGGCAGCGGACCCGCGGGTGGCGGTGGTGAGCGGCGCCAAGGTCGTCGTCGGTGCCGGGTCCCACGGCTCCGGGGAAGGCCTGTACTGGCGGCTGGAGTCGGTGGTCAAGGCCGGCGAGTCCCGGTTCGGATGCGTCATGGGCGCCCCCGGCGAGGTGTGCGCGGTGCGGCGCTCGACGTTCCGGCCAATTCCCCCCGGGGTCCTCAACGACGACTACCACCTGGTCTGCGACGCCCTGCTGCACGGTCACCGGGTGGCCTACGCCCCCGCGGCCCGGGCGGTCGAGACGGTCTCGGCCAGCGCGGCCGACGAGATGGAGCGGCGCACCCGGATCGCCGCCGGCACCTGGCAGACCTCGCTGCGGCACCTGGGCCTGGCCGACCCCCGGCGCGGGATGACGGCGCTCGCGTTCGGGTCCCACCGGCTGCTGCGCAACCACGTCGTCCCGCTCCTGCTGCCCGGGCTGCTGGCGACGTCCGCGGCGGCGGCGTCCCGGCACCGCACCGCCCGCTGGTTGCTGGCCGCGCAGGTGCTCGGGTACGGGGCCGGGGCGGCCGGCTGGGTCACCGGTCGGCCCGCCCTCGGCGCTCCGACGCAGTTCCTGCTGACGAACGCGGCCGCCGTCCGCGGCGCGGTCCGGCTGGCTGCTCGGCGGCAGCCGACGGTGTGGCGCCGGGCCGCGCGCGGTCCCTGGGTACCGGCGGCTCCTGCGCCGGCAACCTCAGGGAAGCCACTGCAGGAGCCCCCGGAGGAGCGCACGAGAGAGCTGGTGGCCTAGTGCACGCACTGCGGACCTCCGTCGTCGTCGGGAGCCTCGCCACGGTGACCGGGCTCGCGCTCGGCGTCCCGGTGGCCCTGGGCCAGCCGGCGTCCTGGACGGCGCACGCGACCGTCCTGATCCTGCCGGTGACCCCGGGGGCGAACCCGGACGCGCTCGCCGGCTACTACGACACGCTGAGCCGTGGCAACGTCCCGGCCACCTACGTGGCCCTGCTGGACGCCGGCGACCCGGCACCGTTCCTGGACACGGAGCTGGACCTGGCCGGCGGTGAGCTGGAGGGGCGCTCGCTGGCGTTCCAGGTGGTCACCGACACCAGCGTCATCGACGTGGCGGCCACCGCGGCCAGCCCCGAGGACGCCGAGGAGACCGCCGACGCCGCCGCCCGGTGGGCGCAGGAGTCCATCGCGGAGATGGGTTCGCCGTACCAGGGGCGGGTCGTCGGGACGGCGGAGGGCACGGCGAGCCTGTCGTCGATCGCGACCGGCTCGATGGTGACCGTCATGGCCCTGGTCGCCCTGGCGGCCGGGGTCGTCGCCCAGCAGGTCGCCTACCGGCTGCTGCGTCGACGGGTGGCCCCGGACGTGGTCGGACACCTCGTCGGGCCCGTCCCGCAGACCCCGGCCTCCCGCCGCACCGACCGGGTCGCCGTCACCGGCGGCCCGGACGACGGTGGCTGACCTCCTCACCAGCCCCGTGCTGGCCGTGCTGGTTCTGCTCCTGCTGACCGCGGCTGCGACGGTCGCCGTGCTGCGCCCGCGCGTCCTGCTCGCCGGCTACGCGGTGGCGGTCGTGACAAACGCCAGCACGGTCGTCGGCCCGCTCGGTCCGCTGAGCATCCAGGTCCTGCTCATCGGGCTGCTGCTGGCGGCCGTCCTCGTCGGCTGGTTGCGCGGCCGACTGCGACCCCGCTGGTCGGTGGTCTACCTGCTGCTCGTCGTCTACGCCGCGGTCCGGCTGCTGTCCCTGGTCTCGGCGCTCGACACCGCGGTGTCGACGGCGGCGCTGGTCGAGGAGCTCAAGCACGTCGTGCCGTTCCTGGCCGCCGCCGTGCTGATGTCCTCCACCGGGCGCGCGTCAGCCACGATCCGCACGACCGCGATGGCCGCGGTCGGGGCCGCGGCGCTGCTGGCCGGTCTCAGCCTGCTGCGGGAGACGCTGCTGCCGGGGGCGGACTTCGGCGGATTCGTCAACGTCCCGGTCGGCGCGGACGTCGGCTCGGCCACCGAGCGGCACTCCGGCCCGGAGTCGGACCCCAACTTCTGGTCCCGGCACCTCGTCCTGCTGCTGCCGGTGGCGCTGGCGCTGGCCACCGACCGGCGCCTCGGCGCGTGGCGGCACGCCTGGTGGGTGGCCGCGCTGCTGATGGCGGGCGGGCAGTACCTGACCCAGTCCCGCGGCGGCCTGCTGGCCACGATGCTGGCTGCCGCGGTGTGGCTGGTCCTGTCCGGGGCGTCGTCCCGGCGACTCATGGTCGGGGCGCTGACCGCCGTCGTGCTCGTCGTCGCCTTCCCCGGCACGAGCACCCGGCTGGCGACCCTGACCATGGTCGAGCCGGGTACGCCGAGTCGCACCGACCAGTCGCTGGTGGACCGGGCGACCGTGCAGCAGATCGCGCTGCGGATGGCGGCGGACCACCCGGCGACCGGCGTCGGGGTTGGCGGGTTCGTGGCAGCGCAGCCGGAGTACCGCCGACTGACAGAGACGCCGCTGTCCCAGCCGCTGGCCCCGCACAACATCTACCTCGAGATGCTGGCCGAGAGCGGGGTGGCCGGGCTCGCCGGCTGGCTCGTCCTCATCGGCGGGACCCTGGTCGTCTCGGCCGACACCGCCCGGCGGCGCCGGCGCCTCGGGTTGCCGGCGCCCCGGGCGCCGGACCACCTCGCCCGGGGCGTCACCGCGGGGCTGTTCGGGTGGGCGGTGTCCTCGCTGTTCCTGCACCTGGCCGGGTTCTCCGTGCTGCTGCTCGTCGTGGCGATGGTCGTCGCCGCCGACGTGCGGACGCGGGAGCTCGACGCCTCCGGCTTCCGCGTGGTCCGCGGCCCGGGGCTGGCCGTCCTCACCCGGCGAGTCGCGCGGGCCTCGGGCGTCGGCGTGCTCGCGGCCGCGGTCGCCGCCACCGTGCTCGTCGTGGCCAGCGGCGAACGGTGGGCCGCGACGACGACCGGGGTCATCGTCGGCGGTCCCGCGGGTGAGACCGCGTACACCCGGGACGTGCTGTCCCGCCCGCAGGTGATCGCGACGTTCAACGCGCTGGCGTCCCGCCCCGGGCTGCTGCACCAGGCGGCCGAACGGACCGGGATCGACCCGGCCCTGGCGGCTCAGGCCACGGTGTCCGCGCGCCACCGCTTCGGCAGCGACGTCATCGAGCTGACGACGACGCACCAGGACCCGGTGACCGCGAGCCGGCTCGCCTCGGCGGCGGGTCGCCAGCTGCTGCAGGACGTGGCGTTCAGCCAGGACCTCTACCGGTACGCGATACGCACCAGCGAGCCGGAGCTGCAGCGCACGACGACCCGTCCGGTGGGCCTCGCCGTGGCCTGCGCCGCCAGCGTGCTGGCCGCCGGCCTCGGTGGGCGCCGGCTGCTCACCCTGACGAGGCCGCTCGCTCGGCGATCGCCTCGGCGCACCTGCGCGTCCCCACCGGCGTCCCCGGCGCCAGGTCGTACGTGAGGTCGCGGCCCTCGGCGAGCACGGCGTCGACCGCGGACTCGACCCGGGCCGCGCGCTCGCCGTCCCCCAGGTGACGCAGCATGAGGGCGGCCGAACGGATCAGACCCACCGGGTTCGCCCGGTCCTGGCCCGCGTGGCGGGGTGCCGAGCCGTGCGCGGCCTCGAACACCGCGGCGTCCGGGCCGTAGGCGGCTCCGGGGGCCAGGCCCACCCCCCCGGCGACGGCGGCCGCCAGGTCGCTGAGCACGTCCCCGTACAGCATCCCGGTGAGCAGGACGTCGAAGGCGGCCGGTCGGCGGACCAGCTGGGCGCACGCGTTGTCGACGAGGGCGTCGTCGAGCTCGACCCCGCCAGTGGTCCCGGCGCCGGGCCGTTCCGCGGCGACCTGCCGGCACACCCGCAGGAACAGCCCGTCGGTCTCCCGCATCACCGTCGCCTTGTGGACGACCGTGACCCGGCGCCGCCCGTGCGCCTGCGCCCACCGCAGAGCGAACTCAGCGGTGCGACGGACGGCGGCCGGGCTGAACGCCTTGAGCGACACTCCGGACGCCGAGACGTCGTCGGCGCCGGCGGCGCGCAGCGCCTCGACCGCGGCGGGTGAGCCGGGCGCCAGCTCCCAGCCGGCGTAGAGGTCCTCACCGGTCTGCCGGACGACGACGACGTCGAGCGGTGGGGCGCTTCCGCCGGCGACCGGCACCGCCCGTACCGGGCGGAGCTGGACGAACAGCCCGAGCTCGCGGCGCAGACCCGTGTTCGGTGAGCGGAAGCCGCCGTCACGGGGAGTCGACACCGGCCCCTTCAGCACGCAGCCCGTCCGCCGAGCCGACTCCACGGTGCCGGCCGGGACGGCGGAGGTCTCGCCACGGTCCAGAGCACTGCTGCCGAGATGCCTTGTGTCCCAGTCGATGTCGGCGCCGACGGCGTCCAGGACGAGAAGGGCGGCAGCGGTCACCTCGGGGCCGATCCCGTCGCCGGGGACGAGGGTGACGAGGTGGCCCATGCCCGAATCCTACGTTTGCCCCGCGCGCCGCACCGGCCGTTGTTACGTTGCTGGAGACGGCACGACGGCAGGAGGCTCCGGTGGCCCAGACAGCAGCGCGCAGGCCCCGTTCGGCGGAGATGAACCCAGGTCCGGGGTTTCGGTTGCGCCGGTCCGACGACCGCCCCGGGGAGGTGTTCGTCGACGCGTTCCGCGCCTACCCCACCCCCGACGTGTCGGACATGATGAACCGCCTGTACACGATGTGCGTGGCGATCCAGCCGATGACCGACCCCCGACTGTCCGTGGTGGGACCGGCGTGCACGGTCAAGGTCTTCCCCGGCGACAACCTCATGGTGCACAAGGCGCTCGACGTCGCCCGCCCGGGCGACGTCCTCGTCGTCGACGCCAGCGGGTCGACCATGACCGCCGTCCTGGGCGACCTGGTGTGCACGAAGGCCCGCCACCGTGGGATCGCGGGCGTCGTGGTCGACGGGCTGATCCGGGACCTGCCCGGCATCGCCGCGCTCGGCGACTTCCCGGTCTTCGCTCGCGGGGTGACCCCGATCGGGCCGCTGCACCGCGGCCCCGGGGAGATCAACTACCCGGTGAGCTGCGGCGGGATCGTCGTGCACCCGGGCGACCTCGTCGTCGCGGACGCCAACGGCGTGGTCGTCGTCCCGCTGGAGAACGTCAAGGAGGTGCACGACCGGCTCGAGGGCCGGCGCCGGGACGACGCGGCGTACGCGGCCTCGGTGGCCCGGGGCGCGTTCTCGAACGGCTGGGTCGACGACGTGCTGGACGCCGGTGGGCTCACCGTCGATGCGCTCTGACCGGCGTCCGATGGCCGGCGGACCGGCACGGCCGGCGCTGGCCGGGGGCCCGGACGCCGTCGTCCTGGGCGGCAGCTCGAACTCCCTCGCCGTGGCCCGGTCCCTGTCCCGGCAAGGGGTCCGGGTGCACGGCCTGTCCGACGGGGCGGGCGGCTCGCTGCTGCGGTACTCCCGGCACGTCGCCGGGTTCGTCGAGGCGACGTCGGCGTCCCGGGCACCCCAGGTCTGGGACGACTGGCTGGACCGTGCCCCGGACGGCGCGGTGCTGCTGCCGTGCAGCGACATCGCGCTGGAGTACCTGGTCACCCGCAGGCCCGCGCTGACTGCCCGCGGGCTGCGGCCGCCGGAGTCCGACGACGACGTCACCCTGGCGATGCTCGACAAGCAGCAGACCTACCAGCTGGCCCGGGCGGTCGGGGTCCGAGCCCCGCACACCGCCACCCTGGAGGCCGGGGAGGACCTCGACCGGGTGGCCGCGAACTTCACCTTCCCCTGCGCGGTCAAGCCGCGTCACTCCCACCGGTTCGCCCAGGTGTTCGGTGTCAAGGCCGTCGTCGTCCGGGACGTCGACGAGCTGCGGCGCACGCTCACCGCGATCGACGAGGCCGGTCTGTCGGTGCTGCTCACCGAGATCGTGCCGGGCCGGGACGACGCCTACTGCAGCTACTACACCTACCTCACCCCGGACGGCGAGGCGCTGCTGCACTTCACCAAGCGCAAGCCGCGGCAGAACCCGCCCGGGTTCGGGCTCGGCACGCTGCACGAGAGCGACTGGGTGCCCGAGGCGGCCCGCGAGGGGCTTCGCTTCTTCCGCGGCGTCGGGCTCGCCTGGATCGGCAACGTGGAGTTCAAGGTGGACGCCCGGGACGGCGGCCTGACCCTCATCGAGTGCAACCCGCGGTTCACCGCCGCGGACAGGCTCGTGCAGAACGCCGGCGTGGACCTTGCGGGTGTCGCCTACCGCCGGGCGGTCGGCCTCGACGTCCCGCCGGTGGCCGACTTCGCCACCGGCGTCCGGCAGTGGCACCCGTGGGAGGACGCCCAGGCGTTCTGGGCGTACCGGTCGGCCGGACAGCTGTCCACCGGCGACTGGGTTCGGTCCCTGGCCCGGCGCCAGCACCTCCCGGTGTTCGACCGCGACGACCCCGCACCGACGCTCGTGCACGACGCGCGCTTCCTCCTCGGCAAGGGCCGGGGCGCCGCCCGCCGAGCGCGGCGCGCGGTCACCGCTGCGGCCCGGCCCCGGGCCTGAGCTCGCCGGGGGACGCGCCGGGCACGGCGTCGTCGACGGGACGGCGCGGGGTCGCCAACGGCTGGCACGGGCTCTCCCGCATCAGCGTCTCCACGACGGCCCGGGCGACCGGCACCCGCGTGGCCACCTCGCGGACCTGGTAGTGGTAGAGCAGCCCTGGCGTCGAGTTCACCTCGATCACCGCGCCGCCGGCGGAGCACAGCGACCGGGACGGGTCCGGGGTGATGAGCTCGACGGCGGCCCACCGCAGGCCCAGGGCGTCGACCGACCGCAGGACGTCGGCCTCCAGCGGCCCGCCCACCGTCACCGTCTCGTGGTCGTGGCCGGCGGTCGCACTGGCCGCCCCCTTGACCGTCACCCGGCACCCGGCAGCCGGCACCGAGGTGAGCCGCAGCCCGGCGTGCCGTACCGCGAGCTGGGTGTCGAGGTCCGGCGCGATCCCCCACTGCCCGTCCGCCCCGTGCGCGAGGACCCGGCGCCAGTTCTCCGCCACGACGAGCGCCGCGACGCTCGAGACCCCGTCCCCGACGACGACGGGCCGGTACCGCCGGACCGCGCCGACCACGCGGCCGTCGAGGACCAGCACCCGAAGCTCCGCGCCGTCGAGCTGCTCCTCGACGAGGACGTCGCGTGACCACCGGCCCGCGGCCACCAGCGCGCGGACGAGCTCGCCGGGGGTGCGCACGTCGCACACGACGCCCAGCCCGCCGCCGGTGTCCCGGGCCGGCTTGACGACGCAGCGCCCGGTCGCGGCGAGCAGGTCGAAGGCCGGCCCGGTGGCGTGCGGGCCGACGCGCACCGCCCGCGGGGTCGGGACCCCGCTGTCCCGCAGCAGCCGGCGGGTCGCCCACTTGTCCCCCGCCGTGGCCAGCGCCTCCTGACCGTCCAGCGGCACGAGGTTCGAACCGAGCTCGACGCAGTGGCCGTCGCGGTCCAGCCGCAGGGTCCCGCCCGGGCCCAGCTCCACCCGGGCGCCGGCGGCCTGGGCGGCGTCCCGCCACACGGCGGCGTAGGCGCCGGTACGGGCGGTGTCGAGCAGCGGGGTGGTGAGCCGCGCGGACCGGCGCATGCCCAGCAGCACCCCGACGGTGCGCGGGTCGAGCACGGTGGCGGGCCACAGCAGCCGGTGCCGGGGACCGTCCACCGGGTCGCCGGCCAGGGCGAGCCGGACGAGCCACCGGTGCACCCACCGGCTCGTCGCTGCCCTCACCGGACCGCCTGCCGGGACGTCGCCGACCGGACCACCCCGACGATGTCGTCCAGCGCGGCCGGTGCGAGCAGGCGCAGCAGCAGCACCGCCGTGCCCGCGCCGGCGACCACGGTGGCCGCGAGCCGGCCCGGCCCGGGTGCCATCAGGCTGGTGACCGGTACCGCCCCGAGCAGGGCACCGGTCGCCGTGACGGCTCCGGGGACCAGCGCGCCCAGCAGCGCCCGGCCGGAGAGCCGGACGAGCCGGTGCACGAGGACGAGCCGGACCACCGCGTTGACCACGCTCACGACGAGCTGGGCGCCCGCGATCGCCACCAGGCCGTGGGGGGCCGCGGCGAGCAGGGCCAGGACGCGCAGCAGCACCACCGGCACGAGCACCCGGGCCAGCACACCGGGCCGGCCGATGGCGGGGAACACGTCGCCGGAGGCGTAGGCGATCGCAGACACGCCCATCGCGAGGGCGATCAGCGCCATCGGCCCGGCCGCGCCGGCCCAGGTGTCGCCGAGCAGCACGCCGGTGAGGTCCTCGGCGACGACGACCAGGCCGGCCGCCGCGGCGAACGCCGGCACGGTGATGAGCCGCAGGGCGCGCAGGACGACGGAGCCGAACTCCTCGGCGTGCACCGCACGCACCCGGGAGAACAGCGAGAACGCCACGCTGGAGACGATCCAGTAGATGTTCGCGAGGAAGAGCTCGGGGACGCGGACGGCGAGCAGGTACAGCCCGAGGTCCTCGGGACCCAGGCGGTTGCCGACGACCACGTAGTCGGCGTTCTCGCCGACCGCGGTCAGCAGCCGGATGGCCAGGACGGCGCCGCCGAACCGAAGCAGGGTGGCCGCCACGGACCGGTCGATCCTGAGCCGCGGCACGAACCGGATGGCCCACCACGTCGCCACCGTGCCGACGAGCTCCCCGGCGAGCAGACCACCCACCAGCGACCACGCCCCCGCCCCGCCCACCGCGAGCCCGATCGACACGACGGCCCGCACCCCGGCCCGGGAGATCTCGACGACCGCCCGGCGCTTGAACCGCAGGTCCCGGCGCAGCACGGCGTCGGGCACCTGTCCGGCGCCGCGCAGCAGCAGGTAGCCGAACAGCACCTGCAGGAGCAGCACGTCGTCCGGGACGCCGAACAGCGCGGCGACGAGCGGGGCCGAGGTGACCGCGGTGACGGTGAGCACGGCCGCGACCAGAAGGTTGAGGGTGAACGCCGTCCGGATCCGCTCGCTGACCCCGGTCTCCTGCTCGTAGACGACGGCCGCACCGACCCCGAGGTCGAGACCGGTCTCGACCAGGGCGATGAGGGTCAGTCCGGCGGCCACCACCCCGAACTGCTCGGGCACGAGCAGCCGGGCCATCGCCAGCGTGGTGACGAAGACGACGAGCTTGCTGCCGGCCAGGGACACCACCGCCCAGCCGACGGTGCGAGCGGCCCGCCCGGCGCTGAGCGACGTCTGCCCGGCCGGCGGCGCGGCGGTGTCAGCCACCGGCACCGCGGACCACCTGGCCGGCGGTGCGCAGCAGGAGCTTGCAGTCGTTCCAGAGCGACCAGTTCTCCACGTAGTAGTTGTCGAACCGGGCCCGGTCCATGATCGAGGTGTCACCGCGCAGACCGGCCACCTGCGCCGCCCCGGTCAGGCCCGCCGGCACCCGGTGGCGGGCCATGTAGAGCGGGAAGCGGCGGGCGAACTCCTCGACGAAGTACGGCCGTTCGGGCCGTGGCCCGACCAGGCTCATGTCACCGCGCAGCACGTTCCACAGCTGGGGCAGCTCGTCGAGGCTGGTGCGCCGGATGAACCGGCCGACGGGCGTCAGCCGGTCGTCGTGGCTGATGTTCCAGCGCTGGGCCGACTCGGTCTGGCCGGCCGGACGCAGGGAGCAGAACTTCAGCAGCACGAAGCAGCGGCCGTCCAGCCCTACCCGCTCCTGGCGGAACAGCACGGGGGACCCGATCCCGACCCGGACGGCGAGCGCGACGGCGGCGAGCAGCGGCGCCAGGACGACGAGCGCTGCCGCCGAGGCGGCGACGTCGAGGACCCGCTTGAGGCGCCACATCTGGGTGCGGAACGGCGCCCGCCGGATGCGCACCAGCGGAGTGCCCCAGACTGTCTCCATGTCGCGGGTGGTGGGGCTCAGCTCGTAGAGCCGGGGGACGAGGAGGATCTCGCAGGCGAGCCGGTCGCAGGCGCGCAGCAGGTCCACCAGCTGGGCCTCGCGGATGGACGCGTAGGCGACCACGACCTCGTCGATCCGCTGGTCGATGATGACGTCGACGAGGTCACTGCTGCGTCCCAGGTGCGGGACCGGACGTCGCTCGGCCGGCAGCAGCGGGTCGTCGTCGAGGAACCCGACCGGCAGCAGGCCGGTCTCGGGGTGCTCGAGGAACGTGGTGGCGAGCTGCCCGGCGAGCTCGCCGCCGCCGAGCACGAGGGTGCGGTGGGTGACCCGGCCGCGACGCCGCGCCGCCCGCAGGAACGCGTAGACGACGGCTCGCCCGAGGGTGGCGAGGGCCGCCATCGCCCCCGCGGCGAGCAGCGTGGCCCGGCCGGCCCACCCGTCGAGGAAGGCGCCGAGGCCGGTGACCACCGCGCCGGCGATGAGGGCCCGGCCGACGAGACCGGCGACGTCGTCGAGGACGGACGGGGTGAGCCGGTTGCGGTAGAGCCCACCGACGGCGAACAGGGCGATCGTCAGGGCGCCCATCGTCAGCACCCGACGGGAGACCTCCTCGACGACGACCGCCGCCCCGGCGACCGCCAGCACGTCCACGGCGACGAGCAGCGCGGGCCACCACGGGGTGAAGTGCCCCTGCCAGGGCGGGCGAGGGGCCAGCGGTCGGCGGGTGAACCAGCCGGGACGGCTCCCGGTGGCCGGTGCCGACGTCGGCGCCGGGGACCGGCGAGGCGCGGGCACCTGCGTCGTCCGGGGGGTGGCGACGTCCGGGACGCCCGCCTGCTCGACGTCCGCCTGCTGTACCGGGAGGTCATGCCCCGGCCCCGTGGTGCTCTCCATCAACCCGGCCTCCTCGTCGTGTCCTGATGACACGGGAGGAGCCGGGGGCAGGCCCAGGTGCTTTACCTCCGCTTGACCCTTATCCGCGACGATGTCGCGGGAGCGTCACGAGGACGTGACGCGGCGTCACGCTCACTGGGAGGTGTGCACGGTGAGCTGGGCACGTTCGAGCCCTTCGGTCACCACGAGCTCCACGGCGTCCGCGGCGTCGGCGAGCAGGAACGGCAGGTCCGCACGCTCCGCCGGGGAGAAGTCCCGCAGGACGTAGTCCGCCGGGTCCATCCGCCCGGGTGGGCGACCGATCCCGCACCGAAGGCGCACGTAGTCCCGGGTGCCGAGGGCCTTGCTGATGTCTCGCAGCCCGTTGTGGCCGCCCTCACCGCCCCCTCGCTTGAGCCGCAGCGTCCCGAACGGCAGGTCGAGCTCGTCGTGCACGACGAGGACGTCGGTGGGCTCGACGGAGAAGAACCGGACCAGGGCCGCGACCGGGCCGCCGGAGACGTTCATGTACGTGGCCGGCTTGGCGAGGACCACCCGGGGGCCGGGGGCCCCGCCCGGCAGCGTGCCCAGTCGGGCCTCGGCGACGGCGGCCCGGCTGCGGTGGGCGCGGAAGACTGCCCCGGTGCGGCCGGCCAGCTCGTCGAGGACCATGTGGCCGACGTTGTGCCGGTTGCCCGCGTAGCCGGCACCGGGGTTGCCGAGCCCGACGACGATCCACAGGTCGGTCACGGGGGCGCTCCTGGTGTGCGGGCGAGGGGACGGCGAGGTGCGTCGGGGCCGCCGTGACGGCGGCCCCGACGACGGGTCACTCCTGCTCGGTGTCCCCGGCCGGCGAACCCTCGGCGGGCGCCGCGGCGGCCTGCTCAGAGGTCTCGTGCGCGATACCGACCTCCGCCTCGGCCTCGGCCAGCTCGGCCTCCAGCGCGGCCGAGGTCATCGCCTGGGACACGTTGACGACGAGCGCCTCGGGGTCCGTGACCAGCGTCGTGCCGGGGGGCAGCTCGATGTCACCGGCGTGGATCTGGGTGCCGGCCCGGAGGCCCTCGACGGAGACCTCGACGCTCTCCGGGATGTGGGTGGCCTCGGCCTCGACGAGCAGCGTCTGGTGCTCCACGGTGACGAACGTCTCCGGCGCGGCCTCGCCGGTCACGTGGACGGCGATCTCGACCTCGACCTTCTCCCCGCGGCGCACGACGACGAGGTCGACGTGCTCGATGAACCGCTTCACCGGGTCCCGCTGGACGTCCTTGACCAGGGCCAGCGTCGAGCGCCCTCCCTCGATCTGCAGGTCGAGCAGGGCGTTGGAGTGCTTGAGCGCCAGCATCGTCTCGTGGCCCGGCAGGGTGATGTGCGTGGGCTGCTCACCGTGGCCGTAGACGACGGCGGGGATCTTGTCCGCGCGGCGGATGCGGCGGGCGGCACCCTTGCCGAACTGGGTGCGGACCTCGGCGGTGATCTTGTTCTCGGACACGGCGCATCGCTCCTGGGCTGGGATGGTGTCTGGGCTGGGACGGTGTCGTTCGGGCGGTGGCCTCGACGCGGGGCGCGGCACGGTCGCAGGACCACCGCGTCGATCACGGACGGACGGCTGGCCAGCCGTGCGGCGTCCCTCGCCGAGGCAACCGGGCGAGTCTAGCCAGCGCCCCTCCGCTGGCCCAACTCGCCCAACTCGCCCCACCCTCCCCCGCGACCAGCCGAGCCCCTCTTCGTAGTAATGGCGTTCTGGGAGGGGGTTCGCATAGAACGTCCTCCTGTGTACACGTCTCGGGCTTGGTGTCCCAACGCGATGAACAGGAGGACGTCCATGGGTAATGGTACGGGTTTGACTCGGGGTGATCGGCGGCGTAACGAGCGGCGGGCCCGGCTGCGTGCGGCGGTGCCGGCGTCGGCTGCGGTGGTGGGGGTTGATCTGGGGGAGGACACCCAGATGGTGGTGGTCACTGACCGGGACTGCCGGGTGCTGGCCCGGCGGGTGTTCAAGGGCAAGGCGTGGGAGCTGGGGCCGGTCCTGGACTGGGCGGTGCAGCAGGCTGCGCGGGCCGGGTTCACGGCGGTGACGTTGGCGTGTGAGCCGACCGGGTCACGGTGGATGGCGGTGCAGGACGCCGCCTTCGAGCGGGACCTGCTGGTGGTGTGTGTGCAGCCGCTGGCCGCGGCCCGGGCCCGGGAGGAGGAGGACTACACCCGGGACAAGTCCGACTACAAGGATGCGGTGCTGATCGCCCGGTTGGCCGGTGAGCTGCGCTGCTACGTCCCCGAACGTGTGGAGGAGCAGTGGGCGGTGCTGCGGCACCTCGGTCGCCGTCGTGGTGAGCTGATCACCCGGTCGACCCGGGCGGTGCTGCAGCTGCGTGACCTGCTCGCGGTGGGCTGGCCCACGGTCCTGACGGCGGCGAGCAAGCCGTTCGAGTCGATGACCTGGCAGGCGTCGGTGGCGGTGGTGCTGGACCGCTGCAACGGTGACCCGGCCCGGCTGCGGCGGATGGGCCTGGCCCGGTTCACCGACGCGGTGCGCCGTGAGCTGCCTCGTTGGGGTGGGCGCAAGATCCGCCGCCGGATCGTCGAGGGCGTGTTCGCCGCCCTCAACGACACCACCGGCGCGGTGGCCCGCCAGCGCGCCGGGGCGCTCAAACGCGCCGCCTGGGCGGTGGATGACCTGCGCGCCGCCCGCGCCCAGCAGCAGACCGTCGAGCAGGAGATGCTCACCGCCGTGGACGCCCTGGGCCTGAGTGACCCGCTGGCCTCGATCCCCGGGCTGTCCCTGCCGGCTGCCGCGCAGATCCTCGCCGAGGCCGGTGACCCGACCCGCTTCGACAGCGCACGGTCCCTGGTCAAGCACGCCGGGCTGAACCCGGTGGAGAACACCTCGGCCACCTTCCGCGGCCGCACCCGCACCTCCAAACGCGGCCGCCCCGGGCTGCGGCTGGCCGCCTGGCGTGCCACCTGGACGGTGATCCGGCACAACCCGGTCCTGGCCGCCCGCCACGCCCACCTGACCAGCCGCCAGCACAACCGGCTCACCCGCGCACAGGCCCACGTGGCCTGCGCCACGACCCTGCTGCGCTGGATCTACGCCGTCACCACCACCGGGCAGCGCTGGGACCCCCGGATCGCCGCCGGCCCCACCACCGAGGCCCCCATGGCCGCCTGACCAGCACACCCGCCGACCCCGGCGGGGCGAGCTCGCACCTTCGTAGAGGGGAAACCCTTCCACCTCGATGATCACCATGAGCAGCCCCGCCAGGCCGCCAGGGAACCTCACAAGCTCGCTTGAACGCTGTTGGGACCCCAAGCCCACTTGCCAGCTACGTAGAGACGAGGAACCCGACCCCGGCCACCCCCCCGGCGGGGACCCCACACACCACCAACAAGATCAACACGACCCAAGACCTTGACGTGAAACCTCTTACGCTGGTGATCATGCAGTCCCGCCACCCACCGGCCACCGTCCGGCTCGCAGAGTGCTGGGTTGGTGGCGCGACACGCCGGCCAGGCCGGGCCGAGGGCAGCATTCTGTGGTCGAAGTGCGGCTTCTGTGGTCGAAGTGCGGCCACCGTGAGGAGGTTCGGGTCAGGCGTTGCCCTCGAACAGGCTGGTGACCGAGCCGTCGTCGAACACCTCGCGGATGGCGCGGGCGATCAGCGGCGCGATCGACAGCGTGGTGAGCTGCGGGAAGCGCCGTTCCTCGGCGACCGGCAGCGTGTTCGTCACGATGACCTCGCTGACGGCGCTGTTCTTGAGCCGGTCGACCGCCGGGCCGGACAGCACCGCGTGGGTCGCTGCGACGACGATGTCCGCCGCGCCGTTGTCCTTGAGCGCCTCCGCCGCCTGCACGATGGTCCCGGCCGTGTCGATCATGTCGTCGACGAGCACGCAGGTGCGGCCCTCCACGTCCCCGACCAGCTCGTGCACCTTGACCTGGTTGGCCACGTTCGGGTCCCGCCGCTTGTGGATGATCGCCAGCGGTGCCCCGAGCCGGTCCGACCACAGGTCCGCCACCCGGACCCGGCCGGCGTCCGGGGAGACGATGGTGAGCCTGTTGCGGTCCACCCGGCTGCCGACGTAGTCGGCAAGCAGCGGCAGCGCCCACAGGTGGTCGACCGGCCCGTCGAAGTAGCCCTGGATCTGGGCGGCGTGCAGGTCGACGCTCATCAGCCGGTCGGCGCCCGCGGTGCGGAACATGTCGGCGATCAACCGGGCCGAGATCGGCTCCCGGCCGCGGTGCTTCTTGTCCTGCCGGGCGTAGCCGTAGAACGGGGCGACGACGGTGATCCGCTTGGCGGACGCGCGCTTCAGCGCGTCGACCATGAGCAGCTGCTCCATGATCCACTGGTTGATCGGGGCGCAGTGGCTCTGGATGACGAACGCGTCGGAGCCGCGAACGCTCTCCTGGAAGCGGACGTAGATCTCACCGTTGGCGAAGTCGTAGGCCGTCGTCGGCACGACCTCGACGCCGAGCGCGGCGGCGACCTCCTCGGTGAGCTCCGGGTGCGCCCGGCCCCCGATGAGCACGAGGCGCTTCTCCCCCGTCGTCGTGATACCCGTCATCCGGCCGCTCCCTCGTCGTCGGTGCTGCTGGTCGGCTCCGTGCCGCGGGCCCGGCGGGCCGCCTCGGCGGCCGGGGTGCCGGCGCGGCGGCGCTCCACCCAGCCCTCGATCGTGCGCTGCCGGCCGCGGGCCACCGCCATCGCCCCGGCGGGGACGTCCTCGGTGATGACGGAGCCGGCGGCGGTGTACGCCCCGTCCCCGATGGTGACCGGCGCGACGAGCATCGTGTCGCTGCCGATCCGGACGTGGTCACCGACGACGGTGCGGTGCTTGGCGACTCCGTCGTAGTTGACGAACACGGTGGCGCAGCCGATGTTCGACCCCTCGCCGATCTCCGCGTCCCCCACGTAGCTGAGGTGCGGGACCTTGGAGCCGGTGCCGATGACGGCGTTCTTCGTCTCGACGAAGGCACCGATCTTGCCGTCGGCACCCAGTCGGGTGCCGGGCCGCAGGTAGGAGAACGGGCCGACGGCGGCGCCCGGCCCGATCTCGGCGTCGCTGCCGTGGCTGCGCACGACGCTCGCCCCGGCACCGACCCGGACGCCGCTCAGCGTGGTGTCCGGCCCGACGCTCGCCCCGGTCTGCACCACCGTCCCGGCGTGCAGCTGGGTGCCGGGCAGCAGGACGACGTCCGGGGCCAGCTCGACGTCGACGTCCACCCACGTCGTCGCCGGGTCGACGACGGTGACCCCGGCCCGCATGTGCCGCTCGAGCAGCCGCCGGTTCAGCTCGGCACCCAGCCGGGCCAGCTGGACCCGGTCGTTGACCCCCTCGGTCTGCCACGCGTCGTCGACCCGGTGGGCGGCGACCCGCCGTCCGTCACCGCGGGCGATGCCCAGGACGTCGGTGAGGTACACCTCGCCCTGGGCGTTGTCCCGCCGGACGCGGCGCAGGGCGTCGGCCAGCACGGCGGCGTCGAAGGCGTAGATGCCCGAGTTGATCTCGCGCACGGCGAGCTGGTCGGAGGTCGCGTCCTTGTGCTCGACGATCGCGGCGACCGCGCCGTCCGCGTCGCGCACCACCCGGCCGTAACCAGTCGGGTCCTCCACCTCGGCAGTCACCACGGTCACCGCGTTGCCGGCGTCCTCGTGCGCGGCCACCAGGGCCGCGAGGGTGCTGGTCTCCAGCAGCGGGACGTCCCCGTAGGTGACGACGACGGTGCCGCTGAGGTCCCAGGGCAGGACGTCGAGACCGCAGCGGACGGCGCGGCCGGTCCCAGGGACGTCGTCCTGGTCGGCGACGAGCGCGCCCGGGTCGATCTCCATGACGTGGGCGGCCACCTGGTCCCGCTCGTGGCGGACGACGACGACGAGGTGCTCGGGATCGAGCCCGCGGGCGGCAGCCACCGCGTGGCCGAGCAGGGTCCGACCGGCGATCCGGTGCAGGACCTTCGGCGTCGACGACTTCATCCGGGTGCCCTCACCGGCGGCGAGGACGACGACGGCGGCCGGGCGGGACGCGCTCACGCGGCAGGGCTCCTCGGCGTTCGGCGGTGACGTCGACTGGTCATGCTACCGGCGGGCCGGTAACCCGCACGCCACCGGGACGTCACCGGCTGGCTCCCCCGCAAGGACTCGAACCCTGACCACCAGGACCAAAACCTGGTGTGCTGCCAGTTACACCACGGGGGACCGCCGGCGTGAGGGTACCGCCGGCGGTCAGGGGCGGGACGACGTCCGGTCGGCGTCCGGACTCGGCAAAGACTCCGCCGCAGGACTGGACAGGACCACCGCGCCCGTGGTTACGGTTACGTAGGCGCAACCAAGCCGACCTGTCGACCGAGAGAGCCGGGATGACTGCCCCTCCGCTGCACGACCCCGATGCCGACGCCACCCTGCAGTCGCGAATGCTGCTGGAGCTCGAGCCCGTCGTCGCCGAGAACCTCGAGCGCCACCTGCAGGTGGCCCGCGACTGGAACCCGCACGACTACGTGCCCTGGAGCGAGGGCCGCGACTTCGCGTTCCTCGGCGGCGAGGACTGGGTGCCGCAGGACTCACGGCTCGACCCGGTCGCCCGCACGGCGATGATCGTGAACCTGCTCACCGAGGACAACCTGCCCTCCTACCACCGGGAGATCTCCGAGCGGTTCACCCGGGACGCCGCGTGGGGAGAGTGGGTGGGCCGCTGGACGGCCGAGGAGGGCCGGCACGGGGTGGCCCTGCGGGACTACCTCGTGGTCACCCGCGGCGTCGACCCGGTGCAGCTCGAGCAGCTGCGGATGCAGCACATGAGCGCCGGCTACGACTCCGGCGAGCGCTCGATGCTGCGGACCCTCGCCTACGTCTCGTTCCAGGAGCTGGCGACCCGGGTGAGCCACCGCAACACCGGTCGGGCCACGGGCTGCCCGGTGGCCGAGCAGCTGCTGGCCCGGATCGCCGTCGACGAGAACCTCCACATGGTCTTCTACCGGAACCTCATGGCGGCGGCGTTCGACCGCGAGCCGGACGCCACGATGGAGGCGGTGCGGGACGAGGTCGCCGCGTTCGAGATGCCCGGTGCCGGGATGCCGAACTTCCGCCGCAACGCGATGACGATCGCGCTCGCCGGGATCTACGACCTGCGGCTGCACCACGACGAGGTGGTCCAACCGGTGCTGCGGTTCTGGAAGGTGTTCGACCGTGACGACCTCGGCCCGCGAGGGGAGGCGGCACGGGAGGACCTCGCTCGCCTCGTCGCCGACCTCGACGCCAGGGCCGCGACCTTCGTCGCCCGCCGGGAGGAGGCCGCGGCCCGACGGGCCGGGCGCACCGGCACGGCATGATGGGCGGGTGAGCCGCGACGACACGCCGACCCCCCGCCCGCCCCGGGCCCGGATGACCGGCAAGCAGCGCCGCGAGCAGCTGCTGGACATCGGCCGCAGGCTGTTCGCCGAGAAGGGCTACGAGGGGACCAGCGTCGAGGAGATCGCGGCCCGGGCACAGGTGTCCAAGCCGGTCGTGTACGAGCACTTCGGCGGCAAGGAGGGCCTGTACGCGGTGGTCGTGGACCGGGAGATCGAGACCCTGCTCGAGGGGATCACCGGGGCGCTGGTCAGCGAGGGGCACCCGCGCGAGCTGCTCGAGCGGGCAGCGCTGGCACTGCTCGACTACATCGAGGGCTCCACGGACGGCTTCCGCATCCTCGTCCGGGACTCTCCGGTGGCCCAGTCCACCGGAACCTTCGCCAGCCTCATCAGTGACGTCGCGAGCCAGGTCGAGCACATCCTCGTCGCCGAGTACAGACGGCGCGGCCTCGACGCCCGGACGGCGCCGATGTACGCCCAGATGCTCGTCGGCATGGTCGCCCTCACCGGGCAGTGGTGGCTCGACAACCGCAAGCCGAAGAAGGCGGACGTCGCCGCGCACCTGGTGAACCTAGCGTGGAACGGCCTGTCCGGGCTGGAGCCCAAGCCGGCGCTGTCGAGCCGCTCCTGACAGCGACCTCCGGGGACTCGCTTGCCCACGTCATGCCCGCACGACGTGGGCCGGGGGCCTCCGTCTGCCCACGTCATGCCCGCACGACGTGGGCCGGGGGCCTCCGTCTGCCCACGTCATGCCCGCACAACGTGGGCTGGGGCCTCCATCTGGCCACGTCATGCCCGCACAACGTGGGCTGGGGCCTCCATCTGGCCACGTCATGCCCGCACGACGTGGGCTGGGGCCTCCGTCTGGCCACGTCATGCCCGCAGGACGTGGGCTGGGGCCTCCGTCTGCCCGCGTCATGCCCGCACGACGTGGGCTGGGGCCTCCGTCTGGCCACGTCATGCCCGCAGGACGTGGGCTGGGGATCAGGGTGTCTTGACGTCGAGAGGCTACGCTGGCCGGGTGCCGCAGGACGAGGTCGACCGCATCGTCGCGGCCTGGCGGCGCGAGCGCCCCGACCTCGACGTCACCCCCCTCGGCGTCCTGTCCCGGGTCACCCGCCTCGCCCGCCACCTCGACCGGGCCCGCCGGGCCGCGTTCGCCCAGCACGACCTGGAGACCTGGGACTTCGACGTCCTGTCGGCGCTGCGACGCACCGGCCCCCCCTACCAGCTCTCCCCCGGACAGCTCGTGACCCAGACCCTCGTGACGAGCGGCACGATGACGCACCGGATCGACCGGCTCGCCGCCCGGGGCCTCGTCGAGCGCCACCGCGCAGCAGGTGACCGCCGCGGCGTCCTCGTCCAGCTGACGGACGCCGGGCTGGACCGGGTGGACGCCGCCCTCGCGGACCTGCTGGCGCGCGAGCACGAGCTGCTCGGCGACCTGTCCGCAGCAGAGCAGGAGACCCTGTCAGGGCTGCTGCGCCGGCTCGTCGCGCCGTTCGACTCCTGAACCGCCGTCTGCGGGGGTCACCCCGAGTTCGGTCCCGGCCAGCGACACCCCGGTGACCGGGGCGCGGGCCGCCGGAAGCCGCGTGCTGCGAACGGTGTCCCGACCGGACGACTTCGCCGCGTAGAGCAGCTCGTCGGCCTCGGCAACGAGGTCGGCCGCCGCAGTCCCCGACCGGTACTGGGCGACGCCGAAGCTTGCGGTGACGGGGACCCCCGACGACACCGTCCCCTCGGCCACCGCGGCGCGCATCCGCTCGGCCACGGCGACCGCGGCCTCGCGGTCGGTGTCCGGCAGGACGACGAGGAACTCCTCCCCGCCCCAGCGCCCGACGGCGTCCAGGGGCCGGGTGTGAGCGGCGACGGACCGGGCGACGTCGCGCAGGACCCCGTCGCCGGCGGCGTGCCCGTGGGTGTCGTTGACCTCCTTGAACCGGTCCAGGTCGAACAGGAGGACCGACATCGGACGACCGGCCCGGTCGGCCGAGGCCACGTTGCGCTCGAGGACCTCCTCGAGGTAGCGCCGGTTCGGCAGGCCGGTCAGCGAGTCGTGGTGGGCGAGCAGGCGCAGCCGCTCGGCCTCGAGCTGGATCCGGGCGGCCTCGTCCTTGTGCAGTGCCAGGGCGTGGACGAAGACCATCGTCACCATGAGGTACACCTCGTAGCGCACCAGCTCGATCACCGCCGACCAGTCGCCGGTCGCCGTCGCGGCCGGCACGAGCGCCGACAGGGACAGCACGGAGGACACCAGCGGCAGCATCACCGTTCGGCGCAGCGCCGCGGCGGTGTCGTGGACGACGTAGCCCAGCAGGGCGAGCAGCGGCAGGGTGATGAACGTCCACGGCGTGACCTGCTGCCAGCCGGCCACCGGGTCCCCCCCGTGCAGCTCGAAGCCGAGCCGCAGCAGCCACAGCAGGGAGACCGCGGCGAAGGTGGTCCGCTCCACCGCCCGGGTCAGGTCCGGGCGGTAGCGCAGCACCCACCCGGCTCCGAGCAGGTAGACCGCGAGAACCGGGTACGTGACCCCTACCACGTGGTCGTCGGCTCGCTGGGTGAGCCAGATGCCGATGATGGTCGGCACCCCGACGGCGATCCCGATGAGGTAGGCCCGACTGCGCCGGACCAGGCGCGTCGGCATGGCACCACCCCCTGGTCCCGCCCCGCTCCTCGGACCCGCCGATGGTAGACCGGCACACCACCGGAGGGAACCGGGTCACCCCGCGACGTCGGCCGCGGCCAGCCACTCCTCCTCGAGCCGGTCGCGCTCGGCGGCAAGCTCCCGCAGCCGGGCGTCGAGGGCCGTGACGGCCTCGTGGTCGGTCGCGGACGCCGCGAGCTCGGCGTGCAGCCGGGCCTCCCGCTCGGCGAGGCGGGACAGCTGCCGCTCGATCCGGGCCATCTCCTTGCGCGCAGCCCGGACCTCGGCCGCCGACGGTGCGGCGGCGGTACCAGTCCCACCAGTGTCCCCGCGGCCGGACGCCGCAGCCCCGCCGCCGCCGGCCAGGGCGGACGTCGCCGTCCCCGCGCGCAGGCGGCCACGGCGCAGGGCGAGGTACTCCTCGACCCCTCCGGGCAGGTCACGCAGGGTGCCGTCACCGAGCATCGCCAGCTCCCGGTCGGCGACCCGCTCGAGCAGGTAGCGGTCGTGGCTGACGACGACCAGGGTCCCAGCGAACCCGTCGAGGACGTCCTCGACCGCGGCCAGCGTGTCGGTGTCGAGGTCGTTCGTCGGCTCGTCGAGCAGCAGCACGTTCGGCGAGTCCATGAGCAGCCGTGCCAGCTGGAGCCGCCGGCGCTCACCGCCGGAGAGCTCCCCGACCGGTGTCCAGGCCCGCTCCCGGGTGAAGCCCAGCCGCTCGACCAGCTGCGCAGCCGTCACCTCCCGGCCGTCCACCTCGACCACCCGGCGCTCCCGCTCCACCGCCTCGAGGACCCGCAGGCCGGCGACCTCGTCGAGCTCGTGCAGGTCCTGGCTGAGGAGCGCCATCCGCACCGTCCGTCCCCGGCGGACCCGACCGGCGTCCGGGGTCAGCTCGCCGGTGACCAGCCGCAGCAGGGTCGTCTTGCCCGACCCGTTGGCGCCCACGACCCCGACCCGGTCGCCTGGCCCGAGCCGCCACGTCACGTCGTCCAGCAGCACCCGGCCGCCGACCGAGTAGGTGACCCCCTCGAGGTCGACGACGTCCTTGCCGAGCCGGGCGCTCGCCGTGCGCTGCAGGACCAGCGGGTCCCGCGGCGGCGGCTCGTCGGCGACGAGCGCGGCGGCCGCGTCGAGGCGGAAGCGGGGCTTGGACGTCCGGGCCGGGGCGCCTCGGCGCAGCCAGGCGAGCTCCTTGCGCAAGAGGTTCGCCCGCCGCTGGGCCGCGGCCGCCGCGGTCCGGGCCCGCTCCGCGCGGGCCAGCACGTAGGCGGCGTACCCGCCGTCGTAGAGGTCGACGGTGCCGTCGTGCACCTCCCAGGTGCGCTCGACGACCGCGTCGAGGAACCAGCGGTCGTGGGTGACGACGACGAGGGCTCCACGGCCGGCCGGCCACCGTTCACGCAGGTGCGCGGCCAGCCAGGCGACCCCGTCGACGTCCAGGTGGTTGGTCGGCTCGTCGAGCAGCAGGACGTCGTGGTCGCCGGCGAGCAGGTGGGCCAGGGCGACCCGTCGCCGCTGGCCCCCGGACAGCAGCCGCACCGGTGCCTCGACCCCGCCCGGGACGTCGGCCTCGACGTCCCCCAGCAGCCCGTCGAGCACGTCCCGGACCCGCGGGTCGGACGCCCACACGTGCTCGGGCCCGGACCCGACCACGGCCTGGCGGACGCTGAGGTCACCGTCGACGGCGTCCTGCTGGGTGAGCCGGCCGACGCGCAGGCCCCCGGTGTGGGTGACCCGACCGGCGTCCGGGACAAGGTCACGGGCGAGCAGCCGCAGCAGGGTGGACTTGCCGTCCCCGTTGCGGCCGACGACCCCGACCCGGTCCCCGTCGTCGAGCCCGACCGAGACGCCGTCGAGCAGGGCGCGTGCCCCGGCGTGGACGGTGACGTCCTCGACGTTGAGCAGGTGTGCCACGACGACCTCAGTGCAGGACGACGGGTTCGACCACCCGGGCGCCGGGCACCGGCCCACGCACCCGGCCCACGCTGCGGACGGCCCCGGACGCAGTGAGCGCGACCGACAGGTCCAGGGCGTGCTCGGCGTCGCGGACGAGGAACGCGACGGTCGGTCCCGACCCGGACACGACACCGCCCAGCGCGCCGTAGTCGCTGCCCACCTCGAGAACCCGCTCCAGGTCCGGCAGCAGGTTGACGGCGGCCGGCTGCAGGTCGTTGCTGAGGGAGGCGCCCAGGGCCTGGGCGTCGCCGGAGCGCAGAGCCTGCATCATCGCGGCCGGGACGCGCGGCTCCGGCAGCGCCCGGCCGGCGCGCAGCCGGTCGCACTCGGCGTACACCTCGGCGGTGGACAGCCGCGCCGGGGACAGCGCCAGGACCCAGTGGTACTCGCCTCGGGCCAGCGCGGGGGTCAACCGGTCCCCGCGGTCGGTGCCCAGTGCCGTCCCGCCGACGAGGCAGAACGGCACGTCGGCGCCGAGCTCGCCGCCCAGCTCGCCCAGCGCGTCCCGGGACAGACCTGTCTGCCACAGCGCGTCGCAGGCGACGAGAGTGGCCGCGGCGTCGGCGGAGCCACCGGCGAGCCCGGCCGCCACCGGCACCTTCTTGGTGACGGTGAGCCGGACGGCGGGGTCCACCCCGGTGCGCTCGGCGAGCAGGGCCGCGGCCCGTAGCGCGAGGTTGTCGGGCCCGGTCGGGACGCCGTCGGCGTACTCGCCGCGGACGACGACCTCGAGCCCGTCGGCCGGCTCGGCGAGGACGTCCTCGTACAGGGACACGGCGTGGAACACGGTGGCGAGGTCGTGGTACCCGTCCGGGCGGACGGCCCCGACCGCGAGCGCGAGGTTCACCTTGGCGGGTGCCCGGGCGGCGACCTGCGGCGACGACCTCGACATGCCCCGACCCTAGGGGACCAGTAGGAGCCGGGCGTCCGCGACCGCTGCGAACTCGGCGACCCCGAGCCGCTCGCCGCGGTCGGCCGGGTCCACGCCGGCGGCCCGCAGCACCCGCTCGGCCGCAGCGGCCGAGCCGGCCCAGCCGGCCAGCGCGGCGCGCAACGTCTTGCGGCGCTGGGCGAACGCGGCGTCGACGACGGCGAACACCGCCTCGCGTCCGGCGCGGCTGGCAGGTGGCTCACGGCGGGTGAGCCGCACCAGCGCGGAGTCCACGTTGGGCACCGGCCAGAACACGCTGCGCGGGACCGCCCCGGCGAGTCGGACGTCGGCGTACCAGGCGGCCTTGACCGTCGGCACGCCGTAGGTGCGGCTCCCGGGGGCCGCGGCGAGCCGGTGGGCGACCTCGGCCTGGACCATGACGAGCGCCCCGGTGAGGGTGCCGAACCGTTCGAGCATCGTCAGCAGCACCGGGACAGCGACGTTGTACGGCAGGTTGGCCACCAGGTGGGTGGGGGCCGGGCCGGGCAGGTCCCGGACGTCGAGGGCGTCGGCGGCGACCACCTCGAGCCGGTCGGCGAGGTCGGGTCGGCGCTCGGCGACGGTCCGCGGCAGTGCCCCAGCCAGGACGGGGTCGACCTCGACGGCGACGACCCGCCGAGCGGCCGCCAGCAGGCCGAGGGTGAGCGACCCGAGGCCGGGACCGACCTCGACGACGACGTCGTGCGGCCCGACGTCCGCGGTCCGTACGATCCGCCGGACGGTGTTGGCGTCCACGACGAAGTTCTGCCCGAGCGTCTTGGTCGGCCGGACGCCGAGACGGCCTGCCAGGGCCCGCACGTCGGCGGGCCCGAGCAGGCCGTCGGGTACCGGGGGGTGGGCGCTCAGCGCAGCCCCAGCTTGGCGGAGCAGGACGGCCACGCGCCCCAGCCCTGCTGCGCCCGGAGCCGCTCGCCCATCTGGATCTGGGTGGCACGGGAGGCCTCGTGCGGGTACCCGGTGCCGCCCACCGCGCGCCACGACGACAGCGAGAACTGCAGGCCGCCGTAGTAGCCGTTGCCGGAGTTGATGGACCAGTTGCCGCCGGACTCGCACTGCGCCAGCCGGTCCCAGACCGAGCCGGAGGCGACGGCGGGCGCGGACGACGTCGAGGCCGAGGTCCTCGCGGTGCTGGTCGCCCGCTCCTTGGTGCCGACGAGGACGACCTGCGGGGTCGGCTCGGTCGTCACCTCCTCCGAGACGAGCTTCTTGCCGATCTCGGTGCCGTTGGCAAAGACCTTTTCGTAGGTGAGGGTGCGGACGCCGGCGACGCCCTTCTGGGTGACCTTCTTCTGGCCGCTGTAGAGATCGTCGGTGCGCCGCTCCTCGCTCGGGAAGGCGATCGCCTTCTCCTCCACGAGGGCGTCGGTGGTGATCCGGGTGACGGCGACCGTCAGGCCGTCGGTGACGGGCGTGTCGGCCGGCAGCGAGAGCAGGTCCCGCTCCCCGACGGTGACACCGATCTCCTCCAGCAGCGCGCCGACGTCCGGCGCGTGGGTCTGCGCGGCGATCATCTCGCCGTCCACGGCGACCTGGACGCTGCGCGGGGTGGTGAGCTCGACCTCCAGGCCGTCACGGCCAAGACCGGTGGAGCGGGAGGCGGAGAGCACGGCCCGGTCGGCGCGCACGTCCAGGTCTTCGAGGGCCTCGCCGAGGGTCAGGGCGTGCGTCCAGTAGGTCTCGGTGTCGCCGTCCACGGTGAGGGTGAGCTCGCGGGCGAGCCGGACGACGACGCGCTCGCCGTCCTCGACCTCCTCCCGGGGACCGGGGACGACGATGTCGCGCTCGGTCACCTCGAGGTCGGCGGCCTCCAGGACGTCGGCCACGGTGTCACCGTAGGCGCGGACCTCCTGGGTCTCGCCGTCGACGGTCAGCTGCACGGTGGTGTCGGCGGTGGCGAAGGACGCGGTGCCGGCCACGAGAGCGGCGACGACGCCAGCCTGGCCCGCGACCCGGGCGCGACGGCGCGTCAGGCGAGCGGTGGGGAGCTTGGGCACGATGAGGTGTTCCAGTCATTCAGAGTTCCGGGGGGATCCCCGGCGGGCCGCCCGACCGTAACCGGATCGAGACCTGCGAGTCGAACCCGAACGGTTGACTTGACGGGGTTTTTGCCTCCCATGGGGTTTCTCCGTGACCGCGGTCGCCGCCCGGATGACCTACGACGTGACCGTCACCACGTTCCGTAGACCTCCGTGGTCGCGCGGTCCAGCCGCAGGCACATCTCGGTCACCGACAGTCCCAGCACGTCGGCCATCACCCGGGCGGTGTGGGGCACGAGGTGGCTGGCGTTCGGTCGGCCCCGGTGCGGCACCGGGGTGAGGTACGGCGCGTCCGTCTCGACCAGCACCCTCTCGGGGCCGGCGGCCGCGAGCGCCTCGCGCAGGCCTGCGGCGTTGCGGAACGTGACGGTCCCGGCGAACGAGAGGTACCAGCCGTTGCGGACGCACGTGCGGGCCAGGTCCGCGTCGCCGGAGAAGCAGTGCAGGACGGTGCGTGGTGGCGCTCCGGCGTCGGCGAGCACCCGGAGCACGTCGGCGTGCGCGTCGCGGTCGTGGATCTGCAGCACCCGGTCCGTGCGCCGGGCCATCTCGATGTGCGCCCGGAACGACTCCTCCTGGGCGGCTAGCGCGGCGTCGTCGTCGGGGTCGGTGCGGTAGTGGTCGAGCCCGGTCTCCCCGACCACCCGCACGCGCGGCTGACCGGCCAGCCGCTCGATCTCGGCGAGCGCCTCGTCGAGCAGGCCCTCGCGGGCCAGCCGCGGCGCCTCGTTGGGGTGCACGGCGACGCCACCGATCAGCCGGGGGTGGCGGCGGACGGCCTCGACGGTCCAGCGGGCGGCCGGCAGGTCGCAGCCGATCTGCACGGTCCGGTCCACGCCCACCGCCTCGGCCGCGTCGAGCAGGGCGGTGACCTCCTCGTCGGTGGGGAACCGCCGGCCCGGCCCGTCGTCGTCCCGCAGGGCGCCGGGGATGTCGAGGTGCGTGTGGTTGTCGGCGACTGGCGAGGGCAGCGGCTCCGGCAGCGGGGGGTACCCGGGTGGTGCGGTGGTCACGGCCCGGTTCACCCGGAGGCCCTCTCCTGCAGGCGCTGCAGCTCCTCGGCGACGACGGACTCGTCCAGCTTGCGGAAGATCGGGGACGGCGGGCCGACCGGCGTCCCGGGCACGACCGGGGTGCTGCCCCACGGGGGCTGGTCCCGGTAGTCGCCGGTGATCACCGGGTAGCCGGGGCCGCCGTCGAGGTCGTCGACCTCGTCGATGCGGGGCATCGGCTGGAACACGCCGGTCCCGCCGAGGGCCTCGTGGACCTGCTGGCTGCTGTGCGGCAGGAACGGGGCGAGCAGCCGGTTGCAGTCGCTGACCGCCTGGGCGGCGACGTGCAGCACGGTGCGCATCCGCTCGGGGTCGCTGGTCCGCAGCTTCCACGGTGCCTGGTCGGACAGGTACCGGTTGGCCTCGCCTGCGGCGCGCATCGCCTCGGTGACGGCCTGCTTCTGCCGGTGGCTGCCGATGAGCTCGCCGACCGGCGCGAAGGCTCCCCGGACGGCGCGCAGCACCTGGTGGTCGGCGTCGGTGAGGGTGCCGGGCTCGGGGATGCTGCCGACGTTCGTGTGAATGAGGTTGGCGGTCCGGTTGACGAGGTTGCCCCAGGTGCTGACGAGCTCGTCGTTGGTCCGGCGCCGGAACTCCGCCCAGGTGAAGTCGGTGTCCTGGTTCTCCGGGCCGGCGACCGCGATGAAGTACCGCAGCGCGTCGGGCTGGTAGCGGGCGAGCATGTCCCGCACGTAGATGACGACGCCGCGGCTGGAGGAGAACTTGCCGCCCTCCATGGTGAGGAACTCGCTGGAGACGACCTCGGTGGGCAGCTGCAGCTCGCCGTACTCCCCCGGCGTGCCGCCCCGCGCGCCCCGGCCGTTGTAGCCGAGCAGCTGGGCCGGCCAGATCTGGCTGTGGAAGGTGATGTTGTCCTTGCCCATGAAGTAGTAGGACCGGGCCGTCGGGTCGTTCCACCACCGGCGCCACGCGTCGGGGTCGCCGCCGCGGCGGGCCCACTCGATGGACGCCGACAGGTAGCCGATCACCGCGTCGAACCACACGTAGAGCCGCTTGGCCGGGTTGTCCTGCCAGCCGGGCAGCGGCACCGGGATGCCCCAGTCGATGTCCCGGGTCATCGCCCGCGGCCGGACGTCCTCGAGCAGGTTCATGGAGAACCGGATGACGTTGGGCCGCCACGTGCCGGTGGCAGCCCGGTCCTGCAGCCACGCGCCGAGGGCGTCGGCCAGCGCGGGCAGGTCGAGGAAGAAGTGCTGGGTCTCGACGAACTCGGGCCGCTCACCGTTGATCCGGCTGCGCGGGTTGCGCAGGTCGACCGGGTCGAGCTGGTTGCCGCAGTTGTCGCACTGGTCGCCGCGGGCGCCGTCATAGCCGCAGATCGGGCAGGTGCCTTCGATGAACCGGTCCGGCAGGGTGCGCCCGGTGGACGGCGAGATCGCGCCCTTCGTCGTCCGCTCCACCATGTACCCGTTGCGGTGCAGGGTGCGGAAGAGCTCCTGGGCGACCGCGTAGTGGTTGCGGGTCGTCGTCCGGGTGAACAGGTCGTAGGACAGGCCGAGGGCGTGCAGGTCCTCGACGATGACCCGGTTGTAGCGGTCGGCGAGCTCCCGCGCGGTGACCCCCTGCCGGTCCGCCTCGACGAGGATCGGCGTCCCGTGCTCGTCGGTGCCCGAGACCATGAGGACGTCGTGACCGGCCATCCGCATGTACCGGCTGAACACGTCGGAGGGCACGCCGAATCCGGCGACGTGGCCGATGTGGCGGGGGCCGTTGGCGTACGGCCAGGCGACGGCGGACAGCACGGAGGTCATGCCGGGCAGCCTAGTGATCGCCGGGAGGCGGTTCCTGCGGGCGGGCTGCGAGCGTGGCGTCGTACAGCACCCGCTTGGGCACCCCGTGCCGGTCGGCGACCGCGGTCACGGCGTCCTTGAGCCGGACGCCGTCGGCGAGCAGGGCGAGCACCTCCGGCAGCAGGTCCTGGGGCCGGGCGGGGGCCGGGTCGGCGCCGGCGACCACGACCGTGACCTCCCCGCGGACCGGCGACTGCTCCGCCCACGCGGCGAGCTCGGCGACGGGGCCGCGGCGGACCTCCTCGTAGGTCTTCGTCAGCTCGCGGCAGACCGCGGCCGGCCGCTGCGGGCCGAAGGCCTCGGCGACGGCGGCGAGCATGGCCGCCAGCCGGTGCGGTGCCTCGAACAGCACCATCGTGCGCGGCTCGTCGGCCAGCGCGGCCAGCGCGCGGCGACGCTCCCCCGGCCGGCGAGGCAGGAAGCCCTCGAAGCAGAACCGGTCGGTGGCCAGACCGCTGACCGCCAGCGCGGTGAGCACCGCGGAAGGTCCCGGGACGGCGGTCACCGGCAGGCCCGCCTCGACGACCGCCCGGACCAGCCGGTAGCCCGGGTCGGACACCGACGGCATCCCGGCGTCCGTGACGAGCAGCACGGTGCGACCGGCGCGGACCTCCTCGACGAGCCCCTCGGAGCGGGAGGCCTCGTTGTGCTCGTGGTAGCTGACCACCCGTCCGGCGGGCTCCACACCGAGGGCCGAGCAGAGCCGGCGCAGCCGGCGGGTGTCCTCGGCGGCGACGACGTCCGCCGCGGCCAGCAGGCGGGCCAGCCGGGGCGGGGCGTCCTCGACGTCCCCGATGGGGGTGGCGGCGAGGACCAGGCGTCCCGGGTCGGTCATGGGGGGCAGTCTCCCGTACCCATACCCTGCGGCGGTGAGCGAGGGGACGGTGCGGCGGCGCTGGGAGGTGGCCGCTGACGCCGTCCCGCCGCAGCTGCTCATCGTCACCGGCGCCGTCGTCCTGCAGACCGGCTCGGCGGTGGCCACCCGGCTGTTCGACGTCCTGGGGGCACCGGGCGTGCTGGCCCACCGGATGGGCATCGGAGCCCTGCTGCTCTTCGTCGGCGGGCGGGCGTGGCGGCGCCGGCCGGCGCGCGCCGCGCTGCCCGCGGTCGTCGCGTTCAGCACCGTGCTGGGGGCGATGAACCTCTTCTACTACCTGGCCCTTGAGCGGATCCCGCTCGGCGCCACGGTCGCCCTCGAGCTGACCGGGCCGCTCGCAGTGGCGGTCGCCGGGTCCCGCCGGCGCCTCGACCTGCTGTGGGTCGCCCTCGCCGCCGCCGGCGTGCTCGTGCTGACCAACCCCTCGACGGCGGGGCTGGACCCGGTGGGGATCGCCCTGGCCCTGGGCGCGGGTGCCTGCTGGGCCGGGTACGTGCTGCTGGGGGCACGGGTGGCCCGCGCCATCCCGGGGACCTCCGGCCTGGCGTGGGCGATGCTCATCGCCTCGCTGTGGCTGGTCCCGCTCGGGGCGCTGACCGCCGGACCGGTGCTGCTCGACCCGCGCTGGCTGCTCGCCGGGGCAACGGTGGCGGTGATGTCGTCGGTGCTGCCGTACTCCCTCGAGCAGGTCGCGCTGCGCCGGGTGAGCACCCAGGCGTTCGGGATCATGCTGAGCCTGCAGCCGGCCGTGGCCACCCTGGCCGGGCTCGTCGTCGCCGGGCAGCGCCCCGGCGCGCCCACGCTGCTCGGTATCGGCCTCGTCGTCGCGGCGAGCCTGGGCGCCGTCCCGGCCCGCCGACGGTGATCGCGCCGGGCCCGCACCTACCATGCGGCGGGTGAGCGCCACCGACGTCCGGGTGCCCACCGCGCCCGGGCGGCAGCGCGGCCGGGTCAGCGAGGCCGGCCTGCGGCGCCACCTCGTCGGCCGGCGGCCCACCGACACCCTGTGGGGCTGGGTCGGCCCGCTGCTCGTCACCGCGCTGGCCGGCGTCCTGCGCTTCTGGCGGCTGGACCGCCCCCACCAGCTCGTGTTCGACGAGACCTACTACGTCAAGCAGGGCTACAGCCTGCTGCGGTACGGGTACGAGCGGCGTTGGCCGGAGGACGCCGACGAGAGCTTCACCGCCGGGACGCCGGACGTCCTGCTCACCGCCGCCGACTTCCCGGTCCACCCGCCGGTCGGCAAGTGGATGATCGCCGGGGGGCAGTGGCTGCTCGGCGTCGACAGCGGCTGGGGGTGGCGGTTCGCCGCGGCTGCTGTCGGCACGTTGTCGGTGCTCGTCCTCGCCCGCGCCGCCCGGCGGCTGTTCAACTCCACCCTCCTCGGCGTCGTCGCCGGGCTGCTGCTGGCCGTCGACGGTCACCACATCGTCCACAGCCGGACGTCCCTGCTGGACATCTTCCTGTCGTTCTTCGTGCTGGCCGCGTTCGCCGCCCTGCTCGTGGACCGGGAGCGCAGCCGGGTCCGGCTGGCCCACCTCGTCGCCACCGCCCGCGCCGACGGCCGGCCGCTCGGCGCCGTCGGGCCAGGGCTCGGGCTGCGACCGTGGCGGCTGCTCGCCGGCGTCCTGCTGGGCCTGGCGGTGGGCACCAAGTGGTCCGGGCTGTTCTACCTGGCCGCGTTCGGGCTGATGACCGTGCTGTGGGACGTCGGGGCCCGCCGGGCCGCGGGACTGCCGGGCTGGCGCTGGGCGCTGCTGCGCGACGGCGTCCCCGCGTTCGTCTCGACGGTGCCGGTCGCGCTGCTCACCTACCTCGCCTCGTGGGTGGGCTGGTTCCGCTCGGACGACGCGCACCTGCGCACCTGGGGGGCGCAGAACCCGGACGGGCCGCTGGCGTTCCTGCCGGACTCGCTGCGCTCCCTCGGCAAGTACCACGCCGACATCCTCAGCTTCCACACCGGCCTGACGTCGGAGCACCCGTACGAGGCGCACCCGTGGTCGTGGATCGTGCAGGGTCGCCCGACGTCCTTCTTCTACGAGGGCCTCGAACGCGGCGAGGACGGCTGCCTGGCCGAGTCCTGCTCCCAGGCGATCACCTCGGTGGGCAACCCGGTGGTCTGGTGGGGCGGGGCGGCGGCGCTCGTCGTCCTGCTCGTGCTGTGGGCGCTGCGCCGGGACTGGCGCGCCGGTGCGGTGCTCGGCGCGGTGGCCGCCGGGTGGCTGCCGTGGTTCTACTACGACGCCGTCGACGACCGGACGATGTACGCGTTCTACGCCGTCGTGTTCGTGCCGTACCTCGTGCTGGCCCTCACGCACGTCATCGGGCTGCTGCTGGGCCCGCGCGAGGTGCCGCGGCGCCGCCGCGCGGTCGGCGCCGTGCTCGCCGGGGCGCTCGTGGTCGGCGCGGTCGTGCTCGAGGCCTTCTTCTGGCCGGTCCAGGTCGCCGAGGTGATCCCGTACTCGCAGTGGCAGATGCGGATGTGGTTCCCGAGCTGGATCTGACCGGCGCCCCTCGCCGTCCGCCCGGTGGGTGGCGGAGAGGACCCGGACGACGAGCGCCCCGCCCGGGTGGCCCGGACGGGGCGTCGTGCTACGGGGTGGAGCTGAGGGGACTCGAACCCCTAACCCCCTCGATGCGACCGAGGTGCGCTACCAATTGCGCTACAGCCCCGAGGCGACGGACAGAGTAGCACCGGGCCGCAGCCGTACTCAGCCGGCGGCGGCCCGCCGGCGCTCGAGCACGGCGTCGAGGTCCCAGGTCGCAGCGACCGGCTGGTGCCGGGGCTGGGGCGTGGGCTGCGGGGCGGGCTCCACCGCGGGACGGGTCTGCTCCGGCACGTCCACGGTGACGGCCCGGCGGGGAGCGGCGGGCTTGAGCGCGTAGGTCGGCGGCGGGACGGGAACCGGTGTCCAGGTGCCGGGACGCTGCTCGGGCCGGGGCGCGGGCTGCGGGGCCGGCGGGGCCTGGGCGGGCTGCGGTGCCGGCGAGGCCTGCCGGGGACGGCTCGCCGCCGGGACCGGACCGGTGCCGGCCGGTGGCGACGTCCGGTTCGCCAGCCGGCCGGGCTGCACCGTGCGAGGCCGGCACCGGGCCAGCGCCCGCAGGCGGAGCCCGACGACGACGGCGACGAGGGAGGCCAACGGGACCGCGGGCAGCCAGAACGGGAGCACCCCGGCCGCCGAGGCCACGACGGTCACCGGGACCGCGAGAGCGAGCGCCGCGAGGGCGGCCAGGACGACGACGGCGAGGGCGCGACGCGGCGGAGGTCCCGGACGGCGCGGGTCCCGGCTCGGGGAGGACACCGGACGGGTAGGTCCGGCGGCCGCTGGACTCAGGGCGGGTTCGCTCGGACGACGGGGGTGGACGTAGGTGCGCCCCGCCGGGTGCGGCTCGCCGCGGCGGCGGTCGAGCACCCGCATGGCGACCGAGAACCGGTCGCGGACCCGGGACCCACCGAGCGTGGCCCGGTGACGCACCACACCGGGCAGCAGGACCAGACCCCACAGCGCGACGATGACCACGAAGATGAGGCTGCTGTCCACGATGTCCCACCGTAGGCGCGCCGGTCTGCCGCGCCCGGGACGCCAGCCGCGTGTCGCAGCAGCGGGATGCTCACGTCAAGCCCGCACGACGTGGCCGAGGGGTGCCGCGGCACCACGTCGAGCCCGCACGACGTGGGATAGGGATGGGCGGGGCGAGGAGTCAGGTGGGCGGGAGGCGCAGGCGGGCGCGCAGGCCGTTGGGGACCTCCTCGGCGGTGACCGCGAACGAGCGGTGGTCGCGCCAGGCGCCGTCGATGTGCAGGTACCGGCGGCGCAGTCCCTCCTCGCGCAGCCCGAGCTTGGCCACGACCCGCAGGCTCGCCGCGTTCTCCGGGCGGATGTTCACCTCGAGGCGGTGCAGCCCGACGGTGCCGAAGCAGTGGTCGGCCACCATCGCGACCGCCAGCGGGGCGATCCCCAGGCCGGCGACCGCCCGGTCCACCCAGTACCCGACGTGGCCGGACCGCAGTGAGCCCCACAGGATCCCGCCGACGGTGACCTGGCCCGCGAGGCGGCCGCGGTACTCGATGGCGAGCGGGATGCTTTGCCCGCTGCGTCCCTGCCGGGCCAGCTCGCGGCGCAGCTGGGCAAAGGTCGGCTGCACCGTCCCGGCCAACGGGCTGGTGGCCTCCCAGGGGTCGAGCCAGGCGGCGTTGTCGGCGCGCAGCCGGCGCCAGGCCCGGCCGTCCCGGCGGGTCAGGGGCCGCAGCACGACGTCGGAGTCGGTGAGCGTCACCGGCCAGCCGGTGGTCACCGGCATCAGCCGCCGGACGCCGGCGGGTGGTCACCGCCGTGCACCTGGTCGACGGCGTGCGGCAGCACGTCCCGCAGGACGGCGATCCCGTCCCGGCAGCCGCCGGGCGACCCGGGCAGGTTGACGACGACGGTGCGTCCGGCGACGCCGGCGAGCCCGCGGGAGAGCGCCGCGGTGGGCACCCCGGCGTCCCGCCCGCGGGCGCGGATCGCCTCCGCGAGTCCGGGCAGCTCGCGGTCCAGCACGGGGCGGGTGACCTCCGGGGTGACGTCGCCGGGGGCGATCCCCGTCCCGCCGGTGGTGAGCACGACGTCGTACCCCTGCGCCACGGCCGACCGCAGCGCGACGGCCACCTCCTCGCCGTCCGGGACGACGACGGGGCCGTCGACCGTGAACCCCATCTCGGCCAGCCCGTCGACGAGCACGGGGCCGCCGCGGTCGGCGTACACGCCGGCCGCGGCGCGGTTGGAGGAGGTGATGACGAGGGCGCGTCGCCCCTGCAGCCGGGGCGTCACTCGGCGGTCCAGTCCCCGGAGCGGCCGCCGCTCTTGGCGACCACCCGCACGTCGGTGATCCGGGTCTGCCGGTCGAGCGCCTTGACCATGTCGACGAGCGCGAGACCGGCGACGGCGACGCAGGTCAGCGCCTCCATCTCCACCCCGGTGCGGTCGGCCGTGCGCACGGTCGCGGTGACGTCGACGCCGTCGTCGGCGACCTCGAGGTCGACGGTGACGGCGTGCACGGCGACCGGGTGCGCCAGCGGGACCAGGTCCGGGGTCCGCTTGGCGGCCTGGATGCCGGCCAGCCGGGCGACGGCGAGCGCGTCCCCCTTCGGCACGCCGTCCCCGCGCAGCGCGGCGACGACCTGCGCCGAGCACAGCACCCGTCCCCGCGCGGTGGCCTCACGCACGGTGACGTCCTTGGCGGACACGTCCACCATCCGGGCGTGCCCGGCGGCGTCCACGTGGGTCAGCCGGCCGGTCATCGCCGCCCCCGCTCGAGCAGCAGGCAGCGCACCGTGTCACCGGGCACGACCCGGGTGGTGTCCTCGGGGACGACGGCGAGCGCGTTGGCGACGGCGAGGTCGGCGACGAGGTGCGAGCCGTGCCCGCCGACGGGTCGGCAGACCGAGCGGCCCTGCTCGTCGGTGGTGAGCTCGACCCGGACGAACTGCCGCTTGCCGGCCACCGACGTCCACCCCTCGGTGACGGTGGCCGTCACCGAGGGACGGTGCAGCTGGGACTCGCCCATCATCTTGCGCAGCACCGGCCGCACGAACACCTCGAAGGACACGTAGGAGCTCACCGGGTTGCCGGGCAGGGTGAAGATCGGGGTGGCGTCGGGTCCGAGGGTGCCGAACCCCTGCGGCATCCCGGGCTGCATCGCGACTCGGGAGAAGGTGACGGTCCCCAGCTGGGAGAGCACCTCCTTGACCGTGTCGTAGGCGCCCATGCTCACTCCGCCGGTGGTGATGAGCAGGTCGGCGCGCCCGAGGTGGTCCTCGAGGGTGGACATGAGTACCCGCGGGTCGTCCGGGACGATCCCGCCGTGCACGGCCGCGGCGCCGGCGTCCAGCGCCGCGGCGGTCAGCGCGTAGCCGTTCGACTCGTGGATCTGACCGAAGCCGAGCGGACGACCCGGCTCGACGAGCTCGCTGCCGGTGGACAGCACGACGACCCGGGGGCGCGGCCGCACCCGCACCCGGTCGTGCCCGGCGGCGGCCAGCAGCCCGAGGTGGCGGGCGGCGAGCCGGGTGCCGGCGCTCAGCAGCACCTCGCCGGGGGTGACGTCCTCCCCGGCCCGGCGGATGTTCTGGTCCGGTCGCGGGGCCCGGGTGATCCTCACCTGGGCGATGCCGCCGTCGGTCCACTCCACCGGGACGACGGCGCCGGTGCGCGGCGGCACCGGCGCGCCGGTCATGATCCGGACGGCGGACCCGGGGGTGAGCGGGAACGCCTCCCTCGCCCCGGCGGCCAGGTCGGCGACCACCGGCAGGACGACCGGGGACTCCTCGCTGGCCTCGGCGACGTCCGGCAGGTGCACGGCGTAGCCGTCCATCGCCGAGTTGTCGAAGGCGGGCAGGGTGGCCGTCGAGACGACGTCCTCGGCCAGCACGCAGTCGAGGGCGTCGAGCAGGGCCACGTCGATCGGGTCGAGCGGGCGGACCGCGGACAGTGCGCGGTCGAGATGGTCCTCAACGGGGATCATCGGGGGTCTCCCTCTGCGCGGAAGCCGGCGGCGACGTAGTCGGCCAGCCACGCCCGCAGCCCGGGACCGAGGTCCTCGCGCTCGCAGGCCAGGCGGACGACGGCCTTGAGGTAGTCGAGCCGGTCGCCGGTGTCGTAGCGGCGACCGCGGAACACCACGCCCCGGACGCCGCCGCCCTCGCCCTCACGGCGGGCCAGGGTCTGCAGGGCGTCGGTGAGCTGGATCTCCCCGCCGCGCCCCGGTGGGGTGTGCTCCAGGACGTCGAAGACGTCCGGGTGCAGCACGTACCGGCCGATGACCGCGAGGTTGCTCGGCGCGTCGGCCGGGTCCGGCTTCTCCACCATGCCACCGACCCGGACGACGTCGTCGTCCGGCGCGCTGTCGTCGGGCAGCAGCTCGGCGCAGCCGTAGAGGTTGACCTGGTCCTCGGGGACCTCCAGGAGCGCGACGACGCTGCCGCCGTGCGTGGCCTGCGCCTCGAGCATCCGGGTCAGCAGCGGGTCGCGGGGGTCGATGAGGTCGTCACCGAGCAGGACGGCGAACGGCTGGCGACCGACGTGGTGGCGGGCGCACAGCACGGCGTGACCGAGGCCCTTCGGGTCGCCCTGGCGGACGTAGTGGACGGCGGCGAGGTCGGAGGACGCCTGGACCTGCTCCAGCCGGGACTCGTCGCCCTTGGCGGCGAGGACCTCCTCGAGCTCCCAGGCCTTGTCGAAGTGGTCCTCCAGGGGACGCTTGTTGCGTCCGGTGACCATGAGGACGTCGGTCAGGCCGGCCGCCACGGCCTCCTCGACGACGTACTGGATCGCGGGCTTGTCGACGACGGGGAGCATCTCCTTCGGCGTCGCCTTGGTCGCCGGCAGGAACCGGGTGCCCAGGCCGGCGGCGGGGATGACCGCCTTGCGGACTCGGGGCGGGGAGGTCGTCGGGTCGGTCATGTCGGCAGGCTATCGACGTCGACCGACGCCCACCCGTCCCGCCCGGCCGCCTTGGCGGCGGCGAGCCCCTCGCCGGCCCGGCGCAGCAGGTCCTGCGCGGTGCCGGCGTGCTCGGGCAGCGCGGCCACGCCGACGGACACCGTGACCCGGACCGGCTCGGCCACCCCGGCGTCGCAGAGCGGCTCTCGGCGCACCGCCTCGACGACCCGCCGGGCGACCTCTTCGGCGCCGGCGGCGGCGGTCTCGGGGAGCAGCACGACGAACTCCTCGCCGCTGTAGCGGGCGACGGTGTCGACCTCGCGGACCAGGCCGCGCAGCCGGTCGGCGAGGGCGCGCAGCACCCGGTCGCCGACCGCGTGGCCCCACGTGTCGTTGACGGTCTTGAAGTGGTCGAGGTCGACCGTGAGCACGGACAGCGGACGGCCGAAGCGGGTGGCCCGCTCGACCTCCCGGGTCAGGGTGTCGGTGAGCGAGCGCGCGTTCGCCAACCCGGTGAGCGGGTCGGTGACGGACATCCGCGCGGTCTCCTCGTGCACGATGACGTTGTGCACGGCGGTCCCGGCCGGGCGGACCAGCGAGCGAGCGGCGGCCAGCTGGTCCTCCTCCAGCCGGCGGCGACCGGCCAGGACGATGACACCGAGGACGACGCACCCCTCCCCGGGAGCGGCCTCGTGCAGCAGCGGCAGCGCGACGACGCTCGTGCCCGGCGCGGAGCGGTCGGTGACCTCGGCCGCCGCGGCGACGGCGCGGGCGGCCACCTCCCGCAGCCGGTCCCTGGTCTGCGGGCTGTGCACCTCCAGGTCGACGACGGCCCGCTCGACCAGCCGGACGCCGCCCGCGGGCGCACCGCCGACGGGCACCGCCGGGTCGGTGACGTAGACGACGCAGGTGTCGGCGCCGGCCTCGGTGGCGGCCGCCTCGGCGACGGTCTGCAGCAGCCCGCCGAGGTCGTGGGTGCGCGCCAGCGCCTCCCCGAACCGCTCGAGGGTCTCGGCGAGCGCGGCGCGACCCTCGTCGGCGTCGGCGAGCGAGCGCTCGAGGGCGTCGGCCATCGCGTTGACGGCGGCGCCGAGCCGGCCCACCTCGTCGTGCCCGCGCACGGTGGTGCGGGTGGACAGGTCGCCGTGCCCGAGCCGGTCCACGGTGGCGGTGAGCTCCTCGAGCGGCGCGGTGAGCCGTCGGGCGACGAGCCAGGTCCCGGCGAGGGCGAGCGCGGCGGCCAGCAGGAGCAGCACCGGCACGGCGCGGGACAGGAACGAGGCGCGCGGCGCCTCCACCGCGACGACGGTGCCGCCGACCGCCGGGGCACCGGCCGCGACCGCCCAGCGCAGGTCGTCGGTCGACCCGACCCGGAGGCCGGACGCCGGGGGGTCAGGCACGGACGCCGCGAGCCGGTCGAGCTGCAGGCCGGTGCTGCCGAGGCCGGCGACGTCCGCGGCGACGACCCGGCCGTCGGCGACCAGGACGAGCCCGGCCGGTAGTCCGAGCCGCCCGCGCAGCTGCTGCACTGCCGCGTCGTCGACGGTGACCGCGGCCACGGCCCACCCGACGAGCCGGCCCTGGCCGTCGCGGACCGGCACCGTCTCCACCTGCCGGTCCGCGGGGGTGCTGCCCTGAGAGCAGGAGGCGCCGCGCAGACCGGCCAGGTCGGCGTCCCCGGTGGCGGCCAGGACGGTGCCGTCGGCGTCGAGCAGGCCGGCGGAGACCCCCTCGAGCGAGCCCACCGCCGCCTGCGCGGCCGACGCCGGGACGTCGTCGCCGGCGGCGAGCCGCGGGGCGGCGTCCAGGGCCAGCGAGCGGGCGGCCAGCCCGAGCGTGGTGCACTGGCGGGTCAGGGTCGCGGTCGCCGCTCGGGCCGTCGCCTCGAGCCGCTCGGTGGAGGCGTCCGCCGCCACGCGGGGGACCAGGACGCCGACGACGACGCCGGCGGCGGCCAGCGGGAGGAGGACGGTGACGGTGAGCACCACCGCCAGCCGGACGCGCAGCGACACGGCGCTCCTCCCTCGCTCCTGGGGCAGGATCCGCATCGTAGGCGGGAGGACGGGCGTGGACACGAAGGCGGCACTGCGGACGCAGGTGCGCCAGCGGCGGGCGGCCCGCCCGGACGACGAGCGGGACCGGGCGGCCGAGCGGCTCGCTGCCGTGGTCACGGCGGTGCCGGCGGTGCGCGCCGCCCGCCGGGTGGCCTGCTACCGCTCGCGGCCGGGCGAGCCCGGCACCGGGCCGCTGCTGCGCGCGCTGCACGCCGCCGGTGCCGTCGTCCTGCTGCCGGTCGTCACCGGGCCCGGGCGGCCGCTGGACTGGGCGGTGGACGACGGCGCCGACGTCCCCGGACCTCTCGGGCTGAGCCAGCCGGCCGGTCCGCGGCTGGGGCCGCGGGCCGTGGCCGGGTGCGACGTGCTCGTCGTCCCGGCCCTGGCCGTGGACCGCTCCGGCGCCCGGCTGGGGCAGGGCGGCGGCTACTACGACCGCACGCTGGCCCGGTTGGGGCCAGGCCGCCCGCCGGTCGTCGCGCTCGTCCACGACGACGAGCTGCTGGCCGCCGGCGAGGTGCCGGCCGGTCCGCACGACGTCCCGGTGGACGCCGCGGCGACGCCGTCCGGCTGGGTGCCGCTCGCGGGGTGGGCCGCGCGGGCTACGGCCCGCCGTCCCGGGGCTGCAGGGTGAGCTCGTGCTCGGCCGCGGCGCGCACGGCGTCCGGGCTGAACGCCCAGGGGAGCTGCTCGCCGTCCGCCCACAGGTCGAGCTGGTCGGTGTAGTGCCCGGACCAGGGGTGCCCGCTGACACCGGTGAGGTCGATCCACGTCGAGCGGTCGAGGTCACCCAGGTCGACCACCATCCGCATCGAGGGCACCCAGGTCACGCGGTAGTCCTCGGCGGAGGCGTCCCAGCCGGTGGCGTTGACGATGGAGCTGCCACCGCCGAGCTGGACGGGATCAGGGTTGAACAGGTCGCGGACCGGGCCGGGGACGGCTGACCCGCCGAGCGGGTTGTGCTGCAGCTGCAGCGTGTGCAGCCGGCCCCACTGCCACTCCTCGGGGTCCTTGCCGAGCCGGGCGGTCAGCTCAGCACGGGCGGCGTGCAGGGACTGCTCGATGATCGTGTCCCGGTTCTCCAGGATGGTGGGGGTGGTCTGGTCGTCCCACCAGGTGCTGTCCCGCTCCTGCAGAAGGGCGCCGACGACCTCGAACCAGCGGTCGCCGCCGTCGGGCCGGACGCCGCCGGGCAGCTCGTCGGCGAACGTGCGCTCGAGGAGCTGGCGCCAGACGGCGTTGAAGTAGGCGGCCGCGGCGGAGTCGGCGTCCTGGGAGTAGTCCCAGTCCCGCAGCAGGTCGACCGCCTCGCGGGTGAAGTTGCGCTGCTCGACGCTCATCGAGTCGCTGACCGGCAGCGTGGCGGCGAGCAGCGCGGGCACCAGGACCGGCGCGAAGCCGTTCCGGGTGTCCAGCTGCAGGGCCTGCATGTCGGTGACGCCGAGGCGGCGTCCGGAGCCGATCGCCTCCTCGATCGCCGCACGGATCCGCTGGGAGCGGTAGCCGTAGGCCCAGTCGTCGGTGAGGTGGTACGGGTACTCGGGGCCGACGACGGCCTGGTTGGCCGTGACGATGAAACCCTCTTCCGGGTTGAGCACCGAGGGGAGCTCGTCGAAGGGGATGTAGCCGGTCCAGTCCCACGAGCTGTCCCAGCCCGGGCGCGGCCACGTGCCGTCGGCCTTGCCGAGCTGGCTGCCCGACGGGCGGATCGGGATCCGTCCGGGTGCCTGGTAGCCGATGTTGCCGTCGGTGTCGGCGTACACGAGGTTCTGCGACGGCACCTCGAACAGCTCTGCCGCGGCGCGGAACTCCTCCCAGGTGGTCGCGGCGTTGAGGGCGAACACCGCCTGGGCGGTGCGACCGGGCTCCAGCGCGGTCCACTGCAGCGCCACCTCGAAACCGGTCCCCTGCACCGGGGAGTCCTCCGGCAGCGGGGCACGGGTGCCGAGCGCCGCGACGTCCTGCAGGACGTCGGAGATGATCGGGCCGTGCCCGGTCGAGCGCACCTCGAGCTCGACGTCGTCCGCACCCGCCACCTTGATGACCTCGGTGCGGGTCTGCACGGGCAGCTGCTGGCCGTCTCGCAGGTAGGTGTCACCGGCCACCCGCTCCAGCCAGAAGTCGGTGACGTCGGGGCCGAGGTTGGTGAAGCCCCAGGCGATCTCGGCGGTGTGCCCGATGATCACACCCGGCAGGCCGGAGAACGAGTAGCCGGAGACGTCGAACGGGCACTGCTCGTCGACCTGGGTGCAGTGCAGGCCGACCTGGTACCAGGTGCTCGGCACGCTCGGCCCCAGGTGCGGGTCGTTCGCCAGCAGCGGGGCGCCGGTCTCGGTGTGCTCACCGGAGACGACCCACGAGTTCGAGCCGATGCCGTCGCCGGTGCCGACCAGCGCCGGGACGGCGTCCAGGGCCTCGGAGGCGGCCTGCAGGGCCGGCTGGGCGGCGGCGAGGGCGGCGGCCTGGGCGGCGGCCGTGTCCGCCCGGGCCGCCGGACCGGTGGCCGCGGCGTCGTCGTCGGCGTCGTCGTCGTCGTCGGCATCGTCGTCGGCGACACCGGCGTCCGGCAGGATCGGGGCGTGCCGCTCGGTCGGGTACGGCGGCCACAGCTCCTCGACCCGACCGACGTCCCCGATCGCTCCGAAGGCGAGAGCCCGGCCCATCTCGTCGTCGTAGTTGCCGCGCAGGTCCCAGGCCATCGCCTTGAGCCAGGCCAGGGAGTCCACGACGTCCCACTCCTCGACGCGGGGCAGGTCGACCTGGGCGCCGAGCACCGTGTACTCGACCGACAGCTCACTGGGCGACCGGTCGCGCAGGTAGGCGTTCACGCCGTCCGCGTAGGCCTGCAGGTAGCGGCGGGAGTCCGGGTCGAGCAGCGCCTCCTCCTGCTCGGCGACGTGCCGCCAGCCGAGCGTGCGGATCACCCGGTCGGCGGCGAGCGCGTCGGGGTTGGCGCCGACGAGCTCGGACAGCCGGCCGGCGGTGATGTGCCGGCGCAGGTCCATCTCGAAGAACCGGTCCTGCGCGTGCACGTAGCCCTGCCCGGCGAAGAGGTCCTCGGCGGTGTCGGCGTAGACGTGCGGGACGCCGTTGGCGTCCCGTAGCACGGTCACCTCGCGGTCGAGGCCGCTGACGTCGGCCTCCCCCGACCACGACGGCAGCGGCCGGCGCACCATGACGACCACGGTGACGAGGGAGACGACGAGGACGACGGCGAGCACGGCGGCGACGACGACGCCGACGGTGCGCAGGGAGCGAGCACGGGCCACGCCGCGAGAGTAGCCACCGCGGCCGACCGTCCCGGGGCGGACGCGCGGCGGAGGGCGGCGGGGGCACGGCGGACGGGTAGCGGACGCGTGGCGGACGCACGGCGGAGGCGGCACCTTCGGCGCAGGCGCTAGACTTGGCACTCTCGCCCTTGGAGTGCCAGATCCGGGGGCGCCGTCCTGCCAGGAGGTCCATCGTGCCGACCTACGCGTACGCGTGCACCGACTGCGAGCACCGGTTCGAGGTGCGCCAGTCGTTCTCCGACCCCGCGCTCACCGAGTGCCCCGAGTGCGCGGGCACCGTGCGCAAGCTGTTCAACACCGTGGGCATCGTGTTCAAGGGCTCCGGGTTCTACGCGACCGACTCGCGTGCCGACCGGACCTCCACTGGTGGCGGCGGCTCCCGGAACGGCTCCTCGAACGGGAACGGCTCCTCGGCTGAGGCGAAGTCCGGGTCGGCGACCTCGTCGTCCGGGGCCTCGTCGTCCGGGTCCTCGTCGTCCGGGTCCTCGTCGTCCGGGGCATCGTCGTCCGGGGCGTCGTCGTCCGGCTCGGCCGCCTGACCACCCCCGGCCGCCCACCGCTCGTCTCACCGCTCTCCACAGCCGGCGCAGCCCGTCCCGCGTCGTCCACAGCACGGGTGGGCGCGCCCTTGGGCGGTCCTGCCGCGGCGCTACCGTCCGGGTCCATGACGGAACCTCGCGCGGACGTCGGCGTCATCGGCGGCTCCGGCTTCTACTCCTTTCTCGACGACGCCCGCCCCGTCGAGGTGACGACCCCGTTCGGTGAGCCCGCCGAGCAGCCGGTCGTGGGCACCCTCGCGGGCCGGGCGGTGGCGTTCCTGCCCCGGCACGGGCGGGACCACCGGCTGCCGCCGCACCTCGTCAACTACCGGGCGAACCTGTGGGCGCTACGCGCGGTCGGGGTCCGCCAGGTCCTCGCGCCGAGCGCCGTCGGGTCGCTGCGCCCGGAGCTGGGTCCGGGGACCGTCGTCGTCCCGGACCAGGTCGTCGACCGCACCCACGGCCGGGCGGCCACGATCTACGACGCCCCGGGCACCGTCGTGCACGCCCCGATGGCGGACCCGTACTGCCCGGTCGGACGGCGCGCCGTGCTCGACGCCGGCACCCACGACCAGGAGACGGGGCCGCAGCCGCCGCTGGACGTCGTGGACGGCGGCACCCTCGTCGTCGTCAACGGTCCACGGTTCTCCACCCGAGCGGAGTCCCGCTGGCACGCGGCGGCGGGGTGGTCGGTCGTCGGTATGACCGGGATGCCCGAGGCGGCCGTCGCCCGCGAGCTCGCGATGTGCTTCACCACCGTCTCCCTCGTCACGGACCTGGACGCCGGCGTCGAGCAGGGCGAGGGCGTCACCCACGCCGAGGTGCTCGAGGTGTTCGGGCGCAACGTCGAACGGCTCAAGCACCTCGTCGCCGCGGCGATCGCCCGGCTGCCCGGCCCGGAGGCCGACTGCACCTGCCGGCACGCGCTGGACGGCCAGCCGCTCCCCTTCGACCTGCCCTGACAGCGCGGTGCGTGCCCTGCGCGTCGCGCTGCGCCGTCCCCGGGGGCGTCGGCTGCCGCCTCGTCGCACCGCCCGCGCCCGGCGGCTCGTCGCCGGGCTCCTGCTGGCCGCCGCGGTCGCGGTCGGTGTCGATGCGCTGGCACCGTCCGCGGACCCGGGCGCACCGGTGGCCGCAACGACCCGGGACCTGCCCGCCGGGCACGTGCTCGCCGCCGCCGACGTGACCACCGTCCGGCTGCCGGCGGCTGCGGTGCCGGCGGGGGCGCTGGCGCCCGGCCGGGCCCAGGGCGCCCGGCTCAGCGCCGCCGTGCGTGCCGGCGAGGTGCTCACCGACGCACGGGTACGTGCCGCGGGGCTGCTCACCGGTGCCCCGCCCGGCAGCTGGGCGGTGCCGGTGCGGGTCGAGGGCGAGGCCCTCGCCCTGGTCTCCCCCGGTGACCCGGTCGCCGTGCTGGCCGGGGCCGACCTCACCTCACCGGAGGCCCACGGTGAGGTGATCGTCGAGGACGCGACGGTGCTGCACGTCCCGGTGGCGGACAGCGGCCTGCTGGGGGCGGAGGACACCGGCCGCACCGTCGTCCTGGCCCTGGACCGCGCGGAGGCGACACGGGTGGCCGCCACTGCGGGACGACGTCCGCTGCTGCTCGCCGTGCTCCCCTAGCGTGAGCTCCGGCGCCACCGACCGCGGTGGTCCGTCACCAGGGTCACCAGGAGGGAGCGGTCATGCTCAAGGGTTTCAAGGACTTCCTGCTGCGCGGCAACGTCGTGGACCTCGCCGTCGCGGTCGTCGTCGGGGCGTCCTTCGGCGCCGTCGTCAGCGCGTTCGCCGACGACTTCATCGGCGGACTGATCGCGGCGCTCGGCGGCGTCCCGGACGTCAGCGACGTGGGCTGGGGCCCGGTCGTCATCGGCACGACGATCACCGCCCTGATCAACTTCGTGATCGTCGCGGCGGTGGTCTACTTCGCGGTCGTCGTGCCGGTGAACCGGCTCATGGAGCGCCGGCGGCGCGGCGAGGAGCCCGAGGTCCAGGCGCCGCCGGAGGACGTCCTGCTGCTCCGGGAGATCCGGGACCTGCTGCGCGCGCGCCAGGGCGACGCACCCTGACCTCTCATCAGTGCGTCACCAGTGCGGCGGCCGCTCCCGCAGGATGCGGTCGTCGTCCTCGGGGTCGGGGGGCTCACCCCAGCCCTCGTCCCGGTCGTCGTCGGCACGCTCCGGCAGCATCGGCTCGTCGCCCTCGCCGCGCCCACCCCCACGCCCCTCCTCGGTGATCATGCAATCCCGCCACCCTCCGCCTGCCCACCCTCGGTGATCAGCCGACATCCCCTCGTCGTGATCATGCAATCCCGCCACCCTCGGTGCCGAGCACCCGGTCCACCTGGGCCTCGGGGTCGGTGAACAGCCCCACGGCGCCGACCCGCACGACCCGCCAGCCGAACCGGCGCAGCTGGTCCGGCAGCAGCAGGTGACGGACGACGAGGGCGTCGCTGAGGGCCTCCTCCGGTGCGTCCGCCGGGTGCAGGTCGGTGACCACCGCGGTCGGCCGCTCGCCGTCGGCGTCGACGACCAGGTCCGGGACGCCGCCGGGCCCGACCCGGGCGTCGTGGCCGCGGGCGGCGAGCCGGTCGGCGAGATCGGCGAGCAGGGGGTCGGCGAGCAGAGGGTCGGCGAGCTGGTGCCCGCTGGCCGCCGCCCCGTCGTCCGGCGCCTCTGACGCCTCCAGCGCCTCGAGCAGCGACCGCAGGCCCCGCGCGCCCGGCGTCCGGAGCCGGTCGGGGTCCAGGTCGGCGGCGGTGAGACAGGAGACGACGGTCAGGTGCCGCCGGGCCCGGCTGGCGACGACGGCGAGCCGCCGGTCACCACCGTCGGCGTCCAGCCGGCCGAACCGGTGCAGCACCCGCCCGTGCGGCGTCCGGGCGAACCCGACGCTCAGCACGACCGAGTCCCGGACGGCGTCCTCGCAGCGGTCGGTGTCGGTGACGACGAACGGCTCCCGGGTCTGCGCGGCCAGCCAACGGGCGACGTCCGGGTGGTCGGGCAGGTCGGCGCGCAGGGCGTCGGCGACGCGCCGGGCGTGCCGCGGGCCGAGGGTCAGCACGGCGAGGGACTCCTGCGGCCGGGTCCGGGCGTGCTCGAGCACGAGCGCGACGACGCGGTCGACCTCGGCCTGGACGCTCTCCACCCCGCCGTCGGCGTCCGGGGACCCCACGCCGTCCGGCACGAGCACGAGGTCCGCGGAGGCAAGCCGCGGCGGTGCCGGGACCCGCGCCGTCGCCGGGACGTCCCCTCCGCGGGGGCGGACGGCGTCCGCGACCCGGACGACGGCGGCCGGCATCCGGTGCTGGTGGCGCAGCCGGTGGGTCGGCAGGACGTCGGCGAGCAGGTCCAGGACGCCGGGTCGCGGTGGGGCGTCCACCGCCGGCGCTGCCGTGCGGCTCGGGTTCTCCCCGGCGACGACCACCGGCGCCGGGGGCAGTCCTGCGGGGTCGCCGAGGACGACGACCTGCGGCGCCCGGGCCAGGGCGAGGACGGCCTCGGCGGTCCCGACCCGGTGCCCACCGGCGAGGACGACGACGTCGAACCGGGCGTCTGCGCCGACTTCCTGGGGCAGGGCCATCGGGGTCGTGGCCACGACGGGTGCAGCACCGGCGACCGCGACGGCGTCGCGCACCGAGCGGACCACGGCGCCCTGCCGCCGCAGCTCCGCCGACCGGACGGCCTCCAGCGCGGCTGCGTGCGCGGCCGCGTCGGCGGCGGCCAGGTCCGGGTCACCGGCGAGCAGCAGCTGCAGCAGCGACCGCCACCAGGCCAGGTCGAGCTCGGCAGCCACGGTCTGCGCGGGGGCGGCGCGGGCGATGAGGTCGGCGACCAGCGGCTCCAGGCCGAGGTCCCCCAGAGCGTCCAGGGCGGCGGTGCGCCGCGCCACCAGCGGCACGTCGCCGGCGTCGGCGGCGAGGCGCTCGAGACGGCGCTGCAGGTCAGCGAGCGGGACGTCGAGCAGCCGCCCGCCCTCCTCGGTCCCGGCCAGGACGGTCTCCAGCCGGCGCAGCTGCTCGACGACGGCGGCATGCACGGCGTCCACCTCGGCGAGCCCGAACGGCACCCGGGGCCAGCCGCCGCCGCGGGAGGCCCGCTGCCACTGCTCGCGCTGGGCCTGGGCGGCGACGAGCGCCGCATGCAGGTCGGGCACGGCGACGCCGGGCCGGACCAGCTCACGGGCCTGCTTCTCCCAGCGCCGCCGCTGCAGGACGCCCATCTGGATGCCGTGCTCGGCGCGCCACCGGGACGACGCGGTCGCGGCCACCATCTGGGTGACCGGCCGCTCGTAGACGGCGGGAGTGAAGAGGTCCAGGGTGTCCCGGACGCCGAGCAGCAGCTCCAGCTGGTCGCTCCAGGCGCCGACGCTGCCGGCCGGGGCCAGCCCGGCGTCCGCGGCGACCCGGTCCATCGCCGCGCGCAGGGCGGGCAGCCGCTGCTCGGCGAGGTCCCGGACGACGGTCAGGACCTGGTCGGCCTCGGCGTCGTCGGTGAGCCGGGCGCCGTACCAGGGGCTGCTGCGGGCGGACCGCTCGAAGACACCCAGGTCGGCGGCCTCCCGCAGGGCCGCGGCCGCCCGGGCCCGGGCCGGCTCGTCGAGGCGGCGCAGCACAGGCTCCTGGAGCTGGACGGTGGTCCGCGGCGCCGGCCGGCGCGCGGTGAGGGCGGTCAGCTCGTGCAGGGCCTGCAGGGCGCTGACCCCCCACGGGTCCCGTCGCGCGTGCAGGGCCCGGTGCTGGCGGCGCAGCAGGGCCATCGGGTCCCCGGCGTGACCGCTGCGCGGCTCCTGCGCGGCGCCGGACGCCGGCGGCGGTGGGGCGACGTCGCCGGGGACCTGGACGACGTCCTGCAGACCGACCGCGGCGAGCCGGGCCACGACGTCGGCGAGCTCGGTCCGCTGCGCGGCGACGAGGAGCACCCGCCGCCGGCCAACGGCCAGCGCGGCCAGCAGACCGGCCAACAGCTGGGTGGCACCGGTGCCCGGCGGGGTCTCCACCCGCACCGACCGCCCCGACACGACGGCCTGCAGGACGGCGCGCTGGTCGGCGTCCAGGGGCAGGGCGCGGACGTCGTCCGTGCCGTCGGCCACCCGCGGGCCGCGGGACCTCGCCGCGGCGGCCAGCCGGCTGCGCGCCTCGGTGTCGCCGGCGAGCGCGGCGACGACGTCGTGGCCGGCCAGTCCCGGCGCCAGTCGGTCGAGCTCGGCGACGAGGGCGGGGGCCAGGTCGACGAACGTGCCGACGACGAGCCGCTGCCGCACGACCAGACCCGGCAGGCCGCCAGCGACGTCGGCGAGCCGGTCGAACGCCGGGGTGGGGTCGAATCCGGGCCCGCGGGTGGCCAGGGCCTCCAGCTCCCGCGGGTCCAGCGGGCGACCGGCCGCGGCGAGCAGTCGGACGAGCGCCGGGTTCGTGCGCACGGGTCCGCCCAGGGAGAGGTCGTAGTCGCTCTGCCCCACCCCACGGGGCCGCAGGGTGAGCGGCCGCAGCAGAACGGGTCCGGTCACGGTGTCGTCCCCGTCGCGCCAGCTGACCATGCCGACGGCGAGGTGCGCGGCGCGCAGCCCGTGCTCGTCGGCCAGGGCGGTCGCGGCCAGTCGGACGGCGCGGGCCCGGCGGCGCGCGTCGGACAGCGCGGCCGGCTCACGGAACAGGCTGGACAGCAGCGTCGGGCGACCGGCGAGGAACCCCGCCAGGCCGGAGGGGTGCGCGCTGCCCAGGTCCAGCGTGCCGTCGGGTAGGTCGCGGTAACGGGTCAGCGGGTCCGTGCCGCCGACGGCGGCCAGGTCGGCCCGCCACGAGGCGACCGCGCCCGCCAGCCCGGTGACCGCGCCCGCCTGCCCGGCGGCAGGCGCCCGGTCAGCAGCGGGAGCCGCCGTCGGCTGCGGCGCGGCGGCCTGGGTCGGCTGCGGGCTGTCGGGCATGCGGCAACGCTAACCGGCGCGGCGCCGTCCGGGCCCACCTGGCTCACTGCGGTGGGAGTGCCTGAACGGGTTGGGCTGCCTAGCCTGCGCAGATGGCCCCGTCGCGTGTCCTCGTCCTCGTGCTGGCCGGCGGCGCCGGCAGCCGGCTGGAGCTGCTCACGGAGCGCCGCGCCAAGCCGGCGGTGCCCTTCGGCGGCAGCTACCGGCTCATCGACTTCCCGCTGAGCAGCTGCCGTCACAGTGGGATGCCGGAGGTGTGGATCGCCCAGCAGCAGCATCCGGTGTCGCTGGCGGAGGCACTCGTCAACGGCCGCCCGTGGGACCTCGACCGGACCACGGGTGGTCTGGTGCTGCTGCCGCCGGCCCGGGGTGCGCAGCGGGAGGGGTGGCACCACGGGACGGCGGACGCGCTGTGGAAGCACGCGCCGCTCGTCCGTGAGGCCGCACCGGAGGCGCTCGTCGTGCTGAGCGCCGACGCGGTGTACCGGATGGACTACGACGAGGTGGTACGTGGCCACCTGGACTCCGAGGCCGCGGTGACGATGGTGACCACGACGGTCGACCGGGACGAGGCCTCCCGGTACGGGGTGGTCGTCACCGACCGCCAGGGCCGGGTGCGCGACTACGCCTACAAGCCCGACCGGACGGCGTCCGGGCAGGTGACGACCGAGGTGTTCGTCCTCGACCCGGTACGGGTGCTGGACGAGCTGGACGCCGTCGCCGCCGACGTCGGGGAGGACCCTGAGCAGATCGGCGACCTCGGGGACCACCTGCTGCCGCGGCTCGTGGCGGCCGGGGAGGCGCGGGTGCACCGTTTCGGTGGCTACTGGCGGGACGTGGGCACCGTGGAGGCGTACTGGTCCGCGCACATGGACCTGCTCGGCCCGCGACCGGCGTTCGACCTCGACGACCCCGACTGGCCGATCCTCACCCGGGGGGCGCGGACGCCGCCGGCGCGGCTGGCGCGCACAGCCGCCGTCGCGGACTCGCTCGTCGCAGGCGGGGCAGTGGTCGCCGGAGAGGTGGACCGGTCGGTGGTGTCCGCGGGCGCCGTCGTGGAACGTAGTGCAGTTGTGCGGCGCTCCGTGCTGCTGCCCGGTGCCGTCGTCCGCTCGGGCGCCGTCGTCGACTCCGGGACGACGGTGGGACGGGGCTGCCGGGTCGGTGGGCCACGCGGGGACGTCGCGCTGGCCGGCGGGGGCGCGGCGATGCGCCGCGGCACCGAGGTGCCTCCCGCGGGCCGCTGGCCGCAGCGCCGCCGACCCGATGGCGGGCACTAGCGCTTCTCTCCTCACCCCTTCCCACGTCGTGCGGGCATGCCGTGGCCCGGGGACGCGGATCTGCGAGGATGTCGCCGCCACCAGGCTCCCGGCCCACAACGACGGCCGGGCACGCCCCCGTAGCTCAGGGGATAGAGCAACGGTTTCCTAAACCGTGTGTCGCAGGTTCGAATCCTGCCGGGGGCACGGGTCGCTCCGTCGACGCAGGGCCAGCGTGCCCCGTGGCGCACCGGTTCGTCGCCGGCGCCGGTCGCAGAACCCGGCCCCGACCAGCGGCCGGAGCCGTCACGTGCCGCCGCCGTCCCGTCTGGACGACCACCAGTAGTGCACCGCAGCAGCGGTGAACCCACCCCAGAGCAGCACCGCCCCGATCAGGAGCATCGCGATCGCGGACCCGTCCACGGCTCAGCCCTCCAGCCTCATCTCGCGGTCCTTGCGGATCTGGCTGAGCAGCAGCGCGATGACCAGGGTGAGCGCCACCACGCCCCAGCCCACGACCAGCAGCCCACTCGCTGGGTAGCCGGCGTACGGCTCGTTGACCTCGGTCCAGACGTTGTAGACGGTCATAGAGCCGAGCAGCACCGGCGTTATCACAGCGAGCGACACGGTCCACCACGCCCCGACCCGGATGTACGAGATCTCGTTGACGTGCCGGCGCAGCGCGGCCAGCTCCCGGCCCACCCAGGCGACGAGCACCACCTCGAGCAGCCCGGACACCACCAGACCGAAGTTGTTGAGGAAGCGGTCGGCGGTGTCGAGGTAGAACAGCCCGCCGCGCGTGGTGTAGACGAGGCTGACGGCGAAGGCGGCGCCGCACAGGATGTTCACCGCCGCCGTCCGGGACAGGTGGAACTTCTCCCGAACCGCCGCGATGCCGGGCTCGAGGATGGACACCATGGAGGTGAGACCGGCGAAGAACAAGGTCAGGAAGAACACGATCCCGATGACGCTGTTGAGCCCTGGGAGCGTGTTGATGATCTGAGGGAAGGCGATGAACGCCAGCCCCACGCCCCCGCTACCGGCGACGTCGGTGACCGCCGACCCGGACGCTGCGGCGAGGAAGCCGAGGACCGAGAACACGCCGATGGCGGCGAGGAACTCGAAGCTCGAGTTGGCCAGACCGACGACGAACGCGCTGTTCGACAGGTCGGTGCGCCGTGGCAGGTAGCTCGCGTACGCAATCATGATCGAGAACGCGATGCTCATGGAGAAGAACACCTGGCCGTACGCAGCGATCCACACGCCCGGGTCGGCGAGCGCCCCGAAGTCCGGAGTGAAGAGCACGTTGAGGCCTTCGCCTGCCCCCTCCAGGGTGACACCACGGATCACGAGGACGAGCAGCAGGATGACGAGGAGCGGCATGAGCACGCGGGACGCCCGTTCGATCCCGCGCCGCACGCCACCTCGCAGGATGGTGTAGATCATCGCCCAGGCGATAAGCACGGGGACCAGGACCGCCACGACCGGGCCACCGACCTGCCAGAACCCCTCTGGCGCCCCACCCTCGGAGGTCTGCAGGAAGTCACCGATGAAGAACGCGGCGGTGTCCTCACCCCACTGCTGGCCGACCGAGTACCACACGAACGCAAGGCACCAGCCGAGGATGACGACGTAGTAGGTGGCGATGAAGAACGCGACTGTGACCTGCCACCAGCCGAGCCACTCCCACCCGCGACGCACCTGTCGGAAGGCGTGCGGCGCGCTGGACCGGTGCAGGTGCCCGAGGGCGTACTCCAAGATGAGGATCGGCAGCGCCGCCGTAAGAATGGCGACGAAGTACGGGATAAGGAATGCGCCGCCACCGTTCTCGTACACGACGTACGGGAACCGCCAGATGTTGCCCAGCCCGATGGCCGACCCCATGGCGGCCAGCAGGAAGCCGACCTTGGTCGCCCACTGGTCCCGGCCCACCGCCTCCCTCTGCGACGTCCCCATGGGTCTACCGTGGTCCGTCGCTGCCGTCAGGTCAACGACCCGGGTGTCATCCTGCCGGTATCGTCCCACCGGCGTCGGGACCGGCGGTCAGCCGTTCGAAGCCCGGTAGAGGAACGCCGCCATCTGGCCCCGCGTCACCGGGTCCTCGCCCTGGAAGACCGTCCCGTCACCGGACCCGGTGGTGATCCCGCTGGCGGCCAGCCACACGACGTCCTCGTACCAGCTGCTCGTCGGCGGGACGTCGGCGAACACGACCGTCGGCGTGGCAGTCACGTAGTCGTCCTGCGCCCCGAGCGCCCGGTGCAGGAACGCCGCCATCTGGTGACGGGTCACCGTGCCGCGCGGGTCGAAGGCACTGCCGTCCCCGACTCCACGGCTGATCCCCTGCTCGGCGAGCCAGCCGATCTCGGTGGCGAACGGGTGGTCCAGGGGGACGTCGGTGAACCGCTGCTCGGTGGACGCCGGGTACCAGGACGGGCGGGCGTGCCGGTACAGGAACGCGGCCATCTCAGCGCGGGTGATGGTGTCCGTGACCCCGAACGAGCCGTCGGCCCGGCCCTCCGTGATCTGCTGGTCGGCCAGCCACTCGACCTCGGTGAAGAAGGAGTGGTGCTGCGGCACGTCCCAGAACCGCAACCGGACCGGCACCGGGCAGCGCTCGAGGTTCGGCGCGGTGTACGGGGGCGCGAGCTGCCCCTCGACCGCGACGCACGGTCCGTAGTCGGTGGCGGCGACCCGGCCGGTCCAGAATGACGTGCGCTGCATCGCGCCGGCCCAGCTCAGCGACACGTGCACGTGGTCGGTGTGCGGGCTGGAGCCGGTGTAGGCCAGCAGCCCCTGGTCGGCCTTGTACGACGACCAGGTCTGGCGGTTCCAGATCACGTACATGACGCCGAGCCGGCGGGCGTTCCAGCCCGGCTTGCCGTCCGGGCCGTCCGCCATGAGCCAGGCGACGAACTCGTCCGCGGCCGCCTTGTGCGCCGGGTTGTTGACGTCGAGCGCCCAGTCCCAGGCCCGGCCCTCCTTGTGCTCGCTGCGACCGCCCTGATCGCAGCTGCGGGAGATGCCGCTGGAGTGGCCCTGGCCGTAGTGGGCCAGGACGACCTCGGACAGCGCAACCGTGCCGGGCTTGGGCGCCGGGTCGCAGCTGACCTGGCCGAGGTAGGGGCTGTAGGTCTCCACGGCCGCCGGGACCGGGTACGCGGACACCGGCCCGGACGACGTCAGCGGGCCGGCGGTGACGGCCGCGGCCGGACCGCTCAGCAGACCGAGGGCAACCCCGGCCAGCGCGGCGCCGGACACGCAGCGGCGAAGCCAGCTGCCGGGGGCGGCGGGGCGGGAGCGAGACATCTGCGGCACGAGGAGTCCTTCGACGACCGACGGAACCCTCCGTGCATCGGCCGTTGCCCAGGGCGCCTTGAGCCTCCAGCGCCCATCCCCCTCCCCCAGCGCCCACTCTTCACCCCCAGCCGCCCACTCTTCACCCCCAGCGTCACCTCCAGCGCAGAATGCTGGGTTGTAGACGCAACACGCCGCGAGACGCGGGCGAAATCCAGCATTTTGCGAGGGGCCGGGCGCGGGCCGGCGGGCGAGGAGCCGGCGCGAGGGGCTGGCGCGCGCGAGCGCAGCGCCACCACGGCTGGGCTCAGCCTCGCGGTCGCAGCTCCTCGATGGTCTCCGCGAGGGCGTCGAGCCCGTGGTCCAGGTCGGCCTGGTCGATGACGAGCGGCGGGGCGATCCGCACCGTCCACTCGTGGGTCTCCTTGACGAGCACGCCGCGAGCCTGCATCGCCTCGGACACCTGCCGCGCCCGGCCGGCCTCGGGCCGCAGCTGGACGCCGGCCCACAGCCCGATGCTGCGCACCTCGGCCACGGCGTCCGCGGGGAGCTCCTTGAGCCGCTGGGCGAGGTGCTCGCCGAGCACCCGGGAGCGCTCCTGCAGCTCGCCGGTGCGCAGCATCGCGACGACCTCGCGTCCGATCGCGGTGGCGAGCGGGTTGCCGCCGAAGGTGGACCCGTGGGTGCCGGGCGCGAACAACCCGAGCACCTCCTCGTCGGCGACCACCGCCGACAGCGGCACGATGCCACCGCCGAGCGCCTTGCCGAGGATGTACACGTCCGGGACGACGCCCTCGTGCTCCACGGCGAACGTCGTCCCGGTGCGGCCCAGGCCGGACTGGATCTCGTCGGCGACCAGCAGGACGTTCTCCCGCGTGCACAGCTCACGCAGTCCCGACAGGTACCCCGTCGGGGGGACGACGACACCGGCCTCCCCCTGCACGGGCTCGATGAGCACGGCGACCGTCGTGTCGTCGATGGCCTGCTCCATCGCGGCGATGTCGCCGTAGGGCACGACCCGGAACCCGGGGGTGTACGGGCCGTAGTCCTCGCGGGCGGACTCGTCGGTCGAGAACGACACGATCGTGACCGTGCGCCCGTGGAAGTTGTCGGACGCCACGACGATGGTCGCCTCGTCGCGTGGCACGCCCTTGACCCGGTAGCCCCACTTCCGGGCGGCCTTGATCGCCGTCTCGACGGCCTCGGCGCCGGTGTTCATCGGCAGCACCATGTCCTTGCCGCACAGCTGCGCGAGATCCCGGCAGAACGGGCCGAACGTCTCGTGGTCGAACGCCCGGCTGACGAGGGTGACCCGGTCGAGCTGCTCGTGGGCCACCCGGAGCAGGCGCGGGTGGCGGTGGCCGAAGTTCATCGCCGAGTACGCCGAGAGGAAGTCCAGGTAGCGGCGTCCGTCGACGTCGGTGACCCAGGCCCCGGAGGCCTCCGAGATCACCACGGGCAGCGGGTGGTAGTTGTGGGCGCTCCAGCGCTCGGACATCGACCGAAGGTCGTCGGTACGGGTCATCTCCGGTGCGGACCTCTCTCAGCTCGTGGGGTCGGGGTCGTGCAGGACGCCGGGGTCGCCGGCGACGGCGAGGGCGGTGAGCGCGAGGGCACCGGCCGACTGCAGCAGGGTCTCATCCGCCTGCGGGGTGACACAGTGCGCGGCGAACTCGTGCTGGTGGTTGACCGCCGGCCAGGAGTGGACGGCGACGTAGGCGTGCAGGCCGGGCAGCCGCTGGCTGACGTTGCCGAAGTCGGTGGACCCGCCCAGGCCGTCGCCCCGCGGGTCCGGGGTGTACGGCCGGCCAAGAGCCGCGCAGGCGTCGGTGAACACACCCACCAGGCCCGCGTGGGGTCGCAGCGGCAGGTAGGTGTGCCCGACCGGGGTGATCTCGACGGACGTCCCGGTCGCGGTCGCCGCGCCCTTCAGGCAGGCCCGGACCCGCTCGCGCAGGTCGGCCAGGTCGTCCGGCGTCCGGGCACGCAGGTAGAACAGCCCTTCGGTGCGCTCCGGGACGACGTTCGGGGCGTCGCCGCCGTGGGTGATGATCCCGTGTACCTGCTGCTGGGGGCGCAGGTGCTGGCGCAGCATCGCGACGGCCTGGTAGCCGGCGACGAGGCCGTCGAGAGCGTTGCGGCCGTGCTCGGGGGCGGCGCTGGCGTGTGAGGCGCGGCCGGTGTAGACCACCTGCCACTCCTCGATGCCGAGGCTGCGCGGACCGTACTCGTCGTACGGGGTCGGGTGCACCATGAGCGCCGCGTCGGCGTCGTCGAACGCACCCGCGTCCAGCAGGTCCACCTTGCCGCCGAACCGCTCCTCGGCGGGGGTGCCGAGCACGGTCACCCGCAGCCCGGCGGCCTCCGCCAGCGGCGCCAGGACCAGTCCGGCACCGACCGCGGCCGCCGCGATGACGTTGTGGCCGCAGGCGTGTCCGACCTCGGGCAGGGCGTCGTACTCCGCGCACAGGACGACGTGGGTGTCGCCGGAGCCGAAGCGGGCGGCGAAGGCAGTGGGCAATCCGTAGGCACCGCGCTCGACCTCGATCCCGGCCTGCTCGAGGACGCTCGCGCACCGGTCCATGGCGCGGTGCTCCTCGTGGGCCAGCTCCGGGTCTGCGGCGATCGCGTGGGAGAGGCCGACGACGGTGCCGCGGTGCTGCTCGAGGGTGTCGGCCACCTGCCGCAGCAGGCTCTCGTCGACCGGGGATGCGCTCACATGGTGGACACTAGACGCCTTCCTGCCGGTGCCGGCGCCGCCCCGCCGGGTGGCGGGATTGCATGATCACCGATGAGGGTGAGGGGTGGCGGGATTGCATGATCACGGGGAAGTCGTGAGGGGTGGCGGGGGGTCAGGTGGCGAGGGTGTCGACGGCGGCGGCGAACAGGCGCGGGGCCCTGGCCGCGGCCGGGACCAGGGCCCGGCGCACCGGGGCGGCCCGGCTCGCGGTCACCAGGGCGCCGGTCAGCCAGCGGTAGGAGCGGGTGACCTCGCGCCACGCCGCCTCGTAGTCCTGCGGCCGGCCGGCGGCCACGGCGGCCACCGCCGCCTCCGCGGACGCCAGCCCCACCTGCAGCCCCTCCCCGGTCAGCGCGTCGACGTAGCCCGCGGCGTCCCCGATGAGCAGCACCCGGCCGGCGACCCGGCCGCGCACCCGCCGGCGCAGCGGCCCGGCGCCCCGCGCGGACGTCGTCCACGCTGCCCCGGCGAGCCGGTCGGCCAGCGCCGGGAACGCGGTCAGCGCGCTCGCGTGGTCCGTCCCACGGGGGCCCAGGACGGCGACCCCGACCTCCCCTGCCGCGACCGGGGTCACGTACGCCTCGGCGTCCGCGGACCAGTGCACCTCGACGTGGTCCGTCCAGGGCCGGACGGCGACGTGCCGCCGGACGCCGTAGCGCCGCCCGTCCGTCCCGGCGTCCAGGCCGAGGCGCCGCCGCAGCACCGAGTGCAGCCCGTCGCAGGCCAGCACCCACCGGGCCTCCACCGCCCCGCCGGCACCGCAGCCGCCGGCACCGCAGCCGCCGGCACGGGTGCCGCCGGCGACCAGGACCCGCACCCGCGCGCCGTCCTGCTGGACGTCGTCCACCCGACCGGTCAGCACGGTGACGCCCACCTCGTCGGCGCGGCGCCGCAGCGCGGCGTGCAGCGCGGTCCGACGCACCCCGCGCCCCGGCCCGGCCCGGAACCGGTGGGCGACGCTCGTCACGCCGTCCGGGCCGACGTACCGGATCCCGACGAACGGTGCGCCGCCGAGGGCCCGGTCGACGTCCACGCCGAGGTCGGCGAGCGCGCGCAGCGTGCCGGGCATGAGCCCCTCCCCGCAGGCCTTGTCGACCGGGCCGGTCCGCTGCTCGACCACGACGCTGCGCAGCCCGCGCCGGGCGGCTGCGACCGCAGCGGCGAGCCCGACCGGGCCCCCACCGACGACGACGAGGTCCCAGCGTCCGGTCACCGGGACGCCTGGGCCAGGGCGCGCTCCTCCACCGGGATGCGGACCCCGAGCAGCAGCGCCGCGTTGAGCACCGTGAACACCACCGCGGTGAGCCAGGCGGTGTGCACGAGCGGCAGGGCGAGGATCTCCAGGGCGACCGCGAGGTAGTTGGGGTGACGCAGCCAGCGGTACGGGCCCCGGGTCACCAGCGGCTCACCGGGCAGGACGACGACACGCGTGGTCCAGCGTCTCCCCAGTGCGGCGACGCACCACCACCGCAGCGCGTGCGCGGCGAGGAGGACGGCGAGCGCGGGCCAGGCGAGCCAGGGCAGGAACGGCCGGTCCAGCAGGACCACCTCGACCAGGCAGGCCACGAGGAAGGCGGTGTGCATCAGCACCATCACCGGGTAGTGCCCGGCGCCGTGCTCCACCCCGCCACGCGCCACGGCCCACCGCAGGTGCCGCCGGGCGACGGCGAGCTCGGCGACGCGGGCGGCGACCACGAGGGCGACGAGGACGGCGAACCACGCCTCGCTGCTCACGGGCCGTCCCAGCGCAGCAGCACGAGCTCGGCGCAGAAGCCGGGGCCCATCGCGAGCAGGACCCCCGCGGAGCCCGGTGGGGGCGGCGGCTCGTCGGCGAGGGTCGCCGCGAGCACGTGCAGCACCGAGGACGACGACAGGTTGCCGACCTCGGCGAGGGACTGCCAGGCCGGCCGCAGCGCGTCGTCCGGGAGCTGCAGGGCCGCCTGCACGGCCTGCAGCACCTTCGGCCCGCCCGGGTGCGAGATCCACCGTGCCACGTCGGCGGTCTCCAGGCCGGCGTCGGCGAGGAAGGCCTTCATGTCCTCGGCGAGGTGGGCCTCGACGACGTCCGCGACGCTGGCGGCCAGCACGATCCGGAAGCCGGTGCCGCCGACGTCCCAGCCCATGACGTCCTCGGTGTCGGGGTAGAACCGGCTGCGGGTGGCGACCACCCGGGGGGCGGCCTCGAGCCCGAGCCGGCGGGCGCGGTCCTCCCCGACCAGGACGACGGCGGCGGCGCCGTCACCGAACAGCCCGCTGGCGACGAGGTTGGCCGTCGAGGTGTCGTCGCGCTGCACGGTGAGCGAGCACAGCTCGACGCTGAGCAGCACGGCGACACCGTCCGGGTCGCCGCGCAGGTGGTCGTGCAGGCGGGCGATCCCGGCAGCGCCGGCGACGCAGCCGAGGCCGAACACCGGGATCCGCTTGACGTCGTGGCGCAGCCCGAGCCGGGTGACGAGACGGGCCTCCAGGGACGGCGCGGCGATGCCGGTGACGCTCGTGGCCAGGACGACGTCCACGTCCTGGGCGGTCAGCCCCGCGGCCTCAAGGGCGGCCGAGATGGCCTGGGCGCCGAGGTCGGTGCCGACGTCGATGAACACGTCGTTGGCCTCGCCGAACCCGCTGAGGGTGCGGTAGCGCTCCAGCGGCATCGCCAGGTGCCGGTGGTGGACGCCGGCCGAGGAGTGCAGCCGCTCCAGCAGGGCGCGCCTGTCCCCGGTGGGGGTGACGAGCCCGGCGAACAGCGCGGTGATGTCCTCCTGGGCGTACCGGTGCTCCGGCAGGACGGGGGCCACCGCGGCGATCCGGGTCACGTCGGCATCCTCACCCACCCGGTGGCGCCCCGCTACCGGCAGCACCGGACCGGTGCCGCATCCTGGTGCGGTGAGCACCCCGCTCAGCCGCCGCCGGCTGCTGCCCCGCGCCGCTGCGGCCGCCGTGGCGCTCGCGGTGGTCATGCTGGCAGGGGCCGAGGTCGTCGGCGGCGCGCCCGCCGAGTCGACCTCGGCGCCGGCTCCGGTCCTGCAGCCGGACCCGCTGATCCCGGCGGTGCCGGACGCCGAGCGCCCGCTGCTCGTCGTCCCCGCCGACGAGCCGGTGCGTGAGCGCGTGGTGCTGGCCCTGCACGGGTACACGGCCGGTCCCGAGCAGCTGCGCCGCGACCTCGACGCGGACGAGTGGGCCCAGGAGCTCGACGCCACCGTGGTGTACCCGACGGGTCTGGGTCGGCGCACGTCCTGGAACGCCGGCGGCTGCTGCGGGTCGGCCGCGCGCTCCGGTGTCGACGACGTCGGCTTCCTCGCCCGGACGCTGACCCGGCTGCGCGCCGAGGGCGCCTCCCAGGTCGCGGTCGTCGGCTACTCCAACGGCGGCATGCTCGCCTACCGCCTCGCCTGCGAGCGGCCCGAGCTCGTCGACGCCATCGCCGTCGTCAACGCGACCATCACGACGTCGACCTGCGACGGGGCGTTCGAGGCGCTGCACCTGCACGGGGAGCTGGACCGTTCGGTCCCGGTCCAGGGCGCGGACGTCGTCCCGCACCTGTTCACCGGGTTCCGCCCGCTCGTCGACCTGCCGGACGTCGCCCCGCACGCGGACCTCGACGTCCGGCTCCTGCCCGGCGTCGGGCACGAGATCGCCCCCGAGGTCCACGGCATCGTCACCACCTGGCTGCGCACCCACCTCTGACCGATCTCTACCCCCACCTCTGACCGATCTCTGGAGACTTTCCGGGGTCTCGACCGGGCCGGAGACCCCGGAAGGCCTCCAGAGATCGCGGGGGTCAGGCGGTCTTGCGGGGCGCCTTCTTGGCCGGCGCCTTCGTCGTGGCCGCCTTCTTGGCCGGCGCCTTCGTCGTGGCCGCCTTCTTGGCCGGCGCCTGCTTCGTAGCCGCCTTCTTGGCCGGTGCCTTCTTGGCCGGCGCCTTCTTCGTGGCCGCCTTCTTGGCCGGCGCCTTCTTCGCCGCCGACTTTCGCGCGGCAGCCTTCGCCGCCGGCGGCTCCTCCGCGGCCGGCTCGGCGTCACCGCCACGCCCGGCCCGGGCCCGTTCGACGCTGCGCTGCAGGGCAGTGAGCAGGTCGACGACCTGCCCGCCGGCGCCCTCCTCCTCGACCTCGGCCTGGGGACGGCGCACCTCGCCGGCACCCACCTTGGCCTCGATGAGCTCGCGCAGCGCCTCGGCGTACTGGTCGGAGAACTGCTCCGGCCGGAAGTCTCCGGCGAGGGACTCCACGAGCGAGGCCGCCATCTTCAGCTCCTGGGGCCGCAGCTCGACGTCGGACTCGAGGATCTCGAAGTCCGCGGCCCGCACCTCGTCCGGCCACAGCATGGTCTGCAGGCAGATGACGTTGTCCCGGACCCGCAGCACCGCCAGCGTCTCGCGCTGGCGCAGCGCCACCTTGACCACGGCCATCCGGTCGGTCTCCACCAGCGCCTCACGCAGCAGCGCGTAGGGCTTGAGGGCCGACTTCTCCGGCTCCAGGTAGTAGGTCTTGGCGAACAGGATGGGGTCCACCTGCTCTGCCGGCACGAACTCGACGACGTCGATCTCGCGGCTGGTCTTCAGCGGCAGCTGGGCGAAGTCCTCATCGGTCAGCGTGACGAGCTCGCCGTCGTCCGTCTCGTACCCCTTGGCGATCTCGCCGTAGGGCACCTCCTCGCCGTCCAGGCTGCACACCCGCTTGTAGCGGATCCGGCCGCCGTCCACGACGTGCACCTGGTGGAACGTGATGTCCTTCTCCCCGGTCGCCGCGTACAGCCGCACCGGCACGTTGACGAGGCCGAACGAGACCGCACCCTTCCAGATCGCCCTCACGACGCGACACCTCTCATCCGGCCGATGATCTCCCTGCCCGGCAGGATGGCCCCGTGCAGCCCATGCTCGCCACTCCGAGCCCCGAACCCGGCCGGCTGCCGACCGGCGCCGACTGGGTGTTCGAGGTGAAGTGGGACGGGATCCGGGTCCTCGCGGACGCCTCGGACGGCGACCTGCGGCTGCTCAGCCGCACCGGCCGGCCGGTGACGGCCGCGTTCCCCGAGCTGGCGTGCCTGGCCGAGCTGCCCGACGTCCTGCTCGACGGCGAGGTCGTCGCCCTGGACGACGCCGGCCGGCCCTCCTTCCCCGCGCTGCAGGAGCGGATCCACGTCCGGGACGCCGCCCGCGCCCGCCGGCTCGCCCGCACCCGACCGGTCAGCTACGTCGTCTTCGACGTCCTGCGGCTCTACGGGGTGGACCTCACCGGCCGGCCGCTGACCGAGCGACGTGCGACCCTCGAGCGGCTGCCCCTGCCGGACGGCCCGGTGCAGCTGTCCCCGCTCTACGAGGACGGCCCGGCGCTGCTCGCCGCCACCCGCGAGCAGGGACTCGAGGGCGTCGTCGCCAAGCGGCGCACCTCGGTGTACGAACCGGGGCGGCGCAGCCCGCACTGGGTGAAGGTGCCCCACCGCCCGACCCGGACCGTCGTCGTCGGCGGCTGGCGGCCGCAGACCGACACCACCCGGACCGTCGGCGCGCTGCTCGTCGGCGCACCGGACGCCGGCGGCGCCCTGCGCTACCTCGGGCGGGTCGGCAGCGGCATCGGGCGCACCGCCCAGCGCGACCTCGCCGAGCGCCTCTCCCCGCTGGCCCGGGCGGACTGCCCGTTCGCGGACCCGGTGCCACGGGTGGACGCCGCGGGGGCCACCTGGTGCGAGCCGGTGCTCGCCGTCGAGGTGGTGCACCTCGGCTGGACGACGGCCGGCCGGCTGCGCCAGCCGGCCTACCTCGGCGTGCGCACCGACGCCGAGGCCGACCCCGTGGAGGAGCGGTGAACCCGGCGGCCGACGAGGTCACCCACGTCGAGGTCGGCGGGCGCCGGCTACGGCTGACGAACCTGCAGAAGGTGCTCTACCCGGCCACCGGGACGACGAAGGCCGAGGTGATCGACTACCTGGTGCGGGTCAGCGGGCCGCTGCTGGCCCAGCTCCACGAGCGGCCGGTGACCCGGATCCGCTGGCCGCACGGCGTCGGCGACCCCCAGCGGTTCTTCGAGAAGAACGTGCCGGCCGGGACGCCGTCCTGGGTCCGGACCGTGCGCGTCCCGGCGTCCGACGGGTTCATCGAGTACCCGCTCGTCGAGGACGTCGCGACCCTGGCCTGGCTCGGCAACCTCTCCGCCCTCGAGCTGCACACCCCGCAGTGGACGGTCGGTCGACGCGGCGCGGTGCGCCACCCCGACCGCCTCGTCGTCGACCTGGACCCCGGGGAGGGAGCCGGCCTGGAGCAGTGCGCGGCGGTCGCGCACCTGGTCGCCGAGCGCCTCGCCGACGACGGGCTGGAGGCGGTGCCGGTGACCAGCGGCGGCAAGGGCCTGCAGCTGTACGCGCCGCTGGCCGCCAAGGACGCGGCGGACGCCGTGCGTGGCTACGCCGAGCGGCTCGCCCGGGGACTCGCCCGCGACCACAAGGACCTCGTCACCGCGACGATGACGAAGTCGCTGCGCCGCGGCAAGGTGCTGCTCGACTGGAGCCAGAACACCGCGGCGAAGACGACCATCACGCCGTACTCGCTGCGCGGCCGGGACCGGCCCACGGTGGCGGCCCCCCGACGGTGGGACGAGATCGGCCCGGGGCTGCGCCAGCTGACCTACGACGAGGTGCTCGACCGGCTCGCGACCGACGGCGACCTGATGGAGCCCTACTCCCGCTCCCACCCCGGGCCCCAGCTGCCCTGATCCTCGCCCTCGCCGAGGCCGCCGGTGTCCCGGACCTCCTCGCGCGCCTCGCGCACCTCGCGTGAGGTGTCCTCGGCCCGGTCGCTCGCGTCGGGCGGATTCTGCGGCACCTCGGGCGCCGGCTCGTGGGGGTGACCGGCCGGGTCGACCTGCTCGGCGGTGGCCTCCGCCGACGGGTCGCCGGCACCGATGGTGCCGCCGGCCACGGTGGCCGGGTCGGCGATGCCGGCGCCGGGCTCCTCGCCGGGGGTCGCCTGCCCGAGGTCCCTGCGCTGCGGTTCACTCATACCGCAGGCCTACCCGCGTCCCCGTCGGCCCGCAAGCCGGCGTCGTCCCGCTCACGGTGCGGGACGACGAGCACCGGGCCCTGGGCGTGCTGGAGGACCGCCTGGCTCACCGACCCCAGGAGCATCCCGGTGAACCCGCCGTGCCCGCGGGCCCCGACCGCGACGAGCCCCGCGGTCGCCGACGCGTCGGTCAGCGCCCGGGCCGGAGAGTCGTGCTCGACCGCGGTCGTCACCTCCAGGCCGGGGTGGTTCGCCCGGACGGCGTCCGCGTCGGCGGCCAGCTCGGCCCGCACCTCCGCGATCAGCGGGTCGGGGTCCAGCGCGGTCGGCACCCACGCCAGCGTCGGGACGGCGAGCGGGACGGCGGCGACCAGGCGCAGCGGCCAGCCGCGGCGCTCGGCGAACGCTGCCGCGACGTCCGCGGCCCGGGCGGCGGCCGGTGAGCCGTCGACGCCGACGACCACGCCGGACCGCTCCTGGACGCCGGCCTCGTCGTCCACGGGGCGTGGCAACGGGACGACCACGGTCGGGCAGGCGGCGTGGGCGGGCAGCGCGCTGGACACCCCGCCGAGGAGCCGACGGGCGAACCCGCCGCGGCCCCGCTTGCCGATGACGGCGAGACCGGCACCCTCGGACGCGTCGACGAGGACGCCGGCGGCGTCGCCGTAGACGACGTCGGTGCGCACCGGCGGCGCCTGCGGGTGGGCCGCGACCCGCCGGGCGGCGTCCGCGCACGTCGCCTCGGCGGCGGCCCGGACCGACTCGTCGTCGATGAGCGGCGTGGTGATCTCCCCGGCGATGCCCGCGGTGACCGGGATCGTGTACGCGCAGACGAGGTGCAGCGACCAGCCGAGCCGGACCGCCTCCTCCACCGCCCAGTCCAGGGCGTAGTTGCCCGCCTCGGAGCCGTCGACACCGACCAGCACGACCTGCGCGTCCGTCATGCGGTCAGTCTGTCGGTCCGCCCCGTCGCCGGTCCAGGGCCCCCGGCTCGGCACTCCCCGCCCCGGTCCCGGCGCCCCTCACAACAGGCCCGCGCGAGGTGGGTCAGCGGCCCACCGCGTACCCCTGGGCGCCCCGGGGGTTGGCAGCGGCCCGCAGCCACCCGCCGTCCCGGGCGACGGCCGACAACCGCCCCAGCGACCAGCCGTCGACGGCCTGCACGTCGTGCCCGCGGCGGGCGAGCTCGTCGAGCACCGGGCGGGGCACGCGGTCCTCGACGGTGAGCCTTGCCGGGAAGGTCTGCCGCGGGAAGAAAGAGGACGGCATGTGGTCGTGGTGGAACATCGGGGCGTCCACGGCCGCCTGCAGGCCGGTCCACACCGGCTCGCCACGCCGCCGCGACGCCTCGGCGGCGTGCACCATCCGCAGCAGCAGCACGAGACTCCACTGGTCCTGCTGGTCGCCGCCGGGGGTGCCGAACGCGATCCACGGCTCGCCGTCGCGCAGGGCCAGGGACGGCGACAGGGTGGTCCGCGGCCGGACGCCGGGGGCGAGGGTCGTCGGCAGGCCCTCGGTGAGCCAGAACATCTGCGCCCGGGTCCCCAGCGGGAAGCCGAGGTCGGGCACGACCGGGGAGGACTGCAGCCACGCGCCGCTCGGGGTGGCGGCGACCATGTTCCCCCACCGGTCGACGACGTCGACGTGGCAGGTGTCCCCCCGGGTACGGCCGTCGCGGCGGACGGTCGGCTCACCGACCGAGGCGTCCCGGGTGCCGCCGAGACCCTCGGGAGGGACGTCGGGCAGCCGGGGGGTCCGCCCGTCCGGGGACCCGGGGCGCAGCTCCCGGTCGGCGCGGGCCGGGTCGATGAGCCGGCGCCGCTCGGCGGCGTAGTCCTGCGACAGCAGGGTGGCGAGCGGGACGTCGACGTGCTCGGGGTCGCCGTACCAGGCCTCGCGGTCGGCGAACGCCAGCTTGGAGGCCTCGGTGGTGAGGTGGATCCAGTCCGGGTCGTCGTCCGCCAGGTCCCCGTCCGGGCCGGCGAGGTCGAGTCCGTCGAGGATGTGCAGGGACTGCAGCAACACCGGCCCCTGGCCCCAGGGACCGGTCTTGAGCACCTCGACGTCGCGGTAGCGGCCCGACAGCGGCTCCTCGACGGTCGGCTGCCAGCGGGCCAGGTCGTCGGCGCTCAGCAGCCCGCCGTGCCGCCGTCCCGAGGTGTCCAGCCAGGTCGTCGTCCGGGCGAAGGTGTCGACCGCCTCGGCGACGAAGCCGCGGTACCAGACGTCGCGGGCGGCCTCGATCTGGGCGTCCCGGTCACTCGAGGCGGCCTCGGCCTCGGTGAGCACGCGCTCGTAGGTGTCCGCGAGCCGGGTGAGCCGCCACCGGGACCAGGGCGCCGGGGCCCGGCCGCCGTCCAGGTAGGTCTGGGCGGACGTCGTCCACTCGTCGGTGAACAGCGCCGAGACCGCGTCGATCGTGCGGGAGACCCGCGGCAGCACCGGCGCCCCGTGCCGGGCGTAGCCGATGGCCGGCTCCAGGACGTCGCGCAGCCGCCAGGTCCCCCAGCGCTGCAGCATCAGGGTCCAGGCCCCGAAGGCCCCCGGGACGGTGGCGGCGAGCAGGCCGGTGCCCGGCACGGCGTCCAGGCCCAGGTCGGCGAACGCCTGCAGCGTCGCGGCCTGCGGGGACGGGCCCTGGCCGCAGACGACGTGCGCGCGCTGGTCCGTACCGCTCCACAGGACGATCGGCAGGTCGCCGGCGGGGCCGTTGAGGTGGGGCTCGACGACCTGCAGGACGAAGCCCGCGGCCGCGGCGGCGTCGAAGGCGTTGCCGCCGCGCTCCAGCACCCCCATCCCGGTCTGCGACGCCAGCCAGTGGGTGGAGGCCACCATGCCGAAGGTGCCGGCGAGCTCAGGACGGGTCAGCGGGACGTCAGCCATGACGCCACTGTGCCCGACCACTCCTCCTCCCCCAGCACCCCACCCCCCGCCCCCCGCCCCCCACCGTGATCATGCAATCCCGCCACCCTCGCGCCCCCACCGCCTTCCCGCAGAATGCTGGGTTGGTGGCGCGACACGCCGGCCAACACGTGCCCGATCCAGCATTCTGTGGCGAAGGGGTGAAGAGGGGCGTCGAGGTCAGGCAGCAGCGGGCAGGTAGTCCACCCACAACGGGTGGAGCGGCTCGGCGTGCCGGAGGGTCCAGGCGGGGCCGTGCGGCGGGCGCGGGACGACGTGCAGGGTCCAGCCGAGCTCCTCCGGCGTCCGGTTGCCCTTGACGTTGTTGCACCGCACGCAGCAGGCCACGAGGTTCTCCCAGGAGTCCGGGCCGCCCCGGCTGCGCGGCAGCACGTGGTCGACGGTGGTCGCCGGCCCACGGCAGTAGGCGCAGCGCTGCGCGTCGCGTCGCAGCACGCCCTGGCGCGACACCGGCATCGTCCGGGCTCGTGGCACCCGGACGTAGCGGGACAGCAGGATCACCGACGGCCGGTCCAGGACGACGGAGCTCGAGCGGACGCCGGGGCCGTCCGTCGCGAGCACGACCGCCTTCCCGGTGAGGACGAGGACGATCGCCCGCCGCAGGGACACCACGGCGAGTGGCTCGAAGCCCGCATTGAGGACGAGCGTGCGGGGGCGCACAGGGGCAGGGTACGGCCCACCGGCCCGCCGGCCCAGCACCCTGGGTCACCTACCCGTCGCCGGAAGGCGGCCACGAACGCCATCGGCCCGGCACCGCGGCGTGCGGTACCGGGCCGACGGCTCGGACGACGACGGATCAGTGCGTGTAGGTCACGAAGATCGGGTTGAACCAGATGCTGCGCTTCTGCACGGTCTTGCCACTGCGCGGGGCGTCGTACATCATCCCGCCGCCGGCGTAGATGCCGATGTGGCCGCTGCCGCTCCAGACCAGGTCGCCGGGACGGGCCTCGCTGGCCGAGATCCGGCGTCCGCCGGAACCCTGGCCACCGGACGTGCGGGGCAGGGAGATGCCCGCCTGGCCGTACACGTACTGGGTGTAGCCGGAGCAGTCGAAGCCGGACGGCGAGGCGCCGCCGTAGCTGTACGGCGTGCCGACGTAGCGGGCAGCGATCGCGAGGATCGCGCTGTTGGAACCCGAGGCGGAGGTGACTGGTGCAGCAGCGGACGCGGACCCCTCCGACGACCCGGACGACGAGCTGCCGGTCGACTCGCGCGTGGTGCTGCGGGACGCCGTCTGGCGACGCTGCTCGTCGCGCACGGCGGGCTCGGGCTCCGGCGGCGGTGGCGGCGGCGCTTCGGCCGTGCTGACGTGCGGCAGCTTGATGCGTAGCTCGGCGTCGTCGGCAGCGGCGACGACCTGGACGGCGGCAGCAGCCGGGGCGGCCTTCTCACCAGCCTGCTCGGGCACGGCCGCGACGGCCTCGGTCGTGCCGGCGTCCGGTCGACCCGCGGTGTCGGTGCCGGTGGTGGCACCGGCGGCCGGCAGGCCCATGGTGACGACGAGCCCACTGGAGGCGGCGAGAACGGCAGACCGGCGGCCCATCGTCGCCGCGTTCGCGCTGACCGCCTCGGACAGCGTCGACAGCGGGGTCTTCGGACGCACCTCAGCGCGGTAGCGCCCACGGGGTCGTGTGCTCACAGTTGCAGTGCCTCTCCCACGCCTACGAGGTGAGCTGTCGGGTTCGGGTGGGAAAGTCACCCGGCCGCTCGTGCGGCTTCACCCCGAGGGACCCATGGGTCCCGGGAAACGTGTGGTTCCCCCGCCCCTGCCTGCGGTGTCGTTCTGGACCTCCGTCGGTGGCAGGGCTCGGCGTTCCGACGTCGGGCTCCGGGGAGGGGGTCCCGGAAGCGAGGGCGACAGTAGCGAGCCGCCCTGGCAATGTCACGTCCAGGTCACGACGCCGTCCGACCCTGACCGCTGACCCGTCTGGACCAGCCCAGGACCAGCGAAAACGGGCTCCCGTGTCGGGCCAAGCCTTGGTCAAGAGATGGTCACGACGTCCGGCTCACTGCCCGAAAATGTCACTCACCGCACTAAGACACCACGCAACGTGTTGTGAGCATCATCACACCGCGTGGACGCGGTTGAGCGGCAGGCCGGCCGCTCATCCCGCCAGCACGTCGTCCAGGACGGCGGTGACCTCCCGGCGCAGACGGTCCAGCACCGTCGTCGGACGGATCGGCTGCCCCGCCACCACGGTGAGGACCCCGGCCAGACCGGGCAGCGCCTCGGGCCGCCGCTCGCCGCCGTCGACGTCGGCCACGTCGGCCAGCACGAGGTTCCGGTCCTCCCCGGCCCCGTCCTCCCACGGGCGTCCGATGCGCTCCAGGGTCTCCGCCCACGCGGCCTGGACGTCGTCCGGACCGGGGACGCCGAAGAAGTGGCCGACCGGGGCGCTGTGCCGCAGGGCGACCACCGGCGACGACGCGAAGGCGGCGGCCAGCGTCATCCGGTCGGCCAGGTTCTCCAGCACCTCACCGGGCAGGACCGTGACCACCCCGCAAGCCCGGTCGCACCCGGCGTCGCCGGGGTCGGGCCGGCCATGTCCAGGACGCAGCGCGCACTGGCGCAGACCCGCAGCAACGCGGGCGTGCCACCGGTCGAGGTACGCCCGCCACTGCTCCGGCGGGACGGGGCCGGAGTCCTCGCCCGGTCGCATCGCCAGGACCCGCTCCGCCGCGGACCGCCGGTGCCTCGGCATCGGACAGTCCTCGGTGCCCCACATCGTCCCGGTCACGTGGTCCCGAAGGCGGGGCGGGTCGGCGGCGTGGCCGAGCACCGACTCCCACGCCAGCACGGGCAGGTACTCGGCCATGAGGTGCAGGACGAGGACGACGAACGCGGTCTCCTCGCGGGACCAGTGGGTCTCCAGCACCTCGAGCATGAGCCCGTACAGCGGGACCAACGACGCGAGCGACCCACGGTCGGGGTCGTCGTAGGTGTCAGGGAACCGCATCGCCCGGACCTGCGCGGCCAGGTCGGCCGGCACACCGTCCACCTCGTCGAAGCCGACCGCGTCGAGCTGGACCAGCCGCGCGCCGGCCCGGCACAGGGCCAGCGCCCGGCGGCGCTGGGCACCGCTGAGCTGCTCGACGCTGCGCAGAGCCTCGCCAAGCTCGGCGAACCGGGCGTCGTCGATCAGCGAGCGCAGGACGGCGGCCAGGTCCTCGGCGCAGTCCGGCTCGTCAGCGGGTGTCACCGGGGACCACGAAGACGTGCGAGGCGACCGGACCGGGCAGGGTGAGGGCACCGCCGACGAGCACCTGCCCGCCGTCGCCCGCGCGCACGACGACCCGGCCGCCCGGGCGCACGCCGCCGACGGCGAGGCGGTGCATCAGCTCGGGGTCGGTCTGCAGCGGTTCGCCCAGCCGCCGCACCACGACGTCCACCGGCTCCCCGCCGGCCTGCCGGGCGGCGTCCGCCAGGGTCGTCAGCGCAGCCACCGGCTGCGCCCCGGACGCGCCGGGGTGGCCGAGCTCGTCCAGGCCGGGGATCGGGTTGCCGTAGGGCGACTCGGCCGGGGAGCCGATCATGGCGAGGATCTTGCGCTCGACCCGCTCGCTCATGACGTGCTCCCAGCGGCAGGCCTCCTCGTGGACGTACTCCCACTCCAGGCCGATGACGTCGACGAGCAGCCGCTCGGCGAGCCGGTGCTTGCGCATCACCCGGGTGGCCTTGCGGCGGCCCTCCTCGGTCAGCTCGAGGTGCCGGTCACCGGCGACGACGACGAGGCCGTCACGCTCCATTCGGGCGACGGTCTGGGAGACGGTGGGGCCGCTCTGCTGCAGGCGCTCGGCGATCCGGGCGCGCAGCGGGACGATGCCCTCCTCCTCCAGCTCGTAGATCGTGCGGAGGTACATCTCCGTGGTGTCGATGAGGTCGCTCACCGTGCTCCGTCCTTCGTCCCGGCCCGGTCCGCCGGACCCGAGCACACGGTAGCCCGGACCGCTACCGTCACGGGCATGCCCGATCTCGTCGTCCCCGCTCGGTTCAACGGTCCGCCCGCCTCGGCAAACGGCGGCTGGTCGGCCGGGGCACTGGCGGCGCTGCTGCTGCCGCCGGAGGCGTCCGCTCGCCCGGTGTCGGTCCGCTTGCACCGGCCACCGCCGCTCGACGTCCCGATGAGCGTCGAGGTCGCGGACGACACGGCCACCGCCCGGATCGACGGCGACGTCGTCCTGACCGCGGCCGTCGCGACCGAGGAGGCGCTGGGTCCCGACCTACCGGCGGTCGACCTGGAGACGGCGACCGCGGCGACGGTCCGGTACGCGGGCCGGCAGGACCACCCGTTCCCGACCTGCTTCGTGTGCGGCACGCAGCGCCCCGACGGGTTGCGCCTCGAGCCGGGCCACCTGCTGTTCCGGGAGGAGATGACCGCCTGCCCGTGGACGCCGCCGGAGGACCTGGACGCCGGGGACGGACGCGTGGCGCTGCCGGTCGTCTGGGCCGCGCTGGACTGCCCAGGTGGGTGGTCGGCAGACCTCGTCGGGCGGCCGATGGTGCTCGGCACGATCACTGCCGCCGTCCCGGAGCGGCCTCGGGTGGGCGAGCCGTGCGTCGTCGTCGGGACCGTCCTGGGGCGATCCGGACGCCGCACGCTCACGGCCACCGCCCTGCGCCGGGCCGCGGACGGCGCGCTGCTGGCCCGGGCCGCCCACATCTGGGTCGAGGTCGACCCGACCGCCTTCTCCGCCCCGTGAACCCCTCCCCTCGTAGTAATGGCGTTCTGGGAGGGGGTTCGCATAGAACGTCCTCCTGTGTACACGTCTCGGGCTTGGTGTCCCAACGCGATGAACAGGAGGACGTCCATGGGTAATGGTACGGGTTTGACTCGGGGTGATCGGCGGCGTAACGAGCGGCGGGCCCGGCTGCGTGCGGCGGTGCCGGCGTCGGCTGCGGTGGTGGGGGTTGATCTGGGGGAGGACACCCAGATGGTGGTGGTCACTGACCGGGACTGCCGGGTGCTGGCCCGGCGGGTGTTCAAGGGCAAGGCGTGGGAGCTGGGGCCGGTCCTGGACTGGGCGGTGCAGCAGGCTGCGCGGGCCGGGTTCACGGCGGTGACGTTGGCGTGTGAGCCGACCGGGTCACGGTGGATGGCGGTGCAGGACGCCGCCTTCGAGCGGGACCTGCTGGTGGTGTGTGTGCAGCCGCTGGCCGCGGCCCGGGCCCGGGAGGAGGAGGACTACACCCGGGACAAGTCCGACTACAAGGATGCGGTGCTGATCGCCCGGTTGGCCGGTGAGCTGCGCTGCTACGTCCCCGAACGTGTGGAGGAGCAGTGGGCGGTGCTGCGGCACCTCGGTCGCCGTCGTGGTGAGCTGATCACCCGGTCGACCCGGGCGGTGCTGCAGCTGCGTGACCTGCTCGCGGTGGGCTGGCCCACGGTCCTGACGGCGGCGAGCAAGCCGTTCGAGTCGATGACCTGGCAGGCGTCGGTGGCGGTGGTGCTGGACCGCTGCAACGGTGACCCGGCCCGGCTGCGGCGGATGGGCCTGGCCCGGTTCACCGACGCGGTGCGCCGTGAGCTGCCTCGTTGGGGTGGGCGCAAGATCCGCCGCCGGATCGTCGAGGGCGTGTTCGCCGCCCTCAACGACACCACCGGCGCGGTGGCCCGCCAGCGCGCCGGGGCGCTCAAACGCGCCGCCTGGGCGGTGGATGACCTGCGCGCCGCCCGCGCCCAGCAGCAGACCGTCGAGCAGGAGATGCTCACCGCCGTGGACGCCCTGGGCCTGAGTGACCCGCTGGCCTCGATCCCCGGGCTGTCCCTGCCGGCTGCCGCGCAGATCCTCGCCGAGGCCGGTGACCCGACCCGCTTCGACAGCGCACGGTCCCTGGTCAAGCACGCCGGGCTGAACCCGGTGGAGAACACCTCGGCCACCTTCCGCGGCCGCACCCGCACCTCCAAACGCGGCCGCCCCGGGCTGCGGCTGGCCGCCTGGCGTGCCACCTGGACGGTGATCCGGCACAACCCGGTCCTGGCCGCCCGCCACGCCCACCTGACCAGCCGCCAGCACAACCGGCTCACCCGCGCACAGGCCCACGTGGCCTGCGCCACGACCCTGCTGCGCTGGATCTACGCCGTCACCACCACCGGGCAGCGCTGGGACCCCCGGATCGCCGCCGGCCCCACCACCGAGGCCCCCATGGCCGCCTGACCAGCACACCCGCCGACCCCGGCGGGGCGAGCTCGCACCTTCGTAGAGGGGAAACCCTTCCACCTCGATGATCACCATGAGCAGCCCCGCCAGGCCGCCAGGGAACCTCACAAGCTCGCTTGAACGCTGTTGGGACCCCAAGCCCACTTGCCAGCTACGTAGAGACGAGGAACCCGACCCCGGCCACCCCCCCGGCGGGGACCCCACACACCACCAACAAGATCAACACGACCCAAGACCTTGACGTGAAACCTCTTACGCTGGTGATCATGCAATCCCGCCACCCTGCCACGGCGCACCGGCCCGCCCCCCAACCTTTCGTGATCATGCAATCCCGCCACCCTGCGCGACCCGCCGACCCCACCCCCACCCCCTCGTAGTAATGGCGTTCTGGGAGGGGGTTCGCATAGAACGTCCTCCTGTGTACACGTCTCGGGCTTGGTGTCCCAACGCGATGAACAGGAGGACGTCCATGGGTAATGGTACGGGTTTGACTCGGGGTGATCGGCGGCGTAACGAGCGGCGGGCCCGGCTGCGTGCGGCGGTGCCGGCGTCGGCTGCGGTGGTGGGGGTTGATCTGGGGGAGGACACCCAGATGGTGGTGGTCACTGACCGGGACTGCCGGGTGCTGGCCCGGCGGGTGTTCAAGGGCAAGGCGTGGGAGCTGGGGCCGGTCCTGGACTGGGCGGTGCAGCAGGCTGCGCGGGCCGGGTTCACGGCGGTGACGTTGGCGTGTGAGCCGACCGGGTCACGGTGGATGGCGGTGCAGGACGCCGCCTTCGAGCGGGACCTGCTGGTGGTGTGTGTGCAGCCGCTGGCCGCGGCCCGGGCCCGGGAGGAGGAGGACTACACCCGGGACAAGTCCGACTACAAGGATGCGGTGCTGATCGCCCGGTTGGCCGGTGAGCTGCGCTGCTACGTCCCCGAACGTGTGGAGGAGCAGTGGGCGGTGCTGCGGCACCTCGGTCGCCGTCGTGGTGAGCTGATCACCCGGTCGACCCGGGCGGTGCTGCAGCTGCGTGACCTGCTCGCGGTGGGCTGGCCCACGGTCCTGACGGCGGCGAGCAAGCCGTTCGAGTCGATGACCTGGCAGGCGTCGGTGGCGGTGGTGCTGGACCGCTGCAACGGTGACCCGGCCCGGCTGCGGCGGATGGGCCTGGCCCGGTTCACCGACGCGGTGCGCCGTGAGCTGCCTCGTTGGGGTGGGCGCAAGATCCGCCGCCGGATCGTCGAGGGCGTGTTCGCCGCCCTCAACGACACCACCGGCGCGGTGGCCCGCCAGCGCGCCGGGGCGCTCAAACGCGCCGCCTGGGCGGTGGATGACCTGCGCGCCGCCCGCGCCCAGCAGCAGACCGTCGAGCAGGAGATGCTCACCGCCGTGGACGCCCTGGGCCTGAGTGACCCGCTGGCCTCGATCCCCGGGCTGTCCCTGCCGGCTGCCGCGCAGATCCTCGCCGAGGCCGGTGACCCGACCCGCTTCGACAGCGCACGGTCCCTGGTCAAGCACGCCGGGCTGAACCCGGTGGAGAACACCTCGGCCACCTTCCGCGGCCGCACCCGCACCTCCAAACGCGGCCGCCCCGGGCTGCGGCTGGCCGCCTGGCGTGCCACCTGGACGGTGATCCGGCACAACCCGGTCCTGGCCGCCCGCCACGCCCACCTGACCAGCCGCCAGCACAACCGGCTCACCCGCGCACAGGCCCACGTGGCCTGCGCCACGACCCTGCTGCGCTGGATCTACGCCGTCACCACCACCGGGCAGCGCTGGGACCCCCGGATCGCCGCCGGCCCCACCACCGAGGCCCCCATGGCCGCCTGACCAGCACACCCGCCGACCCCGGCGGGGCGAGCTCGCACCTTCGTAGAGGGGAAACCCTTCCACCTCGATGATCACCATGAGCAGCCCCGCCAGGCCGCCAGGGAACCTCACAAGCTCGCTTGAACGCTGTTGGGACCCCAAGCCCACTTGCCAGCTACGTAGAGACGAGGAACCCGACCCCGGCCACCCCCCCGGCGGGGACCCCACACACCACCAACAAGATCAACACGACCCAAGACCTTGACGTGAAACCTCTTACGCTGGTGATCATGCAATCCCGCCACCTGCACGACCCGCCGCCGCTCCCGAAAAGTGCTGGCTTGGCGGCACGACACGCCAGTAGGCCGGTGCCGGCGGCAGCACTCTGTGACCACCGCAACGACCACTCGTCCACCCGGGTGGCGGGATTGCATGATCACGAAAAGGGGGTGGGGGTGGCGGGATTGCATGATCACGAGCAGGGCGGGCGGGGGTGGCGGGATTGCATGATCACGAAAAGGGGGTGGGGGCGGTGTGCCTGGTGCTGCTGGGGTGGGCCGAGACCAGGGGTCAGGGTTCGGGGTGGCGGGCGTCGTAACGACGGAACCGCGGGTTGCGACGAGCGAGCCAGCCGATCCCGAGGACACAGACGACCCCGCCCGCAACCGCCGCCATACCCTCGCCAACCGCCTGCGCCACCCCGCTCGTCGCGAGCTCGCCCAGTCGCGGCCCGCCGGCGACGACGACCACGAACACCCCCTGGAGCCGCCCCCGCATCGCGTCGGGCGTGGCCGACTGGAGGATCGTCTGCCGGTACACCGCACTGACCGCGTCCGACGCGCCGGCCAGCACGAGGAACCCCAGCCCCGCAGCGAGGGCCCACGTCCCCGGCCCGACCACCTCCGCGAGCAGGACGACGACCCCGAACCCGATGATCGAGGTCCCCCAGGCCGTGATCGCCCACAGCACCGCCAGGCCCTGCCGGTTGACCCGTCCCAGTGGCCCGGACAGCACACCGGCCAGCCCCGACCCGACGGCGATCGCGCCGGACAGCAGGCCCACGGTCGTCGGACCGGCCCCGAACGCCCCGATGGCCACTGCGGGGAACAGCGCCCGGGGGAACGAGGAGACCATCGCCAGGACGTCGACGACGAAGGTCATCCGGACGTTCGGCTGAGTGCGTAGGTAGCGCAGCCCTTCGACGACCGAGGAGAACCCGGCGCGGCGGACGCTCCCCTGCGGGGGCAACGACGGCAGCCGCACGAGTGCCCACAGCGCGGCGAGGTAGGTGAGCACGTCGACCGAGTAGGCGACGCCGTAGCCCAGCTGCCCGACGAGGACGCCGGCGAGCACCGGGCCGAGGGTGAACCCCACCGGGAAGACGGCTGCCTGCAGGGCGTTCGCGGCGGGGAGCAGACGCAGTGGGAGCAGCCGCGGCAGGATCGCGGCCCGAGCCGGTTGGACGACGGCGAACGCGGCGCTGTGCAGGGACGTCAGCAGGTACAGCACCCACACCTGCTCCAGCCCCGCCCACGCCTGTCCCGCGGTGGCGAGGGAGACCACCCACAACGCCGCGGAGGCGCCCAGGGCCACCGTGCGACGGTCGTAGGCGTCGACGATCGCCCCGCCGTACAGACCGAGGACGACGAGGGGGACGAGCGCGAACAGGCCGACGAGCCCGACGGCGAGGGTGGAGCCGGTCAGGTCGTACACCTGCAGGCCGAGCGCTGTGATCGCCAGCTGCTGGCCCACGTTCGCCAGCGCGTTGCCGACGAGCAGCCGCCGGTAGTCGGCGCTGACCCGCAGCGGGGTCAGGTCGGCGAACAGGCGCGGCACTCGCCAGATTGTGGTCCCGCCTGGACAGGGAACAGCCCGCGGGCTCCCTCCTCGCCGAGGAGGACGCCGCACTGGACGAGGTGCGGCACCCGCGGGCTGCGGTGACTGCCGTGGACTCGCCGGCCGCCACGAGCGGGCCGGAGGACCGGGGGCAGTCCGTCCGAAGTGCTTCGGGCGGCTAGCTGGCAGCCACCTCACGCGTCCGTCTGTCACTCACTGTTCGGACCACCTCCTTTCCCGTGTACCGCAGACGCTACGTCGTCGAGACGGCCGATCGCCAGCCCCTTTTCCGCCGTCTGTGGACCCTCGTGGCGCCCAGCCGGCTCGACGGAGCTCCGTGACGGCGCGGACGTGCTGGGCGCTACTCCGGGACGCACACCTCTCCCCGCAGCATGCTGGCCGCGGTGCGCACCACCAGCAGCAGCGCGAGCGCGCTGACCGTCACCAGGAAGGTCCAGGACGCCGCGGTGAAGAACCAGCCGCCGATCTCCCCGGCCATCACGCTGGTCGCGACGCTCAGCGCCGCCAGCGGGAACGCGTACGCCCACCACGACAGGAAGAACGGCAGCCTGCGCAGCCGGTCCACCTGGACGACGAAGAGCACGGTGAAGAACAGGGCGACGTAGTACAGCAGCCGCGGCACGGGACCGTCGCCGGCATCCGGCACAAGCCGCAGGTAGGCGACGGTGGCCACGGCAGGTGGTGCGATGAGGACGGCGAGCGTGGGCAGGAGCCGGGGCGGCACCGGCCGTTCGTGCACGAACAACCGGGACAGCACCATCGCCAGCAGGGGCACCCAGAACGTCACCCCGACCGCGAAGAAGAACCAGGACACCTCCGGGTGAGCGAACTCGGTTCCCGCCAACGGCACGACCATCAGCCCGACGACGGGGATGAACCAGGCCGGGGTCACGTGGTCCATCGCGAACACCGGCCGGTTGATCCACGCCGACAGCACGTAGAGGGTGAGCGCCAGCTGTGCGCTCGCTCCTACCCACCACAGCGGTGCGGCCACCGCGTGGACGTCCTGCCCCGCGGTGGCGACCAGGAGCAGACCGATGCTGGTCGTGGGGACGAAGGAGAGCCGGACCGGATGACCGAGCTCCTCGCGCACGGCGCCAGGGTGGCGGACCAGCTTGGCGACGTAGGTCACCAGGATCGCGGCGTACACGACCAGCGAGACCCAGAACAGCGCCGTCCCGACCGCTTCCGGGACGTCGAGGACGGGCGCCGCCCGCGTCCAGGCCAGGGAGAGGCCAGCGAGCCCCATCGCGGCGGCGAAGAACGTCACCGGGAAGTGGGCCAGCCGGGGGCCGGTCGCGCTGTCGGGTTCGACGTACACCGTGCCGGCGCCGGGACGGTCGCCGAGGGATCCTTGAGCCTGCGAGGTCATGGTCTCAGTCTTCCTGTCGGACGGCGGCGGACGCGGGGCCCGTTATGTGGGAATGATTATCACTATAGAGCAGTTCTCGACAGTACATCGGCCGCGCCGCCGCACCAGAGCCCTGGGAGCCGTGATGAGAGCACTCGCCGTCGTCGGAACAGCATTCGCGGTCCTTGCCGCCGGAGCCTGCGCGGGACCGGCGGACCAGGACGCCGAGGTGTCCGTGGTGGCCACCACCACGATCCTGGGGGACGTCGCCGGGCGGGTGGTCGAGTGCGGCGGCGGGACGGTGCAGACCCTGATGCCCGTGGGCGCGGACCCGCACGACTACGCCCCCGCGTCCACCGACGTCCAGGAGATGGTTGCGGCTGACCTCGTGGTGGCGAACGGACTCGGGCTGGAGGAGGGTCTCGCCTCCGCCCTCGAGGCGGCGCAGGAGGACGGCGCTACCGTCATCGAGGTGGCCGAGCTGGTGAATCCCCTGCCTTTGGTGGCCGAGGAGCCCGACGCACTGGCGGACGACGGACACGGGCTCTCCCTGGACCCGCACGTGTGGCTCGACGTGGCCAGGATGGCGGACGCCGCCGAGCTCATCGGCGCCCAGCTCGCCGAGCTGACCGGCGACGACGCGTACATCTCGTGCGGCGAGGACGCCGGCGCCGACCTGCGAGCCGTGGACGACGAGGTGCGCGCCGTCCTGGCCGCCGTCCCTCCCGAGCGCCGAGTGCTGATCACCGACCACCGGGCGTTCGGCTACTTCTCGGAGGCCTACGACTTCGAGGTCGCCGGGGTCGTCGTCCCCGGGGGGTCCACACTGGGTGAGCCGAGCTCGGCGCACCTCGCGGAGCTCGTCACGGTGATCGAGGAGACCGGCGTCACAGCGATCTTCGGGAACGTGGCGGAGGACTCGGAGCTGCTGACCGCCCTCGCCGCGGAGACCGGGAAGGACATCGAGACCGTCGAGCTCTACGTCGGCAGCGTCGGCCCCGAGGGGTCCGGCGCGGAGGACTACTCCTCGATGATGCTGGAGAACGCCCGGCGGATCGCCGACGCTCTGACCCCGCAGGAGGACGGTGCGTGATGGAGTGGCTGGTCGAACCGTTCGAGCTGGCCTTCCAGCAGCGCGCCCTGGCCGGCGGGGTCCTGGCCGGCCTGATGAGCTCGGTCGTCGGCACCTGGCTGGTGCTGCGCGGCATGAGCTTCTTCGGAGACGCCTTCGTCCACGGCGTGGTACCAGGTATCGCGGCGGCGGTCGTGCTCGACGTCAGCCCCCTGCTCGGGGCGGCCGTGGCGGCGCTCGTCATGGTGGCCGGCATCGAGCTGGTGAGCAGGCAGACGGCGCTCAGCGAGGACACCGCGATCGGGCTGCTGTTCGTCGGCATGCTGGCCCTCGGCGTGGTGATCATCTCCCGGACGGACGCCTACACCGGGAGCCTGACCAGCATCCTGTTCGGCGACGCGCTGGGAGTCACCTCGGCCGACCTGGTGCGGCAGGGCGTGCTGACCGTAGCGGTGCTCCTGGTCTCGGTGGTGATGTACCGCCCCTTCCTGGCCCTGGCGTTCAACGAGCAGAAGGCCGAGCTGCTCGGCATGCGCCCCAACGTGGCCCACGCAGCCCTCCTGGCGCTCATCGCCACTGCCGTCATCGGCAGCTTCGAGGCCGTCGGGACGCTGCTGGTCTTCGGTCTGCTGATCGGCCCCCCGGCCACCGCGGTGCTCCTGGTCCGGACGGTGCCCCGGATGATGGTGACGGCGGCCGTGATCTCCGTGCTGTCCGTAGCCGCGGGACTGCTGGCGAGCTACCACCTGGGCACCGCGGCGTCCGCGACGATGGCCATCGTGCCGATCGTGGTCTTCTTCGTGACCCTGGCGGTGACGCGGACCGTCGCCGTGCTCGGGCGCCGACGGGTCCGCCCAGCCGTGGGGACGACGCAGCAGGCGACGCCATGACCGGCTCGGCGCCCAGCACCGAGGTGCCCGTGGCCGTGGCCACCGACCTCGTCCTGCGGTACGGCGGTCGCACGGCCGTGGACCGGTCGACGTTCACCGTCCCCGGCCGTGGCATCACCGCGGTCATCGGCCCCAACGGTTCCGGAAAGTCCACGATCCTCAACGCCCTCGCCGGCCTGCTCGCCCCTTCGGCCGGGTCGTTGGAGGTTCTCGGCAAGCCCCCTCGGGAGGCACGCGGGGAGCTCAGCTACGTGCTGCAGTCCATGACCGTGCCACGCACCACCCCGATGACGGTGCGCGAGACGGTCGGCATGGGCCGCTACCCGAGCGCGGGATGGTGGCGACCCTTCTCCCGCACCGACCGCCGCCGGATCGACGAGGCGCTGGCCAGGCTGCAGATCGACGACCTTGCCGGGCGTCACCTGCACGAGCTGTCCGGGGGCCAGCGCCAACGGGTGTACGTCGCCCAGGGGCTCGTCCAGGACCACCGGGTGCTGCTGCTCGACGAGCCGCTGACCGGACTGGACATCGTCTCGGCGAGGACCATCGACACGATCATCCACGAGGAGCGCGACCGCGGCGGCGCGATCGTGCTCACCACCCACGACCTCGACGAGGCGAGGGCGGCGGACCACGTGCTGATCGTCAGCGGGCGGGTCATCGCCAGCGGCCCGCCCGAGGAGGTCTGCGACCGTCGCACCGTCGAGGTGGCCTTCGGTCTCGGCGCCCTGCACGAGTGGCACGGGTTCCTCGACGACCCGGCCCACTCGCCGCACGACTGACCGCGGCGTGACACCGAGCTAGATGACGGTGACGCCGAACACGGTGCCGAACAGGTAGGTGGCGCCCGCCGCGAGCGCACCGACCGCGACCTGCCGGACGACGCCGCGCAGCAGCGGCCGTCCGGTGAGCCGGGCGATCCCGCCGCCGACCGCGGCCAGCGCCACCAGCGCCATCGTGATCGCCAGTCCCAGGGCGAGACCACCCCCGGTGAACAGGTAGGGGATGACGACGATGACCGCGCCGAGGGAGAAGGACAGGAAGCTCGACCCTGCTGCCCCCCACGGCGAGCCGAGGTCGTCCGGGTCAAGGCCCAGCTCCTCGCGCGCCATCGTCTCCAACGCGATGTCCTTGTCGGACATCACCTGCTCGGCGATCTGGCGCGCGGTAGCCGGGTCGATCCCCTTCGCCTCGTAGATGAGCTCCAGCTCACGCCGCTCGTCCTCGGGGTGCGCCTCGATCTCCCGTCGCTCGATCTCGAGCTCGCGCTCGAACGCCTCGCGCTGGTTCTGCATCGAGATGAACTCCCCGGCCCCCATCGAGAACGCGCCGGCCAACCACCCGGCGAGCCCGGCCAGCAGCACCACCTGCTGGTCGACGGCCGCGCCGGCGAAGCCCATCACCAGGGCGGTGTTGCTGACCAGTCCGTCGTTGACCCCGAAGATCGCCGCCCGCAGGGTCCCGGACTTGTCGGCCCGGTGCCACCCCTCGGAGACGGGAGGGGACGACGTCCCGCCCCTGGCCTCCGCCATCAGCCCCTGCAGCGCCCGGGCGTGCCCGGCTTCGTCCTCCAGCATGGACGGCGGCGCCTCGGGCTCGTCGGCGTACTCGTCGGCGGCATCGCGCTCGCCCTGCTCCACGATCGGCAGGATCACGTCCGTGGACTCCGCCCGGGCCCGAGCGAGCAGCTCACGGGTGCGCTGGGAGGGGCGGAAGGCCGCACGATCGGGCGCCGTACCGCCGTGCTCGACCATCTTGGCCGCCCAGAAGGCGGCGTGCTTCTCCTCGATCGCCGCCAGCTCCTCGAGCACCTCGCGGCGCCGGCCCTGGCTGAGCTCGGCGAGCCCGCGGTACAGCGCGGCGGCGTCCCACTCCGCGGCCAGGTAGCCCGCGTACCGGTCGAGGTCGGCCTGGATGGGCCTGGTGCTCATGGTCCCTCCTTCGTCAGGTCGAGGCCATTGTCCTCCCTGTCACCGGGGCGCTGAGCGCCGATCCGGTGTGGTGCCCCCGGTCAGGGCCGCACGGTGAGGGCTGCACGGTCACGGCTGCAGCCGCTGCACCCTCCACGCCGCCGGGTCGTCGAGCGGCGCAGGCACCCCGTCCACGGCAGCGAACCGGACCCGGTCGTGCAGCCGGTCGGCGTGCCCGACCCAGAGCTCGACCTCGACCGGGTGCACCCGGTACCCGCCCCAGAACGGCGGCAGCGGGACGTCGTCCGAGCCCTCGAAGCGAGCGGTCACCGCAGCGACGGCGGCGTCCAGCTCGGCCCGGGACCCGATCGGCTCGGACTGCCGGGACGCCCACGCCCCCAGCTGCGAGGCCCGCGGGCGCGAGGCGAAGTACGCGGCCGCCTGCTCGCGGGGGACGACGGACACCGGTCCGCGCACCCGCACCTGCCGGAACATCGCGTGCCACACCAGCACGAGCGCCGCCCGTGGACGGTGCTCCAGGTGGCGGGCCTTGGCCGAGCGCAGGTTCGTGAAGAACGTCAGCCCGTCGGCGTCCATCCCCTTGAGCAGGACGGTGCGAGCGTCGGGGTCGCCGGCGGCGTCCACCGTCGCGAGCACCATCGCGCCGGGCTCGGTGACCCGCTGGTCGGCGGCCGCCTCGGCGTACCACTGCTCGAGCACGGCGAGCGGGCCGGCGGCACGCAGCGCCTCGACGGCGGCGTCGTCCAGGCCCTCCCCGGTGTAGAGCACCCGGGCCGCCGGGTCGACGACCGGTCGCACGGCGTCCATACCGGCGAGAGTAGGACCGCGCTCCCCCGGCGGCGGCCGCGGGCCCGCCTGGCACCATGACGGCATGACCGACACCACGTTCGTCCCCGGCCTGGAGGGCGTCGTGGCCTTCGAGACGCGCATCGCCGAGCCCGACAAGGACGGCGGGTCGCTGCGGTACCGGGGCGTCGACATCACCGACCTGGTCGGCCGGGTCTCCTTCGGCAACGTCTGGGGCCTGCTCGTCGACAACCGGTTCAACCCCGGCCTGCCGCCGGCCGAGCCGTTCCCGCTGCCGGTGCACACCGGCGACGTGCGGGTCGACGTGCAGTCGGCGCTGGCCCAGCTCGCCCCGGTGTGGGGCTTCCGCCCGCTGCTCGACATCGACGTCGAGCAGGCCCGCGAGGACCTCGCCCGCGCCTCGGTGATGGCGCTGAGCTTCATCGCCCAGTCGGCCCGCGGTCAGGAGCTGCCGATGGTCCCGCAGCGGGAGGTGGACCGGGCCTCGACGATCGTCGAGCGGTTCATGATCCGCTGGCGCGGCGAGCCCGACCCCCGCCACGTCGAGGCCGTCGACGCGTACTGGGTCTCCGCCGCCGAGCACGGGATGAACGCCTCGACGTTCACCGCCCGGGTCATCGCCTCGACCGGGGCGGACGTCGCCGCCTGCCTGTCCGGGGCGGTCGGCGCGATGAGCGGACCACTGCACGGCGGAGCGCCGTCCCGGGTGCTGCACATGCTCGAGGCGGTCGAACGGTCCGGGGACGCCGGCGCCTACGTGCGGGCGGTGCTGGACGGCGGTCAGCGGCTGATGGGCTTCGGGCACCGCGTCTACCGGGCCGAGGACCCGCGGGCCCGGGTGCTGCGGGACACCGCCCGACGTCTCGGCGCTCCCCGCTACGAGGTGGCCCGCGCGCTGGAGGACGCCGCTCTCGCCGAGCTGCACGCCCGCCGCCCGGACCGGGTGCTGGCGACGAACGTCGAGTTCTGGGCCGCCGTCGTCCTGGACTTCGCCGAGGTCCCGCCGGCCATGTTCACGCCGATGTTCACCTGCGCCCGGACGGCAGGCTGGGCCGCGCACGTGCTGGAGCAGAAGGCGACGGGCCGTCTCGTGCGCCCGTCCGCCCGCTACGTCGGGCCCGGTCCGCGCCGTCCGGAACAGGTCGACGGCTGGTCCGACAACCTGTCCCCGGCGCACCGCACCGCATGAGCGCCGTGCCCCCGACCGGCGCCGTCCCGGACATCCGGATCCCGGCCGACCTGCTGCCCACCGACGGACGGTTCGGCTCCGGGCCGTCAAAGGTGCGCCCCGAGCAGGTCCGCGCGCTCGCCGCTGCCGCCACCGATTTGCTCGGCACCTCCCACCGGCAGGCTCCGGTGCGCTCCCTGGTCCGCCGAGTCCGCCGCGGCCTGGCCGAGCTGCTCGGTGCACCCGAGGGGTACGAGGTCGTCCTCGGCAACGGTGGCGCCACCGCGTTCTGGGACGTCGCCGCCCTCGGTCTGGTCCGCGAACGCTCCCAGCACGTCGTCCACGGGGAGTTCTCGGCCAAGTTCGCCGCGGTGACGGCCGCAGCGCCGTTCCTGGCCGAGCCGTCCGTCGTCCGCGCCGACCCGGGCAGCCTGGCCATGCCCCACGCGCAGGACGGGGTCGACGTCCACGCCCTGGTGCACAACGAGACGAGCACCGGGGTGATGGCCCCCGTGCACCGGGTGCCGGGAACCGCCCCGGCAGCGGACGGCGGACCGCTGGTCGTCGTCGACGCCACCTCCGCGGCCGGCGGCCTGCCGGTCGACCTCGCCGAGTGCGACGTCTACTACCTCGCCCCGCAGAAGGTGCTCGGCTCGGACGGCGGGCTGTGGCTCGCGCTGCTCTCCCCGGCCGCCGTCGAGCGCGCCGGTGAGCTGGCCGCGACCGGACGGTGGGTGCCGACGTCCCTGTCGCTCACCGCGGCGCTGGACAGCTCCCGCCGCGACGAGACCGTGAACACCCCGGCGATCGCGACGCTCGTCCTGGCCGCCGAGCAGCTCGACTGGCTGCTCGGGCAGGGCGGGCTGGCGTGGGCGACGGCCCGGACGGCGGACTCGGCCTCGCGGCTCTACGGCTGGGCGCAGGCCCGGGAGTGGGCGACGCCGTTCGTCGCCGACTCGGCGGCCCGCTCGCACGTCGTGGGCACGATCGACCTCGACCCCTCGGTCGACGCGGCGACGGTGTCCGCGGTGCTGCGCGCCCACGGCGTCGTCGACACCGAGCCGTACCGGCGGCTGGGCCGCAACCAGCTGCGGATCGCGATGTTCCCGGCGATCGACCCGGACGACGTGACGGCGCTGACCCGGTGCGTCGACCACGTCGTCGAGAGGCTGCTCTGAGCGCCGGGGCGGGTCGGCTGACGCTGCGGCGCGACGGCCTGACCTGGACCCTCTACGGCTGGCTCGGCACCTGGGGCTGGTTCGTGTTCGGCTTCAGCCCCGCGGTGCCGCTGCTGCGGGCCGAGCAGGGCACGAGCCGGTCGGTGGCCGCGCTGCACGGCACGATGCTGGCCCTGGGTGCGGTCCTGGCCGGCTGGTTCGGGGTGGCGCTGACCAGGCGGTTCGGCCGCCGGGCAGTCATCTCCGGGGGTGCGCTGACCCTCGCCCTCGGCGTCCTGCTGCTCGTCTCCGGCGGTGGGCTGGAGGTGACGCTGCCCGGCGCCCTGCTCGCCGGCACCGGCGGGTCCACCGCGCTCAACGCGACCTCCCCGGCGCTGGCCGACCACCACGGTCCGGCCGGGGCGGCCGCCATCTCCGAGGCCAACGCCGGCGCGGCGCTCGTCGGTGTGCTGGCGCCGCTCGCGCTCGGCGCCTCGGTGGCCGCAGGGCTCGGCTGGCGGCCGGCCGTCGGAGTCGCCGCCGCGCTCGGCGTCGCGGCCTTCCTCGCCGTCCGCCGCCTGCCCCCGGACCCGGCCCTCGACCGCCCGGGCCCCGCCCTCGACCGCCCGGACCAGGCCCTCGACCGCTCGGGCCCGCCCGCACCGCCGTCCGCGAGCCCCCGGCTGGGGCTGCGGTTCTGGAGCCTGGTCGGCGTCCTCGCCCTCGGCGTCGGAGTCGAGTTCTCGACCACGTTCTGGGCCGGGGACCTGCTCCAGGTGCGGCTCGGTGCGGCGCCCGGCACGGCCGCCGCGGCGGTCACCGGCTTCGTCGCCGGGATGGCCGTCGGCCGGCTGCTGGCGGGCCGGCTCGCGCTGCGCTTCTCACCTGCCCGTCTCCTGCTCGCCGGCCTACTCACCGCCGGCGCGGGCTGGCTCGTGCTGTGGACGGCCCCCGCCGTGCCGGCGGCCGTCGTCGGGCTCGTCGTCGCCGGCGGCGGGGTGGCGCTGCTGTTCCCGCTGTCCGTGTCGCTGGTGATGGCGGCCAGCGGAGGGCGGCCCGACCTGGGGTCGGCGGCCGGGTCGGTGGGCGCCGGGGTCGCCATCGGGTCCGCCCCGTTCGCGCTGGGTGCGCTGGCGGACGCCGTCGGACCGCACCAGGGCTTCCTCCTGGTGCCGGTGCTGCTGCTCAGCGCGGCAGCGCTGCTGCTGACGGCGGTAGGCGCAGGTCGGCGAGCTCGGGTGTGAGCATCCGGGCCAGGGCCGGGACGACGTCCCACTGCTCGACGAGGTCGGTGTACTCCCGGACGACGTCGGGGCCGGGTGGGGCGCCGGTGCGCACCGCCCGGATCATCGCGTTGCGTGGGGTGTGCCGGGAGTCGATGAACTCCACGACGTCGACGCGGTAGCCGACCATCCGCAGGAGCAGGGCCCGTAGGGCGTCGGTCAGCACGTCGGCGAACCGCTCGCGCAGGATCGGCTGGCGGGTCAGCGCCCCGTAGGGGTGGGGGGCTGCGCCGAGCTGGCGGTGCAGGTCGCGGTGGCAGCAGGGGGCGGCCAGCACGACCGGCGCCCGCCAGCGCACGGCGCGTGCCAGCGCCTCGTCGGTGGCGGTGTCGCAGGCGTGCAGGGCCAGGACGACGTCGACGCCGCCCAGGCCGGGGTCCGCCTGCGCGATCGTGCCGGGGACGAACGACAGGCCGTCCAGCCCGACGGCGGCGGCGCGCTCGGCCGACCGGGCGACGAGGTCCTCGCGCAGCTCGACCCCGACGGTGCGCACGCCGCCCGGCCTGCTGGACAGGTAGCGGTGGGCCGCCATCGTCAGGTACGCGTTGCCGCAGCCGAGGTCGACGACCCGCAGCGGGGCGGCGTCCAGCCGGCGCACGACCGGCTCCAGCAGCCGCAGGAAGGCGTCGACCTGGCGCCGTTTGTCGGCGTCCGCCCCGAGCACGGTGAACAGCGGGTCGTCCGGTTCGATGAGTCGCGGCTTGATCCGGTCGTGGGCGTGCAGCGCGGACGGCGCGACGGTGCGGCGGCTCGTCGCCGCCCGGTGCACCTGCGCCTCCCCCTTCTTCGTCACCCGGATCTGGAGGGTCTGCTCGAGGGTCTCCACGTGCCAGTTGCCGAACGGCTCGGTGAGCAGGACGTCGACCGCGCCGGCGACGTCCGCCGGCTCCAGGTTTCGGGTGGTCGCGCCGGTCTCGGTGTGCTCGACGACCTGCAGACGCCGACCCGCCTTGAGGTCCACCGGTCGCAGCTCGACCCGCCGCCAGCGCGGCCGGGCCCCGCGCCGACGCCCGGCCCCCACGGCGCGGACGAGCCGGTCGACGTCGGTCAGCGCGGCCCGCACCTCGGCGAGGGCCTCGGGCAGCGGGGTCGGCATGAGGTCATCGTCCCAGCCCCACCACCGTCCACCCCTCCCCCCACCCCTCGGTGATCATGCAATCCCGCCACCCCGCGCCCGCACCCACCCGTGAGCGGTCCAGCGTCCCTCGTTCGTGATCATGCAATCCCGCCACCCCGCCCGTGCCACAGAGTGCTGGATCCAGCTCACTCCTGCCGGCGTGTCGCGCCACCAACCCAGCACTCTGCGCGGACGGCGGAGCGTCAGGCGGCGCTGGCGGCGTCCCGGGACTGCTGCGCGGCGAGCTCACTGCGGGCCGCCTCGCGGTCCCGCGGCGCCGCTCCCACCTGGACGAACAGCCGCGGCCGATCGTCCCGCCGGTACCGGACGACGACCTGCTGCGTCCGCAGCAGGTAGGCGACGGCCACGCCGGCGACGGCCAGGGAGACCAGGCCGCCGACCGCGATGGTCCACCGGGCGCCGAAGACCTCACCGACCCAGCCGACGATCGGCGCACCGACAGGAGTGCCTCCCATGAAGATGGCCATGTAGAGCGCCATCACCCGCCCGCGCATCTCCGGCGCGGTACTCATCTGGACGGTGGCGTTGGCTGCGGTCATGAGGGTGAGCGAGGCCAGGCCGACCGGGATGAGGGACAGCGCGAACAGCTCGTAGGTAGGCATGACGGACGCCGCGGTGGCGGCGACGCCGAAGGCTGCGGTGGCCCCGACGACGAGCCGGAGACGGGGACGCTCCCGGCGGGCGGCGATCAGCGCACCGGCGAGTGACCCGATGGCCATGATCGAGCCGAGCAGGCCGTAACCGCCGGCGTCCTTGTCGAACTCCAGCCGAGCCATCAGAGCAGTCGTCAGCTGGAAGTTGAGGCCGAACGTGCCCACCATGCCGACGATGAACATGATCAGCATGATGTCCGGGCGACCGCGCACGTAGCGGAGACCCTCCCGGATGGCACCGCGGCCCTTGGACGCGCGCTCCATCGGGAAGAGCTCTGCCGGACGCATGAGCATCAAGGCGACCACGGTGGCGGCGAACGAGACGGCGTTGATGAGGAACACGGGGCCGGTGCTGCCGAGGGCGGCGATGAGGGCACCGGCCAGGGCCGGACCGATGAGACGGCCCGCGTGGAACGAGGCGCTGTTGAGGCCCACAGCGTTGGGCAGCATCTCCTTCGGCACCATGGCGGCGACGAAGGTCTGGCGGGCGGGGGAGTCGATGGCTGACGTGACGCCGAGCAGGGTGGCGAGCACGTACACGTGCCACAGCTGAGCTGTGTCGGTGATGACGAGCAGGCCGAGCAGCAAGCCCCACAGGCCCATCAGCGCCTGGGTGGCCATGAGCAGACGACGTTGCGGCAGACGGTCGGCGAGCAGTCCGGCGACGGGGCTCAGCAGCAGCATCGGGAGGAACTGCAGTCCGGTGGTGATGCCGACTGCGACCCCAGAGTTCTGGGTCAGCACGGTGAGCACCAGCCAGTCCTGGGCGACGCGCTGCATCCAGGTGCCGGTGTTCGACACGATGGCCCCGCTGGCCCACAGCCGGTAGTTGTAGACGTGCAGGGAGCGGAAGGTGGGACTCACCGGGCCACCACCTCGCGCAGCACGAGCGCCGCGCGGGCGAGGACCTCACGGTCCTCGGCACTGAGCTCGGCAAGCCGCCGGGTCAGCCAGGCGTCCCGGCGCTTGCGGGTCTCGGCCACCTCGCGGGCACCGGCCTCACTGATCGAGATGAGCACCTGGCGGCCGTCGTCCGGATGGTCCGTGCGCTCCACCAGGCCGGCGTCGACAAGGGCGTTGAGGGTGCGAGTCATCGACGGAGGCTGCACGTTCTCGTGAGCGGCGAGCTCCCGGGGTGTCATCGGCCCGTGCTTGTCGAGGACGGAAAGTACGGCGTACTGACCGTCGCTGATCGCCTCGCTGCTCTTCTCCTGGCGCAGCCGGCGCACCGAGCGCATGAGCGCGACGCGCAGGTCGGCCGCCAGCGGCGCAGGACGGCACTGGCTCGCGGAGGGCATGGGGGCGGACGGCATGCCGTTAGCATAACTCATTACTCCGGCTAACGAAAATGCCAGGCCTCAGTGGTTGTGCCCTCCCATCGCCCCTCCCCTCCCCCTCCCCTCCCCTCCTCGTGATCATGCAGTCCCGCCACCCGGGCGTCGGGCTGGCGCGAGGCAGGTACGGCCTCACGTCACATGACCGCCGTCCCGGACGGCCCGAACGACCGAGGCGCGCCCGCCGGACACTCCGGATCCTCAGCCCCACGAGCAGAGCGCGGAGTCCGTCACAGCGACATCGGCGTGCGTGCCACCACCGCAGCACTTTGCGCGCCCGGCGTGCGGGGGTGGCGGGATTGCATGATCACGGGGACGACGGGGGCTGGGGGTGGCGGGATTGCATGATCACGGGGACGACGGGGGCTGGGGTGGGGTCACGCGACGCCGAGGGCCTGCTTCACGGGGTCGATGGCGAAGTAGAGGACGAACAGCGCGGCCACGCCCCACATCAGGGGGTGCACCTGGCTGGCCCGGCCGCGCGCCACCTTGAGCACGACATACGCGACGAAGCCGGCACCGATGCCGGCGGTGATCGAGTACGTGAACGGCATGAGCACGATGGTGAGGAACGCCGGCATCGCGATCTCCAGGTCGTCCCAGTCGATGCCCTTGACCTGGGTCATCATGAGGAATCCGACGACGACGAGGGCCGGGGTCGCCGCCTCGTAGGGGACGATAGCGACGACCGGGGCGAGGAACGTCGCGAGCAGGAACGCGACACCGGTGACGACGGACGCGAGGCCAGTGCGGGCACCCTCACCGACGCCGGTCGCGGACTCGATGTAGCTCGTGTTGCTCGACACTCCGGCGGCACCGCCGGCAGCCGCGGCGACGGAGTCGACGACGAGGATCCGCCGGGCGTTGGGCGGGTTGCCGTCCGCGTCGAGCAGGTCGCCCTCCTTGCCGATGGCGACCATCGTGCCCATCGTGTCGAAGAAGTCGGCGAGCATGAGGGTGAAGACGAGCAGGACGACGCTGATGATGCCGATCTTCTCGATGGAGCCGAGCAGGCTGAACTGGCCGAGCAGGCCGAAGTCCGGTGTCGACACCCACTGCTCGGGTGGCGCGGGCACGTTGAGGCCCCACGCACGAGGGTTGCGGACCTCACCGTCTGCACCGATCTGCGGCCCGAGGTTCGCGACGGTCTCGACGAGGACGGCGAGGGCGGTCGCGGCGACGATGCCGCCGAGGATGGCGCCCTTCATCCCGCGGGCCATCATGACGACGATGAGCAGCAGGCCGACGACGAACACCACAGTGGGCCAGCCCGCGAGGAACCCGCCGATGCCGAGCTCGACCGGGGTGGGCCCAGCCGGTTTGCGGACGAAGCCAGCGTCGAAGAGACCGATGATCGTGATGAACAGCCCGATGCCGACGCTGATCGCCGTCTTCAGCTGCGCGGGCACGGCCCGGAACACCGCTTCGCGGAACCCGGTCAGGACCAGGACGAGGATGATGAGGCCCTCGAGGACGACGAGCCCCATCGCGTCCGCCCAGGTCATCTCCGGTAGCCCGGCGATCCCGAACGCCACGAACGCGTTGAGCCCCAGGCCCGCGGCCAGGGCCAGGGGGTAGTTCGCGACAAGCCCCATGAGGATGGACATCAGACCGGCGACGAGGGCCGTGGCCGCCGCGATCATCTCGAGGTTGGGGCCGTCGCCGCCACCGAGGAAGCCGCCGCTGCCGTCCGGCACCGTGCCGAGGATGAGCGGGTTGAGCACGATGATGTAGGCCATCGTGAAGAAGGTCGCCAGCCCGCCGCGGATCTCGCGGCCCACGGTGGAGCCGCGCTCCGTGATCCGGAAGAACCGGTCGACGGCGGACGGGGTGCCGGAGGAGGTCTGCGTCGCCACGGGTGCGCATGGTGCCAGACACCCGCCGGTCGAGCCTGCTCACCGGCAGGTGTCCCCCGCCCGGCAGGCAGCCAGTGTCTCGCGGAGGCCGGGTCCCTCCCGGTTGGTACCGGTCTGGCCATGGAAGTCACCGGGTGAGACCGAGGTGCTTGGCGCGCGTACGGTGCGACGGGGAGATGACCGGGCGCACCCGGATGGGCGAGGATGCCAGCGTGACGGTTAGGCGCGACCTCGTGGTCCAGCCCGCTAGTCCCCTGCGGGTGGCGATCGTTGGCGCCGGGCCGGCCGGGATCTACGCGGCCCAGGCGCTGGCCGAGCAGGACGCCGTCCCTGTTGCAGTCGACATCCTCGACCGCTTGCCGACGCCCTTCGGGCTGGTGCGGTACGGCATCGCCCCCGACCACCTGAAGATGAGGGGTCTGCGGAGCACGCTGCAGCGCGCCCTCGAACACCCGCGGGTGCGGTTCCTCGGCAACGTCGAGGTCGGCGTCGCCCTCCCCTTGGCACAGCTCCGCGCTCATGTTGACGCGGTGATCTACGCATACGGCGCCGCCGACGCCGGACGGCTCGGTATCGAGGGGGAGGAGCTGCCCGGGAGCCTGACCGCCCTTGACCTCGTGTCCTGGTACTGCGGACATCCCGACGCCGACCGCGCCACCGTGGAGGAGGCACTGTCCCACGCTCGTTCGGTGGCGGTCATTGGCGTGGGCAACGTCGCCCTGGACGTCGCCCGGGTGCTCGCGAGGGCACCCGAGGAGCTTCAGCCCACCGAGATGCCGCAGCATGTTCTTGAAGCGCTCGCGGACGCGCCGGTCGAGCAGGTCACCGTCGTCGGACGACGGGGTCCGGCCATGGCCAGTTTCAGCACCCCGGAACTGCGCGAGCTCGGCCAGCTGCGGTCCGCGGTCGTACTGGTGGACCCTCGCGACCTGGAACTGGTGGGGGCGGCGGAGGAGCGCGCCGCCGCCGAGTCGGCCGTGGCCCGTAACCTGGCGGTTCTGCGCGGCTGGGCCGAGCACGAGCCTTCCCCGGGAAGCGTCCGGCTGAAGCTACGTTTCCGCTGGCGGCCGGTACGCATCCTCGGACCCCACAGGGTGCGTGCGGTGGAGCTGGAGCGGACGGCCTCGGACGCTGACGGACAGACGGTGGGCACCGGCGAGCTTGAGCTGCTGCCCGCCGACCTGGTGGTCCAGTCGATCGGTTACCGCGGGACCTCCCTGCCGGGTCTGCCCGTCGACGAGCGCACGGGGACGGTGGCCCACACCGCGGGGCGGGTGCTGCGCGACGGACGGCCCTCGCCCGGCGAGTACGTGGCGGGCTGGATCAAGCGGGGCCCGACCGGGGTGGTCGGCACCAACAAGCACGACGCAAAGGAGACCGTCTCGAGCCTCCTTGAAGATGCCGCCGCCGGAGCGCTTGGATCGCGCCGGCAGCCGGAGGACCTGCTCGCTGTGCTGATGAGGCAGGGGCTGCAGCCCGTCCTGCTCGAGGACTGGAGGGCGATCGACGCAGCCGAGGAAGCCCTCGGCGCCACCCACGGGCGCGACCGGACGACGCTGCACGACCGCAACGCGCTCCTCGCCGCGGCCCGGCTTGCCGCGGCCAGCAGGGAACAAGCCTGACTGTCCCTGGGCGGGGTGGTCGGGACGTTCTTCACAGCAGATGTCCCTGTTCCGGCAGCGCTGGTTCTGGAACGCGCAGGCCCGTGCCATGGACCTCGACGCGGAGTCACGCTCGATCGTGGTGCGGTCCGCGACCGGTTGACGACGACGGCGACGAGCGCCGCCACCGCGCCGCACACTGCGCCGACGCCGTTCGCCTGTCCATCCGCTGCTGGCCTCCGTCGCGGTGCCGGTCGCCATCGCCGGCGCCTACACTGCGCCGGTGCGGTTCTACCTGCGACCCGAGGAACGCCACCCGGACCCCGAGCCGCTGCACACGGACGACCGCAAGGCGGTCCTCGTCGGCACCGTCATCTGGCTCCTCGGCCTGGCCGCCACGCTGATCCAGCGCGAGGACCTCGCCGCGGCGGGCCGGTCCTGGTGGGTGTGGACCTGCGCAGCGGGCGCCGGCCTGGGACTGCTTGGCCTCTCCTATCTGCACCACCGCGAGCTGCGCGGCCGGCACAAGGACGATGCCGGCCGCCCAACACGCGCCAGCTGAGAGGCGCTCGACATGTCGGAGAGAACCAGCCCGCGACCCACCGGGGCCGTGCTGGGTGAGGGTGTGAGCCGATGCGCGTAGTTCCCGTGGCGGACGCCGACGTCGTCGGTGTCGCGAGCGAGCCGGTGTACCGAGTGCGGGTGTGGACGCCCGGCGGGCGCCCCGGTGCGGCGTGGATGGTGGACGAGTACGACGTGCACGAGGCGGACGACGTTCTCTCGGTGCTGTCCTGGGCCAGGAGCAAGAGTCACGACGGCAGCTTCGAGGTGTTTGTGCCGTGCACCGAACGTGCTCGCGCTCGAGACGGGCACTGGGAGGACGTCAAGACGTTCGTCCGCGTGTTCGGCCAGCCGGCCGACGAGGGCGGAACAACAGAGGTCGTGCTCCTCCACGCCGACGGGCTTCCACAGCACTGAACCTGGGGCCACCCCGCGGATGACAATGGGGCGCCGGTGGCCCCGGACCTGTGTGGCGTCATGCGCGGCCCCGTCACAGAATGCTGAGTTCGGCACAACGTTTCCGGCGTGTCACGCCACGAACCCAGCACTTTGTCTGCAGACGACGGGCTTGGGGTGGCGGGATTGCATGATCACGAACGAGGGGTGGTCGACTGATCACGAACAAGGGATGGTCGGCTGATCCGCTGCCATCGTTCGTCGTCAACCATGACGGCTCACCCGAATGCCTCCTCCGCGGCGACCGCCGCGGCCCGGTCCGGTGCCGTCAGCACCTCCTCGACGGCCTGCCGCCGCCCCCAGCGCCCGGCTGCCTGCGCCAGGCCACGGGCCAGCCCGGCCAGCGTGGTGGCGTGGACGACGGCGTCCGGACCGGTCCCGTCCACCCACCACTCGACCGGCTCGCCGTCCACGCTGAGGTCGTCGTGCTCGCACCAGGACGGCGGCGCCTGCGCCAGCAGCAGCCGCACTCCCGCAGGGACGTCGCCGGCGCCGTCGTCGGGGCACTCGCCGTCGACGCGGCCGCCGGCCCGCTCGGACGCCAGGTCGAGGTCGAGCAGGTCGGCCAGGGCGGTCGCGGTCCCCGCGGGGGCGGGCAGCAACGGACCGAGGTCGGTGCGCTGCCACCACATCGGTGCGTCCGCGACGGCGACGTCGCCCGCGTCGGCGGTGACGGCGGTGCCGTCGGCCTGCGGGACGCGCAACCGGGCCGGCGGCTCAAGGTCGCCGATCGCGCCGTCCGCCGCGGCACGGGCGAGAACGGTCAGGACGTCGAGCACGGTCCCCGCGGATGCGTCCCGCTCGGCCAGGGCTGCGAGCATCCGGGCCCAGCCGTCGGCGTCCAGGTCGCCGAGGTCGCGGACGAGCCCGAGGGCGCGGCGGGCGCCGGGGTCGAGTCCCTGGGCCAGCTCGGGGGCAGGTGGCAGCGCGGCGGCCACCGCGCTGTCGGCGTCCGGGTCGGTGTGTCCGGCCAGGCCGAGACGGCGGCGCAGCCACCACGCGGTGTACGCCGGCACCCGGGCGGTCGACCCGTCGGGCCGGCGGACGAGGAGGGGCTCGACGAGCGCTGCCCGCAGGTCGGGTGAGGCGGCCAGGTGCCGTAGGGCGTCGGCCCAGGCGTCCTCGCGGACGAGGTCGAGGTCCCGGACGGCGAGCACCTCCTCGGCGCTGCCCGGTCCGACGTCCTGGGCCCAGCGGTCGGCGCCGTCGAGGTCGGCGAGCGCGTCGGGCAGGTCCTCGAGGTCGACCTGGCCGACCCGCAGCAGCGGCAGCGAGCCGGCGACACCGACCGCCTCGAGCACCTCGGCGCCCCACCGGTGCAGCGTCTCCGCCGAGACCTCCAGGACGTCGTCGGGGTGGAGCAGGCCGGCGACGGTCGACCCGGGCAGGACGAGCGCGCCGGCCGGCGCCGGCTCGCCGTCCGCCGCGGGCAGCGGCAGGTCGGCCAGCCAGTCCGGCCACGGCCCGCCCGCCCCGTCGCGCACCGCGGCTGCGACGAGGGACAGTGCGGCCTCGGTGGCCGCCCCGTCCTCGTCGTCCGCGACCGCGCGGGCGACTGCCGGGTCCTCCAGCACCGCGACCGGCCCGACGGCGCGGGCGCCGAGCCGCTCCAGCAGCCCGGCGGCCTGCTCGTCGGCGACGACGTCGGGGTGGACGACGCGCAGCCCCGCGGCGGACAGCCCGGCCAGCGCCTCACCTGCCACCCCGGGACCGGGCAGCAGCAGGCCCCGGACGCCGCGGACCACCCGGCCGTCGGCGAGCGGGACGGGCAGGGCGGCCAGCGCCTCACGGGCCGCCGGGTCGGCGGCCAGGTGCGCCAGGGCCGCGTACCGTCGGCGCCACGCTGCGGGGTCGGGGTCGGCGGGCAGCTGGTCGACGAGGTCGGCCAGGGCGATCCGCGGGACGCCGAGCGCGGCGAGCGCCGGGCCCGCGGCCCGGGGGGCGCGCACGAGCCCGGCGAGGACCTGACCGAGGACCCGCAGCACCTGCTCGTCGTCCCCGGCCGGTGCCTCGAGGGCCACGGCGTCCCGGGGGCGCACGAGCGCCCCGTCCTCCACCGTGCGCAGCACCGCCGCAGTGGGCAGCAGGGCGAGGACCTGCTCGCGCAGAGCGGCGTCAAGACGGCCGGCGGGCAACCCGGTGGGCACGAGCCGGAGCACGTCGGCGCCGGCCGCAGCCTGCTCGCGCAGCAGGTCGGTGTAGGCAGCGGCGCACGCGGCGACGAGGGCCTCGCTGGCAGGGCCGTCCGCGACGTGCCGGCGGGTGTGCTCGAGCGGGAAGGTGGCGACGAGCAGAGCCGGCCACGCCATCGGCTCGTCGGTGGGGGTGGGTGCGTGCAGGACGGCGGGGACGGTCGTGGCCGGGTCGCGGGGCAGGGCCCAGGTGATGCTCCAGCCGGTGCGCGAGCGCTCCTCGGTGGGCCGGTCGGCGAGCAGCTCCGGGTCGTGGGACCCGTTGCGCCGCAGGGTGATCCAGCGCGCGGAAGGGTCGGTGATCGTGCGAGCCGGCCGGCCGGGGACCTCGATGACGACCTCGCTCAGCGCGGGCAGGGCCAGCAGCAGCGGGTCGTCCACCTCGCCGAGCAGCCGCTCGACGAGGTCGCGGGCGGCGCCGTCGCGCAGCGGGAGCAGGACGGCGGTGTCGTACCCGGTCGGGGCGGCTCCGTCGGCCTCGAACGGCAGCCGTAGCGCGGGGACGTGCCCGTCCCGGCGCTCCATCTCGGCGGCCAGGCCCGGCACGTCGGCGGCGGCCTCGCGCAGCAGGGCCAGGGTGTCGCCGCGGGAGAACCGGACGCCGCGGCCGTGGGAGACGACGACCGGCTCGTCGGTGACCGCGAGGACGGCGGCGAAGCCGACGCCGAAACGGCCGACGGCGGGGACGTCACCGCGCTTGGCCGAGGCGCGCAGCGAGGCGAGGGCTCGGACGCCGGCGGCGTCCAGCGGGGCGCCGGTGTTCGCGGCGACGAGGGTGGCGCCGTCCGGGCCCTCGGCGAGCCGGAGCAGCAGCCGGCCGGGCGCCGCGGCCCGGGCCGCGGCGTCCGCCGCGTTCTGGGCCAGCTCGACGACGAGCCGGTCCCGGTAACCGCCGAGGGCAAGCTCCTCCTCGGCGTTGGCGTCCTCACGAAAGCGGTCGGGGGCAGCCCGCCAACCGGCCAGCACGCGCTCGCGCAGGACGGCCGTGCCGAACGAGTCCCCGGCCACGGCGCTCAGCGCGGGACGACGACCGCGACGTGCCCTGTCTCGTCGAGGATCGGTTCCGGCAGCGGGTCGACGTTGCGCTCGACGTCGGTCTCGGAGTGGGCGCCGCAGCCGTGGTCGTAGGACACGACCAGGCCGTCGGACGGGGACCACTCGTTGGCACACACCCCGAACACCTGGCGCAGCGCGCCGGGCAGCTGAAGGTAGAACCCGCAGGTCAGGCACGGCTCGTCGGCACCCGGCAGCCGCCGGTCGGCACGCTCGGACCGCCGCCCCCGGCCCTCCCCGGTTACCGGGGCCGGACGGGGGCCGTGGTCGACGGAGGCGTACCACCGCTGCGCGGCCTGGTCGCGGCCCTCCCGGGAGAGCACCCGGCGCCGGCCGAGCCCCAGCTCCCACAGGGCGACCTGGTCGACGTCCTCGTCGCCGGTGGCCTCGAACCCGGGCTCGAGCCGCTCGTCGTCCTCCCGGTAGGGCAGGACGTCGCCGTGGCCGACGTCGCCGGGGGCGAGCCGGTCGGACCACGGCACCCACGGCGGGGGCAGCAACGCGTCGTCGCCGGGCAGCAGCGCGGCCTCGGCGACGGTGGCCACCCGGGCGCGCGCCGCACGGGCCACTGTGACCGACCAGACCCAGCCGCGGTAGCCGCGGGCGGTGCTGGCGAACCGGTGGGTGACGAGCCGGTCGCCGTCGGCGGTGACGCCGAGGTGCTCGCCGACCGTCCCCGGGTCGGCGATCTCCTCGGCCGCCGCACGGGCGAGGTCGACGGCCGCCGCGCACACGGCGTCCGGGGCCTTGCTGCGGGGGCGGGTCGTCGTCCGGGGGGCGGCGGGCACTAGGCCTCCAGGTCGTCGGCGACGGCGCGCAGCACGGAGGCCACCTTGGCGGCCTGACGCCGGTCGGGGTAGCGACCGCGGCGCAGACCGTTGCCGATGCTGTCGAGCAGTCTGATGAGGTCCTCCACGATGACGCCGAGGTCCTCGGCCGGCTTGCGGTGGGCGGCGGCGACGGACGGCGTGGGGTCCATGACGCGCACGGAGAGGGCCTGCTTGCCCTTGCGCCCGTCGGCGACGCCGAAGTCGATCCGGGTCCCCGGCTTGAGCGTGGTCGTGCCGGCGGGCAGCGCGGACGTGTGGAGGAAGACCTCCTCGCCGTCGTCCGTCTGCGCGAAGCCGAAGCCGCGTTCGGCGTCGAACCACTTCACCTTGCCAGTGGGCACTTGTGCGACCTCGTCGTCCTCGTCAGGGCTGAGCACCCCGCGGGACTCGCGGGGCGGGTACCAGGCTAACGCCCGGCGCGCAGGTTCTCAGGCGCGCAGTGCGGCCTGGTGGCCGGCCAGCCAGGTGGGGAACGCCCGCAGGTCGGCGAGCAGGACGTCGGGGTGCTCGGCCCGCAGCTCGGCGGCCGTGTGCGGCCCCGTGGCGACGGCGACCGCCACGGCGCCCGCGGCGCGGGCCGCGGCGACGTCCCCCGGGTGGTCGCCGACGTACCCGGTCGCACCGCGGGCCGCCAGCACCTCCCCCTTGGCGCCGGCGAACCGGCCGCCGACCGCCTCGTCGACGAGACCGGCCAGCCCGGTGTCGGCGAGCACCTTCTCCAGTGCGGGCTGGATCTTGGCGCTGACGACGAGGGTGCGGCCGCCGGCGTCCCGGACGGCGGTGAGGGCCTCGGCGGCGCCGGGGAGGACGGTCACCGGCGGGGCGTCGGGCAGGTCGTGGCGGCGCCGGTACTCCGCGGCGAGGGCCGGGACGTCCTGGCCGGGCGCGAGGTCGGCCAGCGTGGTCTCCAGCGGCACCCCGATGTACCGCCACACCTGGTGGGCGCTGACCTCGATCCCGGCGTCAGCGAGGGTGGAGGTCAGGCAGGAGACGATCCGCTCCCGGGAGTCGACGAGGGTCATGTCGAGGTCGAACCCGACGACGGGAGCGTGCACCGGCCCACCCTACGCGTGTCCGGTTTCGTTGGTTTCGGGTTGGTAACATCTTGACGGTCCGGGATACCGGAGGTTGCCCGGCTATTGACGTGCCCTGCGTCACGGGCTGGGATGTCGGCCGGTGCGTCTGTCTCGGGTTCCGACGCGCGGCGCGCCGATCGAACCAGTCCCTCTCAAGGAGGCACGTCCGTGTCGAGTTCCCGCTGGGCGAGGGCGCGCAAGCGCAGCCTCGCCGCCGTCGCGGGTGTCGGGATGGTGGCAGCGACCCTGTCCACCGCCGGCGCCGCGACCGCCGCACCGCCGTCCGACAGTCCCGCTGCCGAGAAGCCCGCCGGCCAGGCCTCCGCACCGACCTACGAGGACGGCCGCTACGTCGTCCTCATGAAGGCCGAGCCGGTCGCCGCCTACGACGGGGGTGTTGCCGGCTACGCCGAGACCAAGCCGGGCAAGGGGAAGAAGTACAACCCACGCAGCGCCGCCGCGAAGAAGTACCGCGACTACCTCAAGGCGCAGCAGCGGGAGGCGCAGGAGGCCGCGGGCGTCGACGAGGTCAGCTACGAGTACACCGAGGCCCTCAGCGGCTTCACCGCCGACCTCACCGCGGCGCAGGCGACCGCGCTCGCCAAGGACGATCGGGTGCTGGCCGTGACCCCGGACGAGATGCGTCAGCTCGACACGGTCGTCTCTCCTGAGTTCCTCGGCCTCACCGGCGAGGGGGGCGTCTGGGAGCGGCTCGGTGGCCTGGACCAGCCGGACGGCGCCGGGGCAGGCGTCGTCGTGGGGATCGTGGACTCCGGGATCTGGCCGGAGAACCCGTCTTTCGCCGGTGAAGGTTTCACGGCGCCGGAAGACTGGGCGGGGGCGTGCGAGTCGCAGGACGATCCCCTGAACGCAGACGAGTTCTGCAACGACAAGCTCATCGGCGCCAGGTACTTCGTCGACGGCTTCGGGGAGGCGAACCTGGCCGACTACGAGTACCTGTCCCCGCGTGACGCCGATGGCCACGGGACGCACACGGCGTCCACCGCCGCCGGTAACAACGGTGTCAGCGCCGTGATCGAGGGCCGCGAGTTCGGTGAGGTGTCGGGCATGGCGCCGGAGGCGCACATCGCCGCGTACAAGGTGTGCTGGGACGGCAAGACCGGATCCGGCTGCTACAACTCCGACAGCGCCGCCGCAATCGACCAGGCCGTCGCCGACGGCGTCGACGTCATCAACTTCTCCATCAGCGGCACGAGCTCGAACTTCCTCGACCCCGTGGAGTTCGCGTTCCTCTTCGCCGCCGAGGCCGGGGTGTTCGTCGCCGCCTCGTCCGGCAACGACGGGCCAACCACGTCGACGACCAATCACCCGTCGCCGTGGCTCACGACGGTCGCCGCGTCCACGCACGCCATCCGCGAGCAGACGCTCGTCACCGGAGACGGCTCCCGGTACATCGGCGCCTCCATCACCGACCCGCTGGAGACCAGCACGCCGATGGTGCTCGCCGAGGACATCCCGGCGGAGGGCGCGACGTCCGAGGACGCGGCGCTCTGCTTCCCCGGCACCCTCGACCCGACCGCCGCCGCGGACAAGATCGTCGTCTGTGACCGGGGCGTCAGCGCACGCGTGGAGAAGAGCGCCGTCGTGGCCGACGCCGGGGGCGTCGGCATGGTGCTGGTGAACGTCACCGAGGGTTCGCTGGACACGGACCTGCACTCCGTGCCGACCGTGCACCTGTCCCACGAGTACCGGGACGCGCTGCGCGCCTACGTGAGGGACGCAGAGTCGCCGACCGGCCAGATCCTGCCCACGAACGAGGGCACGACCACGCAGGTACCCGAGGTGGCCGGGTTCTCCTCCCGCGGCCCGACGTACGGAGCCGACGGCGACATCCTCAAGCCGGACATCTCCGCACCGGGGGTCGGGGTGCTCGCCGCGTACTCGCCGCGGTCGGCCGGACGCGACTTCGACTTCCTCTCCGGGACGTCGATGTCCTCGCCGCACATCGCCGGGCTCGCCGCCCTGGTCAAGGACGCCCACCCGGACTGGTCGCCGATGGCGATCAAGTCCGCGATGATGACAACTGCGCGCGACCACGCTTCCGAGGCCAGCAACGACCTGTTCGCCGGCGGCGCCGGGTTCGTCGAGCCGCGGCGCTTCCTGGACCCCGGCCTCGTCTACGACTCCGGGTTCTGGGACTGGTGGAACTTCCTCGCTGGGCAGGGAGTGACGTACAACGACGGCACACCCATCAGCGAGACACCGATCGACGCATCCGACCTCAACCAGGCCTCCATCGCGATCGGCTCGCTGGCCGGCACGCAGACGGTGACCCGGACGGTCACCAACGTGACCGGAAAGACGAAGGTGTGGCACGCCGACGTCAGCGGTCTGGAGGGGATCGACGTCCAGGTCAGCCCGTCCCGGCTCGTCGTACGGCCTGGCCAGTCGGCCTCCTTCACCGTCACGTTCACCTCGACGTCGTCCACGACCTACGACAAGTACGCCCAGGGCCACCTCACCTGGCGTGACAACAACGGTTCGAAGGGAACGACCGTCCGCTCCCCGATTGCGGTGCGCCCGGTCGTCGTGGCCGCCCCCGGTGAGGTGCACGCACCCGCCGGTGCGGAGTCCTTCGAGGTCGAGGTGACCCCGGGCTTCTCGGGCACCATGACGACGTCGGTGGCCGGGCTCGCCGCGGCCGAAGTGACTGACGCCGAGATGGACAACACCGGCCAGGGGGACTTCGACCCGGGCGACACCCGCAACCACACCCAGCCGCTCGTCGTCGGCGCCGACACCGAGCTGGTGCGGGTCGAGCTCGTGCCGGACAACCCGGCCGACGACCTCGACCTGTTCATCACCCGGGACTCCGACGGCGCGCTCGTGGCGTACTCGGCGAGCGGGACGGCGGCCGAGCGGATCACCGCCGAGCTGCCCGCCGGTGCGTACACCGTCCACGTCCAGGCCTGGGCCGTCGAGGGGGGCGGCCCGTCGACAGGCGCGGACGTCCGGGAGTTCCAGGTGACCGAGTCCGACGCCGGAAACCTCACCGTGGTCCCGGCCGAGCAGGAGGTCACCGTCGCCGAGCCGGTGACGTTCACCGGTCAGCTCGACGTCGAGCCCGACACCGCCTACCTCGGCTGGATCGAGTTCGGGAACGGCTCGGCCGACGGGGTACGCACCCTGGTGTCGGTCGGCTGACGCAGCACCGCACGACGACGGGCCCCGCCGGTTCTCCGGCGGGGCCCGTCGCACGTCTGAGGTCGCACGTCTGAGTGCCGTCACCGGCCCGGTCCGTCACGTCCACTGCCCCGGCTCAGTCGGCGCGCAGGGCCGGCAGCCGGCCGGCCACCTCCTCGAGCACGGCCTCGCTGCCGGCGTAGACGCCCTCACCTCGCGGCCAGTGGGTGACGACGTCGGTGAAGCCGAGCTCGGCGGCCCGCCCGACGGCGTCCTCGAACGCGCCGACCGACTCCAGCGCGTACCCGCCGGCGTCCAGCGACAGGTAGCGGTCGACCTCCGCAGGGTCCCGGCCCGCGGCGCCGAGCACGTCCTCGAACCTGCGCACCAGCCCGGCCACGCCGTCCCACCAGCCGGCAGCCCCCTCGGCACCGCCCTGCTCAGCGCCCGTGGTGGCCCAGCCCTGGCCGAAGCGGGCCGCGACCCGCATCGCCCGCGGACCGTTGGCGGCGACGACGAACGGCAGCCGCGGCTGCTGCACGCACCCGGGGGCCATCCGCGCCCCCACGGCCGTGTACCGGTCCCCCCGGTAGGTGGTGCTGGGCGCGGTGAGCAGCCGGTCGAGCAGGTCGACGAACTCGGCGAGTCGGTCCACCCGCTCGCGGGGCGCCAGCACCGGCCTCCCGAGCACCTCGGCGTCGAACCCGGTCCCGCCGGCACCGACACCGAGGGTGAACCGGCCGTCGGACAGGTCGTCGAGGGTCATCAGCTCCTGGGCGAACGGCACCGGGTGCCGGTAGTTCGGCGAGGCGACCCACGTGCCGAGCCGGATCCGCTCGGTGACGACCGCGGCCGCGGCCAGCACCGGCACCGCGGCGAACCACGGCTCGTCGGCGAGCGAGCGCCAGGCCAGGTGGTCGTAGGTCCACGCGTGGTCGAAGCCGAGTCGCTCGGCGCCCCGCCAGCGGTCGGCGTCCACCCGCCACCGGCCCTGGGGCAGGACGACGATCCCGATCCGCACGGACGGGCACGCTACGCCAGGGCGCGTACCGTGGTGCGGATGCCTGCCGCCCGCGCTCCCCGCAGCCTCGCGGACGACCTGCGGTCCCGGGACGACGACGCCCTGGCCGAGCTGCTGCGCACCCGGCCGGACCTGGCCACCCCGCCCCCGGCGGACCTGTCATCGCTGGCGGCGCGGGCCTCGACCCGGTCCAGCGTCCAGCGGGCCGTCGACCGACTCGACCGACCCGCCCTGCAGGTACTCGAGGTGCTGACGGTCCTCGACGAGCCGGTGGCCCTGGCCGACCTGGCCCGCGCCTGCGGCGCCCCGCGGGCGGTCGTGGCCCGGCAGGTGCACCGGCTGCGGGACCAGGCCCTGGTGTGGGGTCCGGACGGCGCGCTGCGCGTCGTCCGGACGGTCGAGGAGGTCCTCGGCCCGGGGGTCGCCGGTCTGGGACCCCGTCTGAGCGACCTGCTCGGCGTCCGCACCTCCGGCCGGCTCGCCGAGCTGGCCGCGGACGTCGGTCTCGTCCCGGCCGGTGACGCGGCGACGGACCTGGCCGCGGTGGTCGCCCGGCTGGCCGACCCGGCGGCCGTCGCCGCACTCCTGCAGGACGCCCCCGCCGCGGCCCGTGACCTGCTCGCCCACCTCGCACCCGGTCCGCCGGTCGGCAGCGTCGAGCACGCCCAGCGCCAGGTCCGCGCCGCCACCGCGCACAGCGCCGTCGACTGGCTGCTCGCCCGGGGGCTGCTCGTCGCGGTCGGCGCCGACCGGGTGGTCCTGCCGCGCGAGGTCGCGGTGGCGCTGCGCGGCGGTCGGGTCATCGACGGCGTCGACGAGCAGCCGCCACCGGTGAGCACGACGCAGCGACGCCCGGACCTGGTGGACTCCGCCGCGACCGGTCAGGCCGTCGAGGCGGTCCGGCTCACCGAGCACCTGCTCGAGGTGCTGGGCGCCTCCCCGGCACCGCAGCTGCGGGCCGGCGGGCTCGGCGTCCGGTCGCTGCGCCGGGTCGCCGACGAGCTCGGCATCGACGTCGACCAGGCCGCCTTCGTCGTCGAGACCGCCTGGGCGGCGGGCCTGCTGGCCTCGGACGGCGAGCTGGACCCGGCCTGGGCGCCGACCCCGGCGTACGACACCTGGCGGGCCCTCGGTACCGCCGGGCGCTGGGCTGGGCTGGCCACCGCCTGGCGGGCCACCTCCCGGACGCCCTCGCTCGTCGGCAGCCGGGACGGCCGGGACGCCGTCCGGGCCGCGCTGTCCCCGGACCTGGACCGGCCCGCCGCGGTCGCCGTCCGCCGGGACGTGCTCACCGAGCTGGCCGAGCTGGCACCCGGGCACGCCCCGACCGAGGACGGGCTCGCCGAACGGCTGGCGTGGCGGGCGCCCCGTCGCAGCGGCGGCACCGTCCGGCAGCTGCTGGCCGCCACCCTGCGGGAGGCGGCGTGGCTCGGTGTGACCGGCCTGGGCGCCCTCGCCACCGCGGGACGGGCCCTGGCCGAGGGCGGGGACGCCGAGCAGGTCGCCGCCGCACTCGAGGCCGCGCTGCCCGAGCCGGTCGACCACGTGCTGCTGCAGGCGGACCTCACCGCCGTGGCCCCCGGCCCGCTCGAGCCCCGGCTCGCCGCCGAGCTCGCGCTCGTCGCGGACGTCGACAGTCGCGGCGGGGCGACGGTCTACCGGTTCAGTGCCGCGTCGGTGCGTCGTGCCCTGGACGCCGGGCGCGGCGCCGAGGAGGTCCTCGACCTGCTCGCGAGCCGATCCCGGACGCCGGTCCCCCAGCCGCTGGAGTACCTGGTCCGCGACGTCGCCCAACGGCACGGCCGGATCCGGGTCGGCGCGGCCAGCGCGTACCTGCGCACGGACGACGAGCACGTCCTGGCCGAGGTGCTCGCCGACCGCAGGACGGCGCCGTTACGGCTGCGGCGGCTCGCGCCGACCGTGCTGGCCGCCCAGGCGGACCCGACGACCGTGCTGGAGACGCTGCGCGGCATCGGGCTGGCCCCGACGGCCGAGGGACCCGGCGGGGACGTCGTGCTGCACCGGCCGGACGTGCACCGCACCCCGCCGCGTGAGCGGCCGCGCCCGGTCACCGGGGACCCGCCGGCCCCGTCCGACGCGCTCGTGCACGCCCTCGTCGCCTCCCTGCGCAGCGGAGAGGTCCGGGCCGGCGAGGGTGACCGGCGGCGGGCGGCGTCCGCCGGGCTGCCGCCGCTGCCAGTGATGGAACCGGCCCTCAGCCTGGCCGCGCTGCGCGAGGCCGCCGCCGACCGGCGGCCGGTCTGGGTGGGAGTCGCCGACCCGGGGGGACGAACAGCGCGGCTGCGGGTCGAGCCGATCCGGGTCGACGGCGGCCGGGTCACGGTGCTGGACACCGCGGTCGGGCAGCTGCGCACCCTGTCGGTGCACCGGATCACCGGCGTCGCCGTCGCCGAGGCGGAGTAGGTTCGGTCCATGAGCCAGCCACCGTCCGGCGACGCCCCCGACCGGTCCGGTGACCGCCGGCCCGGCGACCCGCCGTCCTACCCCTACCCGCCGGGCCCGTGGCAGGCGCCGGAGGAGGCCACCCGCCCGATCCCGAGCGAGCCCAGCAACCCCAGCAACCCCAGCAACGCAGCCTCTGGGTCTCCGGAGTCACCTGCGCACGGCACCGGCGGCTACCCCCCGCCCCCCGGGTACCCCCCGGGGCAGCCCGGGTACCCCTCCGGGCAGCAGGGCTACCCCGCCCCGCCGCCGTCCCCGCCGCCGGGCTACCCGGGCGGGTACAGCGGTGGGTACACCGGCGGCTACACCGGTGCCGGGACGTCTCCGGAGCAGCAGTCGGTCCGCACCCAGGCCGTGGTGTCCCTCGTCCTCAACGTCCTGTCGCTGCTGGCCATGGCCAACGTGTTCGGCATCGCCGGCGGGATCCTCGCGGGTGTGGCGCTCGGGCGGGTCGACACCGACCTCGGCTCGGCGCGGAACCTCGTCCGCTGGTCGTGGATCGTGCTCGTCGGCGGGCTCGCCCTCCTGCTGCTCGCCGTCCTCGCCGTCGTCGCGTTCCTGTTCATCGGCGGCTTCGCGGCGATGTCGGGCGGGTTCTCAGCGCGGTAGGCCCGGACCTGCGCCCTGGACCGTCGTCCAAGGCGGCCCGCGGCGCAGGGAAGGTCCCGGGCCCGGTTGGACGTTGTGGCAGCCAGTGCCCCCTGCGGAAGGACCCGCGTGAACGACGGACCGCTCATCGTCCAGAGCGACAAGACGCTGCTGCTCGAGGTCGACCACCCGGCAGCTGAGGCGTGCCGCCGGGCGATCGCGCCGTTCGCCGAGCTGGAACGCGCCCCCGAGCACGTGCACACCTACCGGCTGACCCCGCTGGGACTGTGGAACGCCCGGGCCGCCGGACACGACGCCGAGCAGGTCGTCGACGTCCTGCTCGAGCACTCCCGCTACCCGGTGCCGCACGCCCTGCTCGTCGACGTCGCCGAGACGATGTCCCGGTTCGGCCGGCTCCAGCTCGCCAACCACCCGGCGCACGGGCTCGTCCTGCGCGCCCTCGACGTCCCGGTGCTCGAGGAGGTGCTGCGCAGCGCGAAGGTGAAGCCGCTCGTCGGCGCCCGCGTCGAGCCGGACACCGTCGTCGTGCACCCCAGCGAGCGTGGTCACCTCAAGCAGGTGCTGCTCAAGCTGGGCTGGCCCGCCGAGGACCTCGCCGGCTACGTGGACGGGGAGGCCCACCCCATCGACCTGGTCGAGGACGGCTGGGCACTGCGGCCCTACCAGGAGCAGGCCGTTGACGGCTTCTGGCACGGCGGGTCCGGCGTCGTCGTCCTGCCCTGCGGGGCCGGCAAGACGATCGTCGGCGCGGCCGCGATGGCCCGCGCTCGGTCGACGACCCTCATTCTGGTGACGAACACCGTCTCGGCCCGGCAGTGGAAGCAGGAGCTGCTCCGGCGCACCTCCCTCACCGAGGACGAGATCGGCGAGTACTCCGGCGCCCGCAAGGAGATCCGCCCCGTCACCATCGCCACCTACCAGGTGATGACGACCCGCCGGAAGGGCGCCTACACGCACCTGGAGCTCTTCGACGCCCGGGACTGGGGGCTCGTCATCTACGACGAGGTGCACCTCCTGCCCGCGCCGATCTTCCGGATGACCGCGGACCTGCAGGCCCGCCGCCGGCTCGGGCTTACCGCGACCCTCGTGCGCGAGGACGGCCGGGAGGGTGAGGTGTTCTCCCTCATCGGTCCGAAACGGTTCGACGCCCCGTGGAAGGAGATCGAGTCCCAGGGGTACATCGCCCCGGCGGACTGCGTGGAGGTGCGGGTGACCCTGCCGGACGGCGAGCGGCTCGCCTACGCCACCGCCGAGCCGGAGGAGCGCTACCGGCTGTGCTCGACGTCGGCGGTCAAGCTGCGGGTCGTCGAGGACCTGGTCCGCCGGCACGCCGGGGAGCAGACCCTCGTCATCGGCCAGTACATCGACCAGCTCGACGAGCTGGCCGACCGGCTCGACGTCCCGCTCATCAAGGGCGAGACGACGGTCCGGGAGCGGCAGCGGCTCTTCGACGCCTTCCGCGCCGGTGAGGTCCAGACGCTCGTGGTGAGCAAGGTCGCGAACTTCTCCGTGGACCTGCCCGAGGCCTCGGTCGCCGTCCAGGTGTCCGGCTCGTTCGGCTCCCGGCAGGAGGAGGCCCAGCGCCTCGGCCGGCTGCTACGGCCCAAGGGGGACGGGCGCTCCGCCCGGTTCTACGCGGTCGTCGCCCGCGACACCCTGGACCAGGAGTTCGCCGCCCACCGGCAGCGCTTCCTGGCCGAGCAGGGGTACGCCTACCGGATCGTCGACGCCGACGACCTGCTCGCCGGCACCCACGAGTAGCCCCACCCCACCCCCCTCCAGCGCCCCCCACTCGGTGATCATGCAATCCCGCCACCCCCCGACCCCTTCGTAGTAATGGCGTTCTGGGAGGGGGTTCGCATAGAACGTCCTCCTGTGTACACGTCTCGGGCTTGGTGTCCCAACGCGATGAACAGGAGGACGTCCATGGGTAATGGTACGGGTTTGACTCGGGGTGATCGGCGGCGTAACGAGCGGCGGGCCCGGCTGCGTGCGGCGGTGCCGGCGTCGGCTGCGGTGGTGGGGGTTGATCTGGGGGAGGACACCCAGATGGTGGTGGTCACTGACCGGGACTGCCGGGTACTGGCCCGGCGGGTGTTCAAGGGCAAGGCGTGGGAGCTGGGGCCGGTCCTGGACTGGGCGGTGGAGCAGGCTGCGCGGGCCGGGTTCACGGCGGTGACGTTGGCGTGTGAGCCGACCGGGTCACGGTGGATGGCGGTGCAGGACGCCGCCTTCGAGCGGGACCTGCTGGTGGTGTGTGTGCAGCCGCTGGCCGCGGCCCGGGCCCGGGAGGAGGAGGACTACACCCGGGACAAGTCCGACTACAAGGATGCGGTGCTGATCGCCCGGTTGGCCGGTGAGCTGCGCTGCTACGTCCCCGAACGTGTGGAGGAGCAGTGGGCGGTGCTGCGGCACCTCGGTCGCCGTCGTGGTGAGCTGATCACCCGGTCGACCCGGGCGGTGCTGCAGCTGCGTGACCTGCTCGCGGTGGGCTGGCCCACGGTCCTGACGGCGGCGAGCAAGCCGTTCGAGTCGATGACCTGGCAGGCGTCGGTGGCGGTGGTGCTGGACCGCTGCAACGGTGACCCGGCCCGGCTGCGGCGGATGGGCCTGGCCCGGTTCACCGACGCGGTGCGCCGTGAGCTGCCTCGCTGGGGTGGGCGCAAGATCCGCCGCCGGATCGTCGAGGGCGTGTTCGCCGCCCTCAACGACACCACCGGCGCGGTGGCCCGCCAACGCGCCGGGGCGCTCAAACGCGCCGCCTGGGCGGTGGATGACCTGCGCGCCGCCCGCGCCCAGCAGCAGACCGTCGAGCAGGAGATGCTCACCGCCGTGGACGCCCTGGGCCTGAGCGACCCGCTGGCCTCGATCCCCGGGCTGTCCCTGCCGGCTGCCGCGCAGATCCTCGCCGAGGCCGGTGACCCGACCCGCTTCGACAGCGCACGGTCCCTGGTCAAGCACGCCGGGCTGAACCCGGTGGAGAACACCTCGGCCACCTTCCGCGGCCGCACCCGCACCTCCAAACGCGGCCGCCCCGGGCTGCGGCTGGCCGCCTGGCGTGCCACCTGGACGGTGATCCGGCACAACCCGGTCCTGGCCGCCCGCCACGCCCACCTGACCAGCCGCCAGCACAACCGGCTCACCCGCGCACAGGCCCACGTGGCCTGCGCCACGACCCTGCTGCGCTGGATCTACGCCGTCACCACCACCGGGCAGCGCTGGGACCCCCGGATCGCCGCCGGCCCCACCACCGAGGCCCCCATGGCCGCCTGACCAGCACACCCGCCGACCCCGGCGGGGCGAGCTCGCACCTTCGTAGAGGGGAAACCCTTCCACCTCGATGATCACCATGAGCAGCCCCGCCAGGCCGCCAGGGAACCTCACAAGCTCGCTTGAACGCTGTTGGGACCCCAAGCCCACTTGCCAGCTACGTAGAGACGAGGAACCCGACCCCGGCCACCCCCCCCGGCGGGGAACCCCACACACCACCAACAAGATCAAAACGACCCAAGACCTTGACGTGAAACCTCTTACGCTGGTGATCATGCAATCCCGCCACCCACGGCCCACTGTCCAGTTCACAGAATGCTGGGTTGGTGGCGCGACACGCCGGCCAAGCTGCGCCGAACGCAGCATTCTGTGGCCGACGCGCCGGACCGGACGCGCCAAGCCGGGAAGGTCCCGCAGCACTCGGTGCACGCACCGGTCGACGTGGCGCGCGGAGGTACGCCTACCGGATCGACGATGCGGACGCCTGCGGGCGGACACGTGCGGGGCCTGATCCGGTACCGTCCGAGGCGTTAGCCCACTGGAGTGGTCGGCGCGACGGACCGTAGAGCACCGCTTTACGGATTGTCACGAACGTCCGACACTGAGTAGGTCCGCCCGACGACAAGGAGAATGCCATGAAGTCCCCGCTCAAGGTGCTCGCCGCGGCCGGCCTCGGCCTCGCGCTCGTGGTCACCGCTGCCCCCGCTCAGGCCGCCCCCAAGGACACGGCGGGAGCATCCCTCACCGGCGCATCCCTCACCGGCGCATCCCTCACCGGCGCATCCCTCACCGGCGCATCCCTCACCGGCGCATCCCTCACCGGCGCATCCCTCACCGGCGCATCCCTCACCGGCGCATCCCTCACCGGCGCATCCCTCACCGGCGCATCCCTCACCGGCGCATCCCTCACCGGCGCATCCCTCACCGGCGCATCCCTCACCGGCGCATCCCTCACCGGCGCGTCCCTCACCGGCGCGTCCCTGACCGGCGCCTCGCTAACCTGACGTCACGGGGCCCGGTGGTCCGCCCTATCGACGTTGGAGCACAGATGACCACGCAAGACGTCGAAGGGTCCCGTAGCCAGGCCACGCTGGTGCTGGCTGGTCTGGTCCTGGCGGCCACCGGGCTCATCGCATTTCTTCCGTCAACGGGGGTCGAGGTCGACCCCGGCATCGGGCTGCCCGTTGCCAGTGCCTTCGTCGCGGTCCTGTTCGTGATGGCGGAGCTGAGCAAGCTGCACGTCGAGGTGCGGGGACAGGCCTTCTCCGTGTCACTGAGCGATCTCCCGCTCGTGCTCGGTCTGTTCCTTCTGCCGCCCCCGCTTCTGCTCGCAGCTCGGCTCGTGCCTGCCGCTGTGGTCATGCTCGCGCGCCGGACCGAGATACCGAAGGGCCTATTCAATGGCGGGCTGTTCACGCTCGAGGTCGGCTTGGCCGTCCTCGTCATGGACGCACTGGTCCCTGAACGCGGTTTCGGCATCAGCACGTGGCTAGGGACCTACGCCACCGTCCTCATCGTGGACGTGGTCGGTGGCGCAGTCGTCATCTGGGCCATGCACCGGCTCGGCAGTGCGCCGTCCCGGGCTCAGGCGTACCGGATGCTCGCCGCTCTGGTCGTGTCCGGGATGCTCAGCACGACACTCGCCCTGATGGCGGTTCTCGTGCTGCATGCCTCCACCGCCGGACTGGCGCTCCTTGGGACGCTAGCCGTCGCAGTGGCCCTTGCTCACCGCGGGTACCACCGCCTGCTGCGGCAGCACAACGACCTCAACCGGTTGTTCCTGTTCACCCAGTCCGTCGGCGCCGAGCCCAGGACCGAGGAGGTGGTGCACCAGCTGCAGATGGAGGCTGCGGATCTGCTGAACGCAGAGAGCGCCGTGGTTCGCCTGCTTCCGGGGCCGGAAGCGGAGGGAGACGACAAATCGGCTGACCGGTTCTTGTGGACCGCTCCCCCCTGCGCCGTGCCGCGGACGACACGGGACCCGGCTCAGCGAGCATGGCTGGACCGAACCGGGGTGCGTGACGCCGTCCTTGTGCCTCTGCACGACGACGGACAAGCGGTCGGCGTGGTCCAGGTAGCCAACCGGCGGGGGGCGGCGAGCTCGTTCACCGAGGACGACCTCAAGCTGCTGCAGACTCTGGTCGCCCACGTCGAGGTGCTCTGGCACAACGGCCGGCTCGTCGACCAGCTGCGCCACGAGGCGACCCACGACGCCCTGACCGGCCTGGGCAACCGCACCCTGTTCAACGACGGGTTGCAGGCCCTCATCGACGGCGGCGGCCACGGCGCGACCCTGCTGCTCGACCTCGACCGGTTCAAGGAGGTCAACGACGCCCTCGGTCACCCGGTCGGTGACGTCCTGCTCGAGAAGGTCGCCGCCCGGCTCCTGGACCACGTCCCGACCGGCTCACAGGTGGCCCGGCTCGGCGGCGACGAGTTCGCCGTCCTGCTGCGCGGTCTCACCTCACCGGAGGAGGCGCTGGCCACCGCGCGCGCCGCGCGGGCCGCCCTCACCGGAGCGTTCGAGGTCACCGGCACCTTCCTCGAGGTCGGCGTCTCCGTCGGCGTCGCCATGGTGCCCTCGGACGGCGGGGACGCTGCCACGGTGCTGCGCCGGGCCGACCTGGCCATGTACGAGGCGAAGCGGACGGGGGCCGGCGTCGTCCGCTACAGCCCGGTCCTCGACCACCGCAGCACCGGCCTGCTCGAGCTGGCCGGCGAGCTCCGCTCGGCGGTGGAGCAGGACCAGATCGTCATGTACTTCCAGCCCAAGGAGAGCCTGCGCACCGGCCGGATCGTCGGCTTCGAGGCCCTCGCCCGCTGGATGCACCCCGAACGCGGGGTCGTCATGCCCGAGGTGTTCGTGCCGCTGTCCGAGCAGACCGGCCTGGTCGGGCTCCTCGGCGAGGCCGCCGCCAGCCAGGCGCTCGAGCAGTGCCGGACCTGGCTGAGCCGCCGGCCGGGTGTCGGCGTCGCCGTCAACCTCTCCCCTCGCCGGCTGCTCGAGCCGGGTCTCGCCGCCTCGCTGGACCGGTTGCTCGCCGAGCACGAGGTCCCGGCAGAGCTGCTGACGCTGGAGATCACGGAAAGCACCGTGATGGCCGACCCGGACGCCGCGGTCCGGGCCATGCACCAGCTGCGGGACCTCGGCGTGCGGCTGTCGGTCGACGACTTCGGGACCGGCTACTCGTCACTGAACTACCTGCACCGGCTGCCGGTGCAGGAGGTGAAGATCGACAAGTCGTTCGTGCTGCCGATGCACCGGGACGTCGGGGCGACCGCCATCGTGCGCTCGATCGTGGAGCTCGCCCACACCCTGGAGCTCACCGTCGTCGCCGAGGGGGTGGAGAACGAGCCCACCCGGCAGGCCCTCGTCGAGCTGGGCTGCGACGTCGGCCAGGGCTTCGGCCTGGCCTACCCGATGCCACCCGAGGACGTGCAGGACTGGCTGGTCCGGCACGACGCCACCCGGCGCGAGCGGCGCGCAGGAGGGCGCCCCCGGGCCGTGTGAGCCCGCCCCCGCGGAGCCGACGTCGGACGACGTCCAGCCGACTCCCAGGTTCCTGCCCGACACTGGTCCGGTGGCACGACCGGACACCCCCGAGGCCAGGCTGCTCGTCGTCGACGACGAGCCGAGCATCCGCGACCTGCTGGCGGCCGCACTGCGGTTCGCCGGCTTCGAGGTCCACACCGCGGCCGACGGCCAGGAGGCGCTGCGGCAGGCCGAGCTGACCCGCCCCGACCTCGTCGTCCTCGACGTCATGCTCCCCGACCTCGACGGGTTCGCCGTCACCCGCCGGCTGCGCGAGCGCGGCCGGGACGTGCCGGTGCTGTTCCTCACGGCACGGGACGACGTCCAGGACAGGGTGACCGGTCTGACCGTGGGCGGCGACGACTACGTGACGAAACCGTTCTCGCTGGAGGAGGTCGTCGCCCGGATCCGCGCCGTGCTGCGACGCACCGGCGCAGGCGCCGACCCGGCCGCCGGCCGGCTCGTGTTCGCCGACCTCGAGCTCGACGAGGACGCCCACGAGGTCCGCCGCGGGGAGCGCACGATCGAGCTGTCCCCCACCGAGTTCAAGCTGTTGCGCTACCTCATGCTCAACCCGAACCGGGTGCTGTCGAAGACGCAGATCCTCGACCACGTCTGGCACTACGACTTCGACGGCGAGGCCTCGATCGTCGAGTCGTACATCTCCTACCTGCGGCGCAAGGTCGACCACGCCCCCGACGGGTCGCCGCTCGCTCCACTGATCCACACCCGGCGCGGGGTCGGTTACGTGCTGCGCCTCCCGCCGGAGGAGTGATGCGCCCGCTCGCCTCGTCCTCGCTACGGACCCGGCTCGTCGCCATCGTCTCCGGGCTCGTCATGCTGTCGCTGCTCGCGGTCGGCGCGGCCACCCTCGCCGCCATGCGCCCGGCACTCGTCGCCGACCTCGACGACCGGCTGTCCGCCACGGTCGCCGACCCACGGGCCCTGGAGATGCTGGTCAACGACGCCGGCCTGGGCCGGCGGATGCACAACCGACTCCCGACGGACTACGTCGTCCGCGTCAACGACGCCGCCGGCGAGCAGGTGTTCCTGGACGCCGGGATCACCCCGTTCGAGGACCTGCCGGACCTGTCGGCGGTCACCCTGGAGCGGGTCCGCGCCATCGGCGGCGACCCGTACACGGTCGACGGGTGGCGGGCCGTGTCCCGCCCCGTGGCGGTGGCCACCCCGACGGGCCGCAGGGCCGGCTCGGTCACCGTCGCCCTGCCGCTGGCCCCCGTGGACGCGACGCTGGCGGCACTTGCCGCCCGGATCGCCGTCCTCGGGCTGGTGGTGCTGGCGGCCAGCGTGCTCGCAGGTTGGCTGGCGGTGCGCAGGGCGTTCCGGCCGCTGCGGGACGTCGAGACGGTCACCGCCGCGTTCGCCGACGGCGACACCTCCCGACGGGTGCCGGCCGCGCCGGCCGGCACCGAAGTCGGACGACTGGGCGCCGCAGTCAACGAGATGCTGGACCGGATCGAGGCCGACCTCGCAGCCCGGGAGGCCAACGAGAGGCGTATGCGCCGGTTCGTCAGCGACGCCGGCCACGAGCTACGCACCCCGCTCGCCGCCGTCCGCGGTTTCGCCGAGCTGCACCGCCAGGGGGCCGTCCGGGACCCCAAGGACGTCGCCCGGACCATGGGGCGGATCGAGCAGGAGGCGGTCCGGATGAGCGGCCTCGTCGAGGACCTGCTCACCCTGGCCCGGCTGGACGAGCAGCGGCCTCTGCGGCGGGAGCCGGTCGACCTGCTGGTGCTGGCCGCCGACGCGGCCGAGAGCCTGCGCGCGCTCGCCCCGGACCGACAGGTCCGGCTGACGGGCCTGGACGGTGCCGGGCCGGCCGCCACCCCGGTCGTCGGCGACGACGCCCGGCTGCGGCAGGTGCTGACGAACCTGGTCGCCAACGCGGCCCGGCACACCCCGGCCGGCTCCCCGGTGGAGATCGAGGTGGGCACTCGGCAGGGGTGGGCGCTGTGCCGGGTCGTGGACCACGGGCCCGGGGTTCCGGCCGAGGACGCCGAGCGGGTCTTCGAACGGTTCTGGCGGCGGGACGAGTCCCGCTCCCGCGGCGCGGGCGGCGGGTCGGGTCTCGGGCTGGCGATCGTGGCCGCCCTCGTGCGCGCCCACGACGGCGCCGTGCGCGTCGTCCCCACCCCCGGCGGCGGGGCGACGTTCGAGGTCGCTCTGCCCGCGGCGTCCTCAGGTTTCTCCCAGGAAGGGCCCAGCCCGGCCGCAGGCTGAGGGGTTCTCCTGGTGCGACACCGACGAACCGGAGGCACGATTGACCACTGAGATGACCACGCCCCCGCACGACCCGTGGGCACAGCGCCCCCCGACCGAGCCACCCGGGCCGCAGCAGCCGGCCGAGGAGCGCCGGCGGGGACCGGGCTGGGGCGGCACCATCGCCGCCGCCGTCCTGTCCGCGCTGCTCGCGGCCGGTGGCACGGCCGGCCTTGTCACCGCCCTGGACGACGACCCTTCCCCGGCCCCGCCGGCGGCGGGCACCGAGTCCGACCAGGAGACCACCGACCAGTCCGACGCGGCGTCGTCCGCACCCGCTCCCGCCGGCCAGGTCGACTGGACGCCGGTCGCCGAGCGGGTCGCGCCGAGCGTCGTGAGCATCGACGTCCGGGGCCGCACGGGCGCCGGGCAGGGGTCCGGTGTGGTCATCGACGACGCGGGGCACGTGCTGACGAACAACCACGTCGTGGCCGGCGGCGGCAGCGGTGCACAGGTCCGGATCTCCCTCGACGACGGGCGGGTGCTCGACGCAGAGGTGCTCGGCACCGACCCGGCGACCGACCTCGCCGTGCTGGCCGTCCCGGACATGCCGGACGACGTCCCGGCGATCGACGTCGGGGACTCCGGCGCGGTGCAGGTGGGCCAGCCGGTGATGGCGCTCGGCAACCCGCTCGGCCTGTCGCAGACGATCACCACGGGCATCGTCAGCGCCGTGGACCGCCCGGTGACGACGCAGAGCGTGGGCGGTCAGCCGTTCGAGCCCGGCCTGCCCGTGGTGACGAACGCGATCCAGACCGACGCGGCGATCAACCCGGGCAACTCCGGCGGTGCGCTCGTGGACGCCGCCGGGCGCCTCATCGGGATCAACTCCGCCATCGCGTCCCTCGGCCAGGGCGGTCAGGCCGGTTCGATCGGGCTCGGTTTCGCCATCCCCGTCGACCAGGCGCAGTGGGTGTCCCAGTCGCTCATCGAGACGGGCGCCGTCGAGCACGCCTACCTCGGCGTCTCCCTGGAGAACGCTGTCGTGGAGGTCGACGGTGTCGCCCGAGAGGCCGCCGGAATCGCCACCGTCGTGCCGGGGACCCCGGCCGAGCAGGCCGGGCTGCGGGTCGGCGAGGCGGTCGTCGCGGTGGACGGCGAGCCCGTGCCCGGTGCCGAGTCGCTCGTCGCCCAGGTCCGCGAGCGCCAGCCCGGCACGGAGGTCACCCTGTCGGTGGTCGGCCGGGACGGTGAGGTCCGTGAGGTGACGGTGGAGTTCGGCGTCCGGCCCTGAGCCGGGGACGGAGTGGTCGTGGAGCACCTGCTGGACCAGTTCACCGCCGCGGTCGGCGCCGCCGGGGGCAGCGCCCCGGCGGCCGACGTCGAGGCGGCCGGGATGGACGTACTGCGCCGGTGGTCCGAGCCGCACCGCGGCTACCACGACGTCGAGCACCTCACCGAGGTCCTCGGCCGGCTCGACGAGCTCGCCGACCACGGGGTGCCGGTGCCCGTCGAGGCCTACCTCGGGGCCTGGTTCCACGACGCCGTCCACGAGGGCCGGGCCGGGGACGACGAGCGCGAGTCCGCCGAGCTGGCGGCCAAGGAGCTCGCGGCGCTCGGTGTGCCGGACGACGTGGCCCGGCGGGTCGCTGGGCTCGTCCTCGTCACCGCCGGCCACCGGGTGCCGCCCGGCGACGAGGCGGCGGCGGCGCTCTGCGACGCGGACCTCGCCGTTCTCGCCGCGGACGCCGAGCGGTACGCCCGCTACGTCGCCGGGGTGCGCCGCGAGTACCCCGGCCTGGACGACGCCACCTTCGCTGCCGGACGCGCGGCCGTGCTGCGGGACCTGCTCGACCGGCCGGCCCTGTTCAGCACCGCGGTCGGGCGGGAGCGGTGGGAGGCCCGGGCCCGCCGCAACGTCGCGCTCGAGCTCGCTGCCCTTGACGGGCCGGGGACGCCTGTGGACAACGCCGGCGGGTGAGCGGCGTCTGCGCCTAGCGTCGTACCGCGAGGCCGACCACAGGCACAGGACAGGCACAGGGAGGAGCACGAGATGAGCCGTTTCGAGGTGGACAGCGCCCGGGTGGCGGCGGCGAGCGCCGCTGTCAACGGGTCGGTGGGGGCGATCTCCACCGAGGTGGACCGGATGATGCGCAACCTGCTGGACCTGCAGAACAGCTGGCGCGGGACGGCGGCCACGCAGTTCCAGGGACTCGTCACCGACTGGCGCGGCACCCAGGAGCGGGTCCGGCAGTCGCTCGAGGACATCTCCCGGGCGCTGCAGGCGGCCGGTCAGCAGTACGCGGAGGTGGAGCAGGCCAACACGCGGATGTTCACCCGCTGAGGCGGCGCACCGCCCTGGCGCTCCGCCGTGGCCGGAGCGCCAGGGCGGACCCCCAACCCCCACTCGTGATCATGCAATCCCGCCACCCCACCCCACTCGTGATCATGCAATCCCGCCACCCGGCGCAGGCGCCCCTTCCCGTCAACCGCGGACCTGCCAGCGCAGGTACTCGTGCTCCCCGAGGAGCTCGAGCCGGCGCCACAGCACGCTACCCGGGACCGCCTGGCTGGGGTGGCACGCGACGGCCCGGTGCTGCAGGGTCCGTTCCACCGTCAGGACGACGTCGATGTCGGCGTCGTCGTGCCCGACGAACGGGGCGCCGTACTCGACCCGCAGCCGCTCGGCCACCGTGCGAGGGACCGTCCAGCCCAGGACCGGCAGGTCGAGCCGGACGGCTGCCGCGGTGGCGGCGGCGTGGTCGGCGTGACCGGTGACGCCGGTGAGGTCGAAGCCGACCAGTCCGTCGGCGTCCGCGGCCCGGACGGCGCGCAGGACGTCGTCCGTGAGCCGGTCGGCCGGCACGTCCTGCAGTGCGCCGTCGGGGTGGTCGAGCAGGGTCACCGCGTCCAGGCCGAGCACCTCGGCGGCGTCGGCGAGCTCCCGGGCCCGCAGCTCGGCGAGGTCACCGGCGACGCCGTGCAGGGTCGAGGCCTCCCCGCGGGTTAGGCACAGCACCGACACTCGGGCGCCGGCGGTGGCGAAGGACGCGAGGACCGCACCCAGGGCGAAGGACTCGTCGTCCGGGTGGGCGACGACGGCCAGCACGGACCGCCAGGACGGCAGGGTGGTCACGGGCATCACGCGGCTCCGGGGTCCGAGGTCTCCAGCGGGCGGCCGGCGACCCGCCACTCCAGCAGGCCGTCGCGGCTTCGGCGAGCGGGCCGGCCGCGGGCGGCGAGCAGCCGGAGGGCGTCGTGGGCCAAAGCGCAGTACCGGCCACGGCAGTAGACGAGGACCTCCCGGTCCGCCGGCAGCTCGGCGAGCCGGTCGGCGAGCTGCTCGAGCGGGATGCCCAGTGCCCCTGGCAGGTGACCGGCGGCGTACTCGACCTCGGGCCGGACGTCGAGGAGGACGGCGTCCCCAGTCTGCACGGCGGCGAGCAGCTCATCGACGCCGACGGCGGCGTCGTCCGCCGCTCCCAGGTAGGCGTCACCGGCCGCGTCCACACTCGGACGGTGCGCGGCCGCCACGCCGCGCAGCGCCTGCCACAGCGCGGCGACGTCGTCCCCGGCCAGGGCGTAGCGCACCCGCTTGCCGTCGCGCCGGGAGACGACTAGGCCCGACTCGCGCAGAACCTGCAGGTGAGCCGAGCAGGTGCTCAGCCCGAGCCCCGCGGCACGAGCCAGGTCGTCGACGCTCCGGGACCCCTGCGCCAGCAGGTCGAGCAGCTCCAGACGCTTCGGGCTGCCGAGCGCCTTGCCGACGGCCGCGAACTCCGCGAACAACGCGTCCTTGGCGGCACGGTCAGCCATCGGTGACCTCCACGGCCCTGCGCGCACCCACCGGGTCATGCGTCTCGTACATCCGCACCGCGACGACCAGGGCGGACAGCAGGCTAACCGCCGCGGCGGCCCACACCGCGGCACGCAGGTCCCACAGATCCGCCACGACACCACCGGCGACAGCACCGACGGCGTAGCCCAGGTCCCGCCAGACCCGGTACACGCCGACGGCCCGGCCCCGCCAGACGGGATGAGCCACGTCCCCGACGACGGCCAACAAGGTCGGGTAGACCATCGCCGTCCCGTGCCGGGGGCTTCGTTGAGGCCCCTCGCCAGCCCCCACAGCCGCGGGGCCGACGAGGTCGATCTTCATGATGACGATGGTCCCCAGTCCGGCGCCCAGATGAGCAGCAGCGGCACCGGGACGGCGAGCAGCCAGCCACCGACGAGCACGGGCTTGCGCCGGTGGTGGACCGATCAAAGTTGCGAACGGCGAATCAGTTGAACGGCAGGGCATGACCACCGACACCCTTCTCGCCCAGTCCGCCATCGACCAGCTCACCTCAGGCGCCCACACCCTCGTCGTCGAAGGATCCTCCTACCGCGAACGCGAGCGTACTCGGTGTTGCTCCAGGGACTGGAGGTCCGCCATACTCAGCAACACCCCAAGGTGGTCCCATGCTCGTGACAACACGATGGTCTTATCACCCTGACGATCGACAGACGCCTTCCTCCGGACCGACACGGCCGTTCCCACAGGCCACGGGCAGGGAGTCCGTGTCCGTCTACAGGGAGATTGGCATGTCCACTAGCACAACGGTTTACGGGAGAAGGAGATGCGTCGATACCTACTCTTTGACAGTGGTTGCTCACTGTGTTCGAGAGTCGCTGACGAGATCAAGACGGCCGCCCGCGGCTGGCTAGACGTGCGAAGCCTGCGCGACCCCGCCATGCAGGAGATTCTGGACAAGGCCGATCCCGATTGGAAATGGCGTCCAACGCTGCTCCTCATCGAAGACGATCGGGTTCGCATCGTCCAGGGTGCGACGCTGCTCTCCCGGATCGCGATCGGAATCGGGCCCCGGCAAGCAATGCGGATCGCTTCACTTGTCGGCGAGCAGAGCACGCCCGCGGACGCATCCTCACCAGGTCGACGCACGTTCCTGATGTCAGCGGCGGCCGGTGTCGCGACACTAGCTGGCGCAGCGATCCTCGGTCGGCCCGCACCGGCTGCCGCGCAATCTTCGGGCGCGATGGCCGCCGATGACAAACTCGTGGCGCAAGCACGAGCCACATCCCAGATCACGGAACTTGAGCAGGCCATCGCCGTGGACTTCGACCTCGAGCCCCTGGGGACCGTGCGTCATTTCGATGGCGGCAAGAGCGAGACTCTGCTGTTCTACCCATCCAAGGACGACCCCGACAATGTGGCAGCTGCTCTCGTTCTGGCGCAAGACAGTGCGAACAAGACGGTGGCCGGAGCGACGAAGGTGACCCGGGCTGGAGATGCGCCACAGGACTGGGACTTTGAGGTGCTCGTCACCTCCGACGGAAACACCGTGACCCCCACGGGGGTACCCGAGTACACCGGATGCATGGTTACCTGCGTCGCCGGGCTCTGCGCGCCCACCGTGGTGCTGACCTGCTCACGACTGATCTTCGCCGCTGCGATCCTAGCCTGCATCACCGCTAGTTGCGGATCCCGAGTGGCGCCCTGTCACCGCGGATGCGTTCACCTACTCTGATCAACGAACGTCGATATCAGCGAATTCGGTGCTGTCCGGCCAACATGAGACAAAGAGATCTAATGAGTGAAAACCTTGTGGACAGGTTGCTCGCGCAAGCTGGAGCCCGATTCACCTGGCGTATGACCAGCCAAGACCGTGGCTTGATCGCATACGGTCGAGGCGTCGTCGACTTCCAAGCCGAGAAAATTGCGACGGTGGACTACTACCTCGTGGCCGACGAACCCAGCCCCAACCACGTGACTAGCAAAGCGAAGCCACCGGCGACGCGAACGATCACCAATCGAGACGCCATCTTCGTGCTCGCCCCAACCGAGGACGCCGACGAGGAATGGCTTGCATTCGAGACCGGCGCCGGCGGGCTGTCCGCGTCCGTTCTGGCCCCACTCCTGTGGCTTCGAGGTAGCGTCGTCAAGGTTCAGGACGACCTCATACAGGCCGGTGAGCATGCGCTCACGATCGACTTCCAAGAATACCTGGACCAACTCGATTCCACGGAACGCGTCACCGAGCGTAGCATGCTGGAATTTGGCCGCGTCGGACTCTCCGGACAACAGATCAACGCGACTATACGGGTCAACGAGAGGGGACTCGTCGAAAGAATGACCACGTCCTTCCCCCCGGGCGTATCCCCACTAATCCCCGTCGGGCACGAACAAGTCGAACAAGAAATCGTCTTGGAGTGGCTGCCCGTCAGGCCAGCGATCCCAACTCCTGATGCGCACATGAGAGTGTCCGCTGGCAATTTTCTTCGAGCGACCCTCATCGAATCAGGCGTGCCTGGTTGGGGAGACGAGACGGAATAGTGCTGCCAATCTATCGATGGGTTTCCCCGCCTTCGCTTGTCATCACCATCGCCTCCTCGGAGGAGAACGCGCCCGTCACGCGGAAGAAGACGTTCGGGTTCCACCCGTCGCTGGCGTTCCTCGACCGCCCCGAGATCGCCGGCGGGGAGGCTCTGGCCGGGCTGCTGGTAACGCCGGGTCGAACACCGCCGCCGACCACGTCGCCGTGCTAGACACGGCACTGGCGGCCCTGCCCGAGCACCCCGGCCCGGAGGTCTCCAGCGGGCGGCCGGCGACCCGCCACTCCAGCAGGCCGTCGCGGCTTCGGCGAGCGGGCCGGCCGCGGGCGGCGAGCAGCCGGAGGGCGTCGTGGGCCAAAGCGCAGTACCGGCCACGGCAGTAGACGAGGACCTCCCGGTCCGCCGGCAGCTCGGCGAGCCGGTCGGCGAGCTGCTCGAGCGGGATGCCCAGTGCCCCTGGCAGGTGACCGGCGGCGTACTCGACCTCGGGCCGGACGTCGAGGAGGACGGCGTCCCCAGTCTGCACGGCGGCGAGCAGCTCATCGACGCCGACGGCGGCGTCGTCCGCCGCTCCCAGGTAGGCGTCACCGGCCGCGTCCACACTCGGACGGTGCGCGGCCGCCACGCCGCGCAGCGCCTGCCACAGCGCGGCGACGTCGTCCCCGGCCAGGGCGTAGCGCACCCGCTTGCCGTCGCGCCGGGAGACGACTAGGCCCGACTCGCGCAGAACCTGCAGGTGAGCCGAGCAGGTGCTCAGCCCGAGCCCCGCGGCACGAGCCAGGTCGTCGACGCTCCGGGACCCCTGCGCCAGCAGGTCGAGCAGCTCCAGACGCTTCGGGCTGCCGAGCGCCTTGCCGACGGCCGCGAACTCCGCGAACAACGCGTCCTTGGCGGCACGGTCAGCCATCGGTGACCTCCACGGCCCTGCGCGCACCCACCGGGTCATGCGTCTCGTACATCCGCACCGCGACGACCAGGGCGGACAGCAGGCTAACCGCCGCGGCGGCCCACACCGCGGCACGCAGGTCCCACAGATCCGCCACGACACCACCGGCGACAGCACCGACGGCGTAGCCCAGGTCCCGCCAGACCCGGTACACGCCGACGGCCCGGCCCCGCCAGACGGGATGAGCCACGTCCCCGACGACGGCCAACAAGGTCGGGTAGACCATCGCCGTCCCGGCCCCGAGGACGACGGTGCCCACGGCCCAGGGCGTGAACGCGTCGGCCGAGGCGATAACGGCGAGCGCAGCGGCCTGCGTGGCCATCCCGGCGGTGACGAGGTGCTTGCGGCCCCACCGGTCGGACAGCGCGCCGGTGAGCAGCTGACCCACCCCCCACACCGCCGGGTACAGCGCGAAGAGCAGGCCGACCCGGTCGACCGGCAGCCCCGACCCGGCGAACAGCAGCGGGAACAGCCCCCAGGACAGACCGAAGTTGAGGTTGTTCACCAGGCCGGCCTGGCTCGCCGAGGACAGCGCCGGCTCGCGCAGGCTCGTCTGCAGCACAACCTCGCGACCGGTGAGACCTCCGTGCAGGTGGTCGTGGCGACCGTCGGCTCGCGGGACGTGACGGGACGCCTCCAGCGAGGCGTGCCCGCGGGTCTCCCGGACGACGAGCGTGGACAGGCCGAGGGCCAGGCCGGTGTAGGCGAGGCCGAGGAGGAACGGCGCCGGCCGCAGGCCGTACTCCGCAGCCAGGTAGCCGGCGGCGACCGAGGTCACGGCGACCGCGCCGTAGCCGGCAGCCTCGTTGAGGCCCATCGCCAGCCCCCGCCGCCGCGGGCCGACGAGGTCGATCTTCATGATGACGGTGGTCGACCAGGTCAGTCCCTGGCTCAGGCCGAGCAGGACGTTGGCTGCCACCACCCAGCCCCAGTCCGGTGCCCAGATGAGAAGCAGCGGCACCGGGACGGCGAGCAGCCAGCCACCGACGAGCACGGGCTTGCGCCCGTGGCGGTCCGACAGCTCGCCAGCCGCGTAGTTGGCGGCAGCCTTGGCCACGCCGAACGCGGCGACGTAGCTGAAGATGAACGTGTAGCCGGTGACGCCCAGCTCACGCTCGGCGAGCAGCGGCAGAACCGTCTGCTGCTGGCCGACCATCCCGCCGACGAGGGCGTTGACGGCCACGAGCAGCGTGAACTGAGCGGCGTTCGCGCGCAGGCCGAGGACGGGACGAGTCTCGGACACCCGTCCGACGCTACATCATTCCATTGAGCATTGGAATGATTGAGTGTCGGCAATGACGCGACGACCACCACGACGGCTCAGTCGCAACCTCGCCGGGTCAGCCACCACGTGACCAGGGCAGTGATGAGGACGGCGACCGCTGTCGTGCCGTACCGCTCCACCACCCCGGGGCCGAGGGCCGTCCCCAGGTCGAGGTCGGCGCTCCTCGTCCGGACCGCACTCTCCGCTGGTGGACGACCTGCTGGGCTGGTCGACGTCCCCTCCCTGGGCCCGGTGTCCCTGCCGTCCTGGTTCAACCAGCGACGCAGACCAGACTCGCTGATCCCGAGGTCCTTGGCGACCCGGGCGACGGAAGCGCCCGGCTGACGAGCCAGGTCGACAGCCCTCCGGCGGAACTCCGGCGGGTACGGTGCGGGCATCCCGGACTCCTCCAAGCAACGGATCAGGCGCGCCTCAGCGTGCGTGGCTCTTCAGTTCGCCAATTCTCCGGACCGGCTGACTCGTGGCTGGACACACCCACCAGGCGTCGTTGTCAATGACGCGTGGGTCCAGCGGATGCGCCCGGGGGTGCATCGGGCACTCGGGAACGCCAACTCGTAGTGTCTCGATCACGGCGTCTTGCACGCCGCTCGCGACGGCAGCTAGGCGCTCATGGTCAGGCTGAGCCGCATCTACCCCGAACCCGGTGACGACGTCGCCAACCACGACCTCGACTATCTCCTGCCCCGGCGCACCTGCACGTACTGACATGGCGAACTGGTAAGAGTCGACCATCCCCCAACATTCGTGATCATGCAATCCCGCCACCTCTTCCTGCCGCAGAATGCTGGATTCTGCACGACTCTCACGGCGTGTCGCGCCACCAACCCAGCATTCTGCGGGCCAGACGGTGGCCGCAGGGTGGCGGGATTGCATGATCACGGGGGGTTAGGGGGGTGCAGGGTGGCGGGATTGCATGATCACGGGGGGGGTTAGGGGCGGGGGTGGCGGCGGCGGGCCAGCCACCAGGTGACGACCGCGGTGACGACGACGGCGACCGCCGTCGTGCCGTACCGGCTCACCAGCGCCGGGCCGACGACCGATCCCAGGTCGAGCTCGGCGCTGGTCCTCCGGGTCGCCGGCGGCGCCAGCGGGCGCGGGGGCGGCGTGCTGGGAGCGGGCTTCGCGGCAGGCTCCCCCGGAGCGGCACCGCCGACCGCAAACTCCTGCGCGGCGGCAGGCTCCTGCGCGGCGACGGCCCGCTGAGCGGCGTCCTGGTCGGCGGACGGCACCGGCTCCCGAGCCTCCGCCTGCTCCGGCGAGGCCGCTGGCTGCTCAGCCTCCGCCGGCGCCGGAGCGCCCAGCGTCTCGGACAGGCAGGTCGCGAACTGCCCGAGCAGCTTGTCCCCGACGTCGGAGATCACGCCCCGGCCGAACTGGGCCGGCCGACCGGTGATCCGCAGGTCGGTGTCCACGACGCACCGGGTGCCCTCGCCCTCGGGCTCGAGCCGGGCGGTGATGGTGGCCGACGCCGTCCCGTTGCCACGCCTGTCCTTGCCGCTGGCCTCGATGACCGCGCGGTAGGCGTCCCGGTCCCGCTCGAGGAACCGCCCGGTCCCGGTGTAGTGCAGCGAGATCGGCCCGAGCCGCACCTTCGCCAGCCCGGTGAAGTCGTCGCCGTCCATGCTGGTCACCTCGGCGCCCGGCAGGCACGGGGCGATCCGCGGCAGGTCGTTGAACGCCTCCCACGCAGCCTCGACGGGCAGCGGGACGGTGAACGTGTGCTGAAGCTCCATCCCCTCAGGCTCCCGCAGCGGCCAGGACGGCGCGAGCGGTGAGCACCCCGGCGAGGTGGCGGCGGTACTCGGCGTCGCCGTTGGCGTCCTCGGGCGGCTGGGCGCCGTCCGCGGCGGCCGACGAGGCCTCCTTGACCGCCTCGGCCGTGACGGGCCGGCCGATCAGCGCCTGCTCCGCCGCGGTGGCCCGCACCGGCGTGGACCCCATGTTGGTCAGGCCGATCCGCGCCTCGGCGATGGTGCCGCCCTCGACCCGGACGGCGGCGGCGACCCCGACGATCGCCCACGCCTGCGCCACCCGGGAGAACTTCTCGTAGTGCGCGCCCCACCCGGTGTACTTCGGGACCCGCACCTCGACGAGCAGCTCGTCCTCCCCGACGGCCGTGGTGAACACGTCGAGGAAGAACTCCCGCGCCGGGACGGTGCGGCGTCCGCCCGGACCGGCGATGACCATCTCGGCGTCCAGGGCCAGCGCCGGGGCGGGCAGGTCCCCGGCCGGGTCGGCGTGCACGAGGGCGCCCCCGAACGTGCCGCGGTGACGTACCTGCGGGTCGGCCACGGTCTCGGTGGCCAGTGCGACGAGCAACGCGTGCTCGCGGACCAACGGGTCGCGGACGACGTCCGCGTGCGTGGTCATCGCGCCGATGACGATGGCGTCCCCGTCGTCCCGGACGCCGGACAGGTCGGCGGCCCGGGACAGGTCGACGACGACCTCGGGGGCGGCCAGGCGCATCCGCATCACCGGCAGCAGGCTCTGCCCGCCGCCGAGGACCTTGACGTCGGCCCCGGACGACGAGAGGTCACCGAGCAGCTGCACGGCAGCCTCGGCGGACTCCGGGGCGTGGTAGTCGAACCGGGCCGGGATCACCGGGCACCTCCCTGTGCGTCGAGGGTGTCGTCCTGGGCCCCGCTGACGGACTGCGAGGACTGGACCGGCTGCGCCCAGTGCTCGTCCTGGCGGGAGGTCTCCCCGCCGCCGGCGCCGTGCACCGCCCGCCACACCCGTTGCGGGGTCATCGGCATCTCGACGTCCTGCACCCCGTACGGGCGCAGGGCGTCGACGACGGCGTTGACCACCGCGGGGGTCGACGCGATCGTCCCGGCCTCCCCGACGCCCTTGACGCCCAGCGGGTTCGTCGTCGACGGGGTCTCGGTGCGGTCCAGGGTGAAGTGCGGCAGGTCCGGGGCACCCGGCAGGAGGTAGTCGACGAACGTCGCGGTCGTCAGCGTGCCCTGCTCGTCGTAGACGGCCTCCTCGTACAGCGCCTGCGCGATGCCCTGGGCCAGGCCGCCGTGCACCTGCCCCTCGACGATGAGCGGGTTCACCACCCGGCCGACGTCGTCCACCGCGACGTACCGGCGGATGGTGACCCGGCCCGTCTCGGTGTCGACCTCGGCCGCGCACAGGTGGGTGCCGTGCGGGTAGGAGAAGTTGTCCGGGTCGTAGGTGGCGTCGGAGTCCAGGCTCGGCTCGACGCCGTCCGGCAGGTCGTGGGCGGCGAACACGGCGAAGGCGACGTCGGCCATGCTCGTGCCCTTGTCGGTGCCGCGGACGGTGAACCGGCCGCCGGAGAACTCCAGGTCGTCGGGGTCGGCCTCGAGCATGTGGGCCGCGACGATTTTCGCCTTCTGGACGACCTTCTCAGCCGCCTTGACCACGGCGATCCCGCCGACGACGAGGGACCGCGAGCCGTAGGTGTCCATGCCCTTGTGGGCGATCTGGGTGTCGCCGTGCAGCACCTCGACGTCCTCGAACGGGACGCCGAGCTGGTCGGCGACGATCTGGCTCCACGCCGTCTCGTGGCCCTGGCCGTGCGCGCTCGAGCCGGTGAGGACCTCGACCTTGCCGGTGGGCAGCATCCGAATGCTCGCCGACTCCCAGCCGCCGGCGCTGTAGGACAGGGCGCCGAGCACCCGGGACGGGGCCAGCCCGCACATCTCGGTGAACGTCGAGACACCGATACCGAGCTGGACCGGGTCGCGGCGCTCGCGCCGCTCGGCCTGCTCGCGGCGCAGCTCGTCGTAGCCGAACAGCTCCTTGGCCCGGGCGGTGGCGGCCTCGTAGTTGCCGGAGTCGTACTCGAGCCCGGCGACCGTCGTGAACGGGAACTCCTCGTGCCGGATCCAGTTCCGCTCCCGGACGACGAGGGGGTCCTCGCCGAGCTCGGCGGCGAGCTCGTCCATGAGCCGCTCGATCGCGAACGTGGCCTCGGGTCGGCCGGCGCCGCGGTAGGCGTCGGTCCACGCCTTGTTGGTGAACACGTTCGTGCAGGTGAACCGGTAGGCGGGGAACTTGTAGATGGCGTTGAACATGAACGCGCCGAGGATCGGCACGCCCGGGGTGACCAGACCGAGGTAGGCGCCCATGTCGGCGAGCAGGTCGACCTTGAGGCCGGTGACCCGCCCGTCCTTGGTCGCCGCCAGCGTGAGCCGCTGCACCTGGTCGCGGCCGTGGTGAGCGGTGAGGATGGACTCGGTGCGGGTCTCGGTGTACTTCACCGGCTTGCCGAGCCGCTTGGCGACGAGCAGGGTCGCGACCTCCTCGGGGGTCACCTGCAGCTTGCCGCCGAACCCGCCGCCGACGTCGGGGGCGATGACCCGCAGCTTGCTCTCCGGCGTCCCGGTGGTCAGCGCGAGCATGACCCGCAGGATGTGAGGCACCTGGGTCGCCGACCACATCGTGATCTGCTCGCCGGTCGGGTCGACGACGACCGAGCGGGGCTCCATGAACGCCGGGACCAGCCGCTGCTGGCGGAACCGTCGCTCGATGACGACGCCCTCGCGCCGGGCGGTCTCGATGGCCGCGTCGACGTCGTCGCCGGTGCCGGCCGCGGCGGAGTCGAACACCCACGTCGCCGACGCGTTCGTGCCGAGGTCCGGGTGGGCCAGGTCGGCGCCGTCCTGCACGGCTGCCTCGATGTCGAGGACGACGGGCAGCTCCTCGTACTCGACGTCGACGAGCTCGAGGGCGTCCCGGGCGGCGGCCGCGCTGCGGGCGACGACGACCGCGACGGCCTCCCCCGCGAACGCCACCCGGTCCACGGCGAGGGCGGGGTGACGGGGCGACTTCATGTCCGGGGTGATCGGCCACGCGCACGGCAGGCTGCCCTGCTCGTCGTCCAGGTCCTGCCCGGTGAGCACGGCGACGACGCCCTCGGCCGCCCGCGCGGCCGACACGTCGATGCTGGTGATCCGGGCGTGGGCGAACGGGCTGCGCACGAACGCCGCGTGCAGCATCCCGGGCAGCACGATGTTGTCGGTCCAGCGGGTCCGGCCGGTGATGAGCCGGCGGTCCTCCTTGCGCCGCCGGGCGCGGCCGAGCTCGGCCCCCGAGCCGTCGGTGGCGGGGCGGTCCTCCAGGGTCGTCACAGCGCCCCCTCCTTCGTCCGGTCGTCGGCCGACCCGTTGGCGGCGGCGAGCACGGCGGCGACGATGTTCTGGTAGCCGGTGCAGCGGCACAGGTTGCCCTCGAGGCCCTCACGGACCTCGGTCTCGGTCGGTGACGGGTTCTCCTGGAGCAGCGCGGTCGCCGCCATGATCATCCCGGGCGTGCAGAACCCGCACTGCAGGGCGTGGTTCTCGTGGAAGGCCCGCTGGACGGGGTGCAGGTCGCCGTCCGGGGCCAGCCCCTCGATGGTCGTCACCTCGCAGCCGTCGGCCTGGACGGCGAGCACGTTGCAGGACTTCACGCTGCGCCCGTCGAGGTGGACCGTGCAGGCCCCGCAGTTGGACGTGTCGCAGCCGACCACCGTCCCCACCTTGCCGAGCGTCTCGCGCAGGTAGTGCACGAGCAGCGTGCGGGGCTCCACGTCGTCGGTGTACGAGACCCCGTCCACTGTCACGTTGATCCGTCGTGTCGTCACCGATCCGCCTCCACTGTGTGTCGTCCGGGTTACGGCGATCAAACGCGGTCCGGTGGCCTGCGCGCAAGGGGTCGGGCCAACTGGATCCGGATGTTCGGTCCGGACTGTGGGCACCGGCCCCGGCCAGTGGGTCAGTGCCGGTGGATGGCGCCGGCCGTCTCGGTGAGCCGGTCGCCGGTGCCACCCCACTCGGTGGAGATGATCTCGGCGGCGATGGAGACGGCGGTCTCCTCGGGGGTGCGGGCTCCGAGGTCGAGCCCGATCGGGGAGGACAGGCGAGTCAGCTCGTCGTCGGTGAGGCCGGCGTCGCGCAGCCGGGCGAGCCGGTCCTCGTGGGTGCGCCGGGACCCCATCGCCCCGATGTAGCCGACCTCGGGCAGTCGCAGGGCGACCTGCAGGACGGGGACGTCGAACTTGGGGTCGTGGGTGAGGACGGCGAGGACGGTGCGCCGGTCGATGCGGCCGGCCTCGGCCTCGGCGGCGAGGTAGCGGTGGGGCCAGGACACGACGACCTCGTCGGCGTCGGGGAACCGTGACCGGGTGGCGAACACCGGCCGGGCGTCGCACACCGTGACCCGGTAGCCGAGGAAGGTCCCGATCCGGGCCAGGGCGGCGGCGAAGTCGATGGCGCCGAAGACGATCATCCGCGGCCGGGGCGCGTACGACGAGACGAAGACCCGGGCGCCCTCCCCGCGGCGTTCGCCGTCCGGGCCGTAGCCGAGCGTCTCGGTGCGCCCGGCGGCCAGCAGGCCGCGGGCGTCGTCGGTGACGGCGGCGTCGAACCGGGGGGAGCCGAGGCTGCCCCGGGTCGGGGTGTCGGCGTCCTGCGGCCGGACGACGATCCGGGCCCCGACCCGGTCGGGGTCGGGGTGCTCCACGAGGGTGGCGACCGCGACCGGTCGGCCCGCCTCGACGTCGTCCGCGACCTCGTCGAGGTCGGGGAACGTCGCCGGGTCGACCTGCTCGACGAACACGTCGAGGATCCCGCCGCAGGTCAGGCCGACGGCGAAGGCGTCGTCGTCACTGACGCCGTAGCGCTGCAGGACCGGCCGGCCGCCGCCGAGCACCTGCTCGCCCAGCTCGTAGACGGCTCCCTCGACGCACCCGCCGGAGACCGAGCCGACCGCCTCGCCGTCCGGTCCGACGAGCATCGCCGCCCCCGCCTGCCGGGGCGCGGACTTCCAGGTCGCGACGACCGTTCCCATCGCGACCGGACGGCCCTCACGCCACCAGCCGAGGAGCTGCGGCAGGACGTCACGCACGGCGGACCACCTCCAGGACGTGCTCGAACGCGGCCATCGAGTGACCGGCCACGAAGTCGTCAACGTGGGGAAGCACCGCGGTGATCCCCTGCTGCACCGGCAGGTAGCCGGCCTTGCCCCGGTGCGGGTTGACCCACACCAGCCGGCGGGACAGCCGCTGCAGCCGCTGCACCTGCTCACCGAGCTGGGTGGCGTCGCCACGTTCCCAGCCGTCGGAGAAGACCACGAGGACGGCGCCCCGGGCCAGGCCGCGTTGGCCCCACCGGTCCGCGAACGCCTGCAGCACCTCGCCGAGCCGGGTGCCGCCGGACCAGTCCGGGACGAGCCGGCCGGCCGCGGCGAGCGCCGCCTCCGGGTCGCGGTGGGCGCGCAGCGCCGGGGTGAGACGGGTCAGCCTGGTGCCGACGGTGAACACCTCGACCCGGCCGCCGCCAGCCATCCCGGAGCGCAGCACCCGGTGGGCGAGGCGCAGCAGGGCGTCGGCGTACGGGGACATCGACCCGGACACGTCGACGAGCAGCACCACCCGCCGCGGGCGGGTGGTCCGCCGGCGCCACCGCACCGGCCCGACCTCGCCGCCGCGGCGCATCTGCTCGCGCAGGGTGCGCCGGGCGTCCATCTCACCGTGACCGGTGGGGCGACGCCGGGCCGCGCGCCGGTCGGGCAGGGTCACCGGGAGGGCAGCGAACAGGCGCGCCATCTGGGCCCGCTCGGCGGCGGACAGCTCGGCGACATCACGGTGCCGCAGCACCTCCGAGTCGCTGGCCACGGCCCGGACGACGTCGCTGCGGCCGTCGCCGCTCCCCTCCCCCTCGCCGGTGAGCGGCGCCGCAGGCACCACCCGGACCGGCGGCGCGCCGCGCCGTCCGCCTCGTTCCAGGCGGCCGGAGAACCAGGCGTCGAAGACCTTGTCGTAGACGGCGACGTCCTCGGGCTCGGAGCACAACGTGGCCCGACCGGCCCAGTACACGCCGTCGCGCGTGTCGGCGCCCACCTCCGCGACCGCGGCCACGAACGCGGCCGTCCGGTCGGCGGTGACGGCCAGGTCGGCGGCCCGCAGCGCCCGGGCGAAGCCGACCAGGGTCGTCTCGACGTCCACGGGCACGGCTACCCGGCCATGAGCCGGTCGAGCTGGTTGCGCACCCGGTCGGCGTCCTCGCGGTACTTCAGCACTGCACCGAGCGTCGTGGCCGCGACGTCCGGGTCCAGGTCGCTGCGCCCCAGGGCGTGCAGGGCGGCGGCCCAGTCGAGGGACTCGGCGACACCCGGCGGCTTGAGCAGGTCCTCGCCGCGCAGCCGGTGGACGGCGCGCGCCACCTGGTCGGCGAGCCGCTCCGGCAGCTCCGGCATCCGGGTCCGCAGGATCTCCACCTCGCGCTCCAGGCCGGGGTGCTCGACCCAGTGGTAGAGGCAGCGCCGCTTGAGGGCGTCGTGCACCTCCCGGGTGCGGTTGGAGGTCAGGACGACGAGCGGCGGGGTCTTCGCGTGGATCGTGCCCACCTCGGGGATGGTGACCGCGTTCGTCGAGAGCACCTCAAGCAGGAACGCCTCGAACTCGTCGTCCGCCCGGTCGATCTCGTCGACGAGAAGCACGGAGGGGGCGGTGCGCAGCGCCTGCAGGACGGGCCGCTCCAGCAGGAACCGCTCGGCGAACAGGTCCTGCTCCACGGCGCCGATGTCCATCCCGTCGGGGCCGCTGGTCGCCTCCAGGGCGCGCAGGTGCAGGACCTGCCGGGGGAAGTCCCAGTCGTAGAGCGCCTGGGTGGCGTCGATGCCCTCGTAGCACTGCAACCGGATCAGCGTGGCGCCCAGGGTCTGCGCCAGCGCCTCGGCGAGCGCCGTCTTGCCGGTGCCGGGCTCTCCTTCGAGCAGGATCGGCCGGTGCAGTCGCAGGGCGAGCCAGGCGACGGTGGCCAGTCCCTCGTCGGCGAGGTAGCCGGTCTCACGCAGCGCGTCGGCGAGCGCGGCCGGGGTCTGCAGCTGGTCGGTGCTGTGGCTCACCCCCGCAGCATCCCTCATCCGGACGCCGTCGGGGAGGGCGGTGCCTGACAACTGGGGGCCGCGGACTTACCCTGGCGGGGTGACGGTCCCACTCGGCATGCCGCGGCTGCGTGGTGGCACTGCGCCCGGCCTGCCGGCCGACCGGCCTGCCGACCCGCGGCTCGTCGACCAGTTCGGCCGCGCGGCGACCGACCTGCGGGTGTCGCTGACCGACCGGTGCAACCTGCGCTGCGCGTACTGCATGCCCGAGGAGGGACTGCAGTGGATGGCCGACGAGCGGGTCCTCACCGACGACGAGGTGGTGCGACTCGTCACTCTGGCGGTGCAGCGGTTCGGCGTCGACGAGGTGCGGTTCACCGGTGGTGAGCCGCTGCTGCGCCGCGGCCTGGAGGACATCATCGCGGCCACGTCCGCGCTGCGGACCGCTCAGGGGCGCGCACCGGAGACGTCTCTGACGACGAACGGGCTGGGCCTGGCCCGCCGAGCCGACCGGCTCGCCGCCGCGGGGCTGACCCGGCTCAACGTCTCCCTCGACACCCTGCGCGCCGACCGGTTCCGCACCATCACCCACCGGGACCGGCTCGACGACGTGCTCGACGGGGCCCGGGCCGCGGCGCGGGCGGGCCTGGCACCGGTGAAGATCAACACCGTGCTGCTGCGCGGCATCAACGACGACGAGGCACCGGACCTGCTGCGCTGGGCGCTGCGGGAGGGCTACCAGCTGCGCTTCATCGAGCAGATGCCGCTCGACCCGCAGGGCGCCTGGGACCGCGACTCGATGGTGACGGCCGACGAGATCCTCGCCCACCTGGAGGCCGAGTTCGACCTGCACCACGACGACCCGGCGACCCGCGGCTCTGCCCCGGCGGAGACCTGGCACGTCACCGACGGGACGCACATCGGCACGGTCGGGATCATCGCGTCGGTGACCCGGCCGTTCTGCGGGGACTGCGACCGAACCCGGCTGACCGCCGACGGGCAGGTCCGGAACTGCCTGTTCGCGACGTCCGAGACCGACCTGCGGACGCTGCTGCGCGACGGCGCCTCCGACGACGAGATCGCCGACGCGTGGCGGGCGGCGATGTGGGGCAAGCGTCCCGGGCACGGGATCGACGACCCGTCGTTCCTGCACCCCACCCGCCCGATGTCCGCCATCGGCGGCTGACCGGTGCCGCTTCGAAGGAGCCTGCTCTCGTGATCGTCTCGGTGCGCTACTTCGCCGGCGCGGCGGCCGCGGCCGGCGTCCCGGAGGAGAAGGTGGAGGTGCCCTCGGGCACCACGGTGTCGGCGCTGTGCGAGCACCTGGCCGGCCGGCACCCGCGGCTGGCGCCGGTGCTCGAGGTGGCGAGCGTGCTCGTCGACGAGGTGAGCGCGCGCGACCGCGACGCCGTCGTGCCGGACGGCGCCGCGGTCGACGTGCTGCCCCCGTTCGCGGGCGGTTAGGGCCGGTCAGGGCCCCTCGGGCAGCGGGTCCTCGCTGGTCGACTCCGCGCTCGCCGGGTTCTCACTGACCGGATTCTCGGCAGCCGACGGTTCCGGAGGTCCCGACGCTTCCGGCGGTGCCTCGCCCAGGGACTCCTTGCCGACGGGCTCCTCGGGCAACTTCTCGGTGGGCAGGTTCACCTCGTCGCCGGCTGGCTCCTCGGACGGAACCTCACCCGCCGGCTCTTCCGCAGCGGTCTTGCCCGTCGGTTGCTCGGCGGCTCCGGTCCCTTCCCCGGTCGCCGGTTCCTCCGGCTGGGGTGCGACCGCCGCCTCCGGCTCGCTCAGGCGGAGGCTGGTCAGCTCCTCGCTCTGCCGCTCCTCGCAGTTGTCGATGACGTCCGCAGGGCTGGTGTCCCGTAGGCAGTCATCCATGCCGTCCCCACCGTCGAGGTGATCCTTGCCGTTGCCACCGTCCAGAGTGTCGTCCCCGGGGCCGCCGTCGAGGACATCCTGGCCGTTGCCACCGACGAGGACGTCGTTCCCCGACCCGCCGTAGAGATGGTCCTTGCCGTTCTCTCCGCCGTCGACGACGTCGTCGCCGGCGCCGCCCACGAGGACGTCGTCCTGGTTGCCGCCGTCGAGATCGTCGTTACCGTCGCCGCCGAGGACGACGTCGCCCTGGTTGCCACCGGCGAGCACGTCGTCGCCGGGGCCGCCGACGATGCAGTCCCGTCCGTTGGAGCCGATGATCGTGTCGTTTCCGCCGAGCCCCAGGATGAGGTACCCGAGGGCCCTCTCGCCCGGCGTGCCCGTTGCCTCGTACCTGTCGGCGCCGTCGGTGAGGACGATGATCCGATTGGCAGGGAACTCGTCCAGGCCGGCGGCAGTGCACTCACTCGGCGGCTTAGGCGCGGCGATGGCAGCGGCGCCGACCGTGAGGGTGCCGGTGGCGTAGTCGGTGAAGGCCCTCCCACCGTCGGACTGCACCGCGGTGACGGTGAGCAGGTCGGTGGACGTGAGCTGGCTGTACCGGTGATCGGTGTCGTCGGTGAGACGCAGGTGCAGCGTCACGGTCGTTTCGCCACCGGGAGCCAGGCCGGCGGCAAGCTCGATGTCTGGCGTCTCGTCAAGGTCGCAGTAGGACACCCACGTCTCGCCGTCGGTGCTGACCTGCAGCTCGCCGCCATCGACCGGCGTTCCATCCCTCTTGCACCACGCGGACTGAGACGGGTCGATGTCGAGGGCGATATCTGCGGGGATAGTGCCGGCGTACTCCACCGTGAGGCTCACGCTCGCGGGCACCCCCGGCATGAGGTCGTCGACGGTCAAGTCGTACCCGGGGTCGCCGGCCCCGACGACGACGGTTGCGGCCCCGACCGCGTTGTCCGGGACGACGGCGAAGTCCGAGAACGCGGCCCACGTCGTCCCCGTCGCCCCGGCGGCGGCGAGCGCGATGACGCCGAGCGCGCCGGCGGTGCGGCGGGTTGTCGTCGGGTTTCTCATCGGTTTCCCCCTGAGGTGCCGCGGAGTCGTCGGCTGCCGGCGAGGACGGCTCCGCCGACGCCGAGCAGGACGAGACCGACTCCGAGGGCCGACGCCGCGTCGAGGCCGGTGCGGGGCAGGCCCAGGACGATTCCGTCGCTGACCTGACCGGGGGTCACCGGTGGCCCGTACCGGGTGCCCAGCACGGCGGTGCCGTCGCCGTCGGTGGTCCCGTCGCCACCCGTGGTCCCGCCGCCGTCCGTGGTCCCGTCACCACTGTCGGTGGGGTTCTCCGGGGTGGTCGGCTCGGGGTCGATGACCTCAGGCAGGACGCCGACGGCGGGTGTCTCGTCGACGCTGAGAAGCAGGTCGAACTCCGTCGAGTCGGTTTGGGTGACGTTGTCACCGGCGCGCTCGGTGTGGGTGACGTCGAGCACGACGCACAGGACGCCGCCGTCGTCCGGCAGGCCGGCGACGACCGGTTCGTCGGCGAGGTCGGGCAGGGTCGTCGTCGTGGTCGCGCCCTCGAGCGGCAGGCAGGCCCGGTCCGGCCCGCTCTCCCGACCGGGTGTCACACCGAGCACGAGGTACTGCGACAGCTCGCCTTCGCGGTCGCCGCAGCTGTCGTCCCCGGTGTTCGTCTCGGGTCGGTTGCAGCCGTTCTCATGATCGAGGAGGTCCTCGACACCGAGGCTCATGCGGCGGACGCGTTCGGGCTCCGGGCCGTCGAGCAGGATGACGGCCTGCCGGGTCGCCGTCGGGTAGAGGTCGGAGATGCGGACGGCGGTGGTGACCTGCCCGTCGTCGGTGCGGACGCTGACCCCGTCGACCGACGGGGTGTCGGCGGCGGCGACCACCGGCGCGCCCAGGACGACGAGCACCGCCAGCCCGAGGCCGGCGGTGGTACGGGCACCTCTCACTGCGCGCTCCTGACGTCGACGGGCACGGCTGGTTGTTCCGCGTCCTCGTCGTTGCTGGACTCCGATGATGCGGACTGTCGGGCGGCCCGGAGTCGGCGGACCGCTGCCGCGAGAAGCACGAGCCCGGCGCCGGCGGCGAGCAGCCCGACTGCCCGCGGACCCTTGACGAATTCGGACAGCGTCCCGAGGTACGGGACGTGGAACCACACCTCCCCGCGGACCGCGCCGGCGGGCACCGGGTCGATGTCCTCGCCCCGGTTGGCGTCCCCCTTGGTGACGAAGCTCAACGGGTCCGTGTCGTGCTGGACGCGGACCACTCGGTGGGTGACGAACTCCGCGACACCGGGCGCGGTCTGGAAGGTGATGACGTCACCGGCCTCCACCGCCTGCGGGTCGACCGGCTTGACGAGGACCACCGAGCCTGTGGGGATCGTCGGGCTCATCGATCCGCTGAGTACGGTCAACGGTACAGCGCCGGTGAGCCTCGGGATGACGACAAGGACGAGGAGAACGGCCAGACCTGCAAGACCGACGAAACCCGACACGATGTGCCGAGGCAGGTTGCGTCCCATTGGTGTCCGATCCAGTCATGGGGCGGTTGGGTCCGGAGCAAGCGGACCCAACCGCCGCGTGCTCGTGCTCAGTCTTCGGGTGTCTTCTGTGTGAGGTCCCACCGAATGTCGAAGGAGGCGGAGTCGCCCTGGCTTGCGTTCTGGTCGCCCTCGATGAATGGCAGGCCGATCTCGAAACGGACGCAGACACCCTGTCCACCCCTCAAGTCGCCTAGCTCGACGGGGGTCGTTAGGTCATTGAGGGAGGAGACCGGCACCGATTCGGTGAGGTTCTCGCCCCGGCAGGATCCTCCGATAAAGATGTTGTCCCGAGTCGGCTTACTGTAACTCACGTTGACGTAGGCCTGGTCGACAAACTCACCGGGGTCCGTCGTATCACCGCAATTCGAGTCAACCGCCTTCTCAGATCTGCTCGAGCAGCCGTTCTCCTCGTCGACGAGGTTCTGCAGGTTGAAGGTCAGGCTCGCCTTCGGCACGCCTTCCAGGTCTGCACTTGCGATAAAGTAGTCAACCGTCCGGTACTCTCCAGGCGCGATAGCCGGCTGCAACCATCCAACATTGCTGATCGGGTCAGTACCCTTGAGATCGAGGACCAAGTGTCCCGCCTCGGTTCGGTTCTCGTCGATCGTGTCGAAGTCGCTCCACGCAGCGAACGTGCCGCCGCCGAGCATGGCGAGTGCGACGACGCCGACGCCGGCGGCGCCGAGGGCGCTCTTCTTGGTCTTGTTCATCTGTGCCTCCCAGCACGGTGTCGCTCGTCGCGACGTTGGTGGTGGGGGCGGGCTCCTCGCCTCTTCCCCCGGCCTGTCGGAGACAACACTCGTCGTCGGAGGCGACCCGGTCATCGTCAGAATCTGGTATCTGGCAGGGCAGCAAACCTGTTGCGGCACAGGGCAGAGACGATGCTCAGACGGTCCGGCGTCCCGAGCGTCGAGCAGCCCAGCCGACGCGGTGAGCCAACGCCGCTGCCTGCAGCTGGGACCCCACTCCCAGCTTGGTCAGCACCGAGCGGATCTGGGTCCGCACGGTCGCCTCCGACACGACGGCGGTGCGGGCGATCTCCGCGGCGGGCTGCCCGTCGAGGACGGCGGCGAGGATCTGCTCCTCCCGCTGGGTCAGCCGGCGGAACGGCGCGAGGTTCCGCTCCTGCTCCCGAGTGCGGTGCTCATGGGCTCGCAACCAGGCGAGCTTGTCGTTCTCGGCGACCGCCGGTCGCCCGTCCAGCACGGCGCCGACGGCGGCGACCACGGCATCGACGGGGTCGCTCTTCGGGACGACGCCGGCGGCTCCGGCGACGATGCAAGCGCCCCAGCACGCGGCATCGGTCTCCGCAGTGACCACGACGACGGGGCAGACCGTCCTGACTTCGGGCAGCACGTCCAGGCCAGAGAACTGGCCGAGGTCCAGGTCGAGCAGGAGCACGTCCGGCCGCCAGGCCTGCACCTGAGCGGCGACGTCCGCCTCAGGGTGGATGAGCACCGCCTCGTAGCCGGCCTCCTGCAAGGCGAGCCCGAGCGCCTGCGCCATCAAGCGGTGGTCGTCCACGAGGGCGACCCGCGGGACCGGGGACCTGGTCACCACTCAGCCGACCCGTTCGACGTCCAGAGTGCCGGGCAAGCGGCCCGGCCGGGAGGCGGCCGGCAGCTCCAGGACGAACCGGCAACCACACCCTGGAGCCGTGTGGAGACGCAGAACCCCGCCCTGGCTCTCGGCCAGCGCGCGGGCCGAGGGCAGGCCGAGACCCTGGCCGGGGCTGCCGCTGTCCAGAGTCACACCGCTGTCGAAGACGGCGTCCACCTGATCCGCCGGGATGCCGGGGCCGTCGTCACGCACCTCGACCACCACCGTGCCGTCGCGCACCGTCGCGTCGATGACCACCGGCGACCCTGGGGCGTGGCGGTAGGCGTTGTCGAGGAGGTTGCCGACGATCTCTGCCACGGCGTCCGGCTGCGCGACCGCCAGCACACCGGAGGGCGGGTCGGTGACTTCCAGGCCACGGTGTCGCCAGGTCGCCGCCACCGGTGCCAGGACCCGAGCGACGTCGACCACCCGGTTCGGCAGGTGCGTGTCCGGGGTCAGCAGCCGCTCGACCCGGGACAGCTCCGCGCGGACCGCCTCGGCGAGCTGACGGCGAGTGGCCTCGTCGAGCTCTGCCCCGGACGAGGTGAGCACGGAGCTCGCCGCCCGGATCGCCGACACTGCGCTGCGCGCGTCGTGGCGACGTCGACGGTCCTCGGCGAGCTCCTCGACGTACCGGGACAGCGAGGCCATCGCGCTGAGGCTACGGGCCCCTTGCACCGTCAGAGCGCCACGCAGGGCGTCGTACCCGTACCCGGCCACCACCGCGCTCCCGGCCAGGAGCAGGACGTCGCCGGCGGCTCCAGCCGCCGGTCCGCCCGACCAGAGGACCACGGTCACGGCCAGCGTTGCCGGTACGAGCAGAGCCAGGAGCCAGACGCCGGACGACGTTCGGCGCATCGTCATGACGAGCACACCGGTGACGACGGCGAGCACGGCGGCCAGCGGCAGCGCGGGCAGCAACGGTGAGGACGGAAGGTGCCCAAGTGCCGGGAGAACCGTGATGGACACGGCGACGACGGTCACCGCGGCAGCGGCGTTGAGAGTCACCGCCCGGCGCAGGCGGAATGACGTATCGACCTCGGGGCTGAGAACGCTGCGCCGCAGCAGCATCCCTCCCAGCAGGTACAGGCCGGCCAGGGCGAACCCGGTCGCGACGACCCGGGCCGCGTCGTCCGCGGTCAGCGCGAGGACCCAGAGGGCGAGCGTCGGGGCCACGCCGATGACGACCAGGCCCAGCGCCAGGTAGGCCAGCGGCACGCGTCCGGTCAGCCGCCACACGACGAGGAGCAGCAGGCCCGAGCTCAGCGACGCGCCTGACCACAGTGCCGCCGCCAGCACGCGGACGTCGTCCGCGGCGATGTGGGAGGAAAGAACGACGGACAGCCCGTGCAGCATCAGCCCGAGCCCAGCGCCTCCCAGTCCCCACCAGGCGGCCCGCCGTGGGCCCATGCCCGGCAGCTCACCGATCGTCCGCCGATCGGCACCCCGATAACCACCTGCGCTCGGCACGTTGCGATCTCCCGGTCCCCTGAGCGTCCGCTCTCCCCATCTAGCGGACCGGGGCATCACATCACAGTTGCCAGACAACGGAGTAGTGACTTCCGTACTCCTCGTCCGAATGGCGGAGTCAGATACCTGCAAACCGGGAGGGGCGTCACATCACTGCCGGCTCGAACTCCATCCCCTCACGGACAGGCCACCCACTCCTGGGACCCGTCCGCGAGCTGCTGGTGCTTCCACACCGGCAAGCGACGCTTGACCTCCTCGACGACCGTCGAGCACGCGGCGAACGCCTCCTGGCGGTGTGCCGCGGACACGGCGACGACGAGGGCGGCGTCCCCGATCTCCAGCCGGCCGAGGCGGTGGGAGGCGGCGACGGCGTCGACGGGATGGTCCCGGACGACGTCCGCGAGCACCTCCTGCAGGACCTGCCGGGCGGTCGGGTGGCCGACGTACTCGATGCTCTCGACCCGGCGGCCGTGGTCGTGGTCGCGGACCACACCGGCGAACGTCACCACCGCGCCCGCTGCCGCGTCGTCCACCTCGGCCGCGTGCTCCTCGACGTCCAGGGGTGCCTCGGTGACCACCGCGCGCACCACCCGCCGGGCCGGGGCGTCCACCCGGGAGCTGTCCGGGGTGTAGGCCGTGTCGCCGTGCAGGGCCGGGTGGTCGTCGGTCCGCGATGGTCCAGTCACCGGGTCAGCCTACGGCCGGAGAGACACCGACTGGGGCAGTGGACCCATCGGCCCCGGCCGGGCTGGGTGCGGCGGCCCGGTCGACCCCCCGAGCAGGGGGACGCCGTTCGGCCGGGGTGGCGGTGCCCTTCAGCACCCAACCGTCGGGCAGACCCGAGACGGTGGCCGAGTCCTCGGTCACGTCGATGCTGACCTGGCCGTGTCCCACGTCAAGACCGTCCAGCTCGAGGCGTCCCCACGCCGCCGGTAGCCGAGGCCGCAGCGTGAGGGTCCGCGAGGGGACTTCGAGGTCCACCCCGAGGAGCGCCCGCACGAGCATCAGCGGTGCGGCGCTCGCCCAGGCCTGCGGCGAGCAGGACGTCGGGTACGGCACGGGCTGGCCGAACCTGTCCCGGGCGAAACCGCAGAACAGCTCCGGCAGCCGGCCCCCGAACGCCGCTGCCGCCTCGAGCAGCCCGTTGGCCAGCCGGTGGGCCAGCTCCACGGCTCCGGGCAGGTGGGCGTACCGCATGAGGCCGGCCACGGCGATCGCGGTGTCGTGCGGCCACACCGACCCGTTGTGGTAGCTCATCGGGTTGTAGGCGCCCATGTCCGAGGCCAGCGTGCGCAGGCCGTACCCGGAGTCCATGCGCGGATCGGCCAGCCGCTCGACCAGCACGGCCGCGTGCTCGTCACTGACGATCCCGGTCCACAGGCAGTGACCGACGTTGCTGGTGAGGGCGTCGAGCGGTCGCTTGTCACGGTCCAGGGCCACGGCGAACCATCCCCGGTCGGGTAGCCAGAAGGCCTCGGCGAACGCGGTGCGTAACTCAGCGGCACGGGCCCGCAGGCGCGCAGCGGTGGCCTGGTCGCCGAAGGCCTCGGCGAGGTCGGCGCGGGCCAGGTACGCGGCGTAGGCGTACCCCTGCACCTCGCACAGCGCGATCGGTGCGACGCCGAGACGTCCGGCGGCGTCGTTGATCCCGTCGAAACTGTCCTTCCAGCCCTGGTTGGCCAGTCCCCGGTCGGTGGCACGCCGATACTCCACGAACCCGTCGCCGTCCCGGTCGCCGTACTCGTCCATCCACGCCACGGCGGCGTCGGCTGCCGGCAGCAGGTCACGGACCACCTGGTCCGGAACGCCCCACCGCCAGGCCTCGGCCAGGACCACCACGAACAGCGGCGTGGCGTCGACGGTGCCGTAGTAGTGGCTGCCGCCCAGAGCGGTGTCCCGGTCCGGGCCCAGCCGCAGCTCGTGCAGGATGCGCCCGGGTTCCTCCTCGGTGGGCGGGTCGACCCGCCTGCCCTGCCACCGGGCAAGCGTCTGCAGGGTGCCCTGCGCCAGCGATGTCTCCAGCGGCAGCGCCATGTAGCTGGTGAGCAGGCTGTCACGGCCGAACAGCGTCATGAACCACGGCGCTCCGGCCGCGACCACCGGCTGGTCGCCGGGCAGGTCGTGGATCTGGAGGACGCCGAGGTCGTGCTCGGTGCGCCGCAGGGTCTCGGCGAGCACGGGGTGCTCGGCGGTGATCGCCGTGCTGGTCTGGTGCCACCAGCGCAGCTGCCGGGCCGGTCGACTCGTCTCGAGGCCTTCCCCACGGTCCCCCCTGGGCTGCAGTCCGCGGCCGTCGAGCAGCGGCTGTGCGGTGACCTCGGTCGACCAGGTGGCGCGTGGTGGCACGACCACCCGCCAGGTGAAGCCTGCCGGGGTGACGACGGGGCTCTCGGTAGCGGTCAGCCGCAGTCCGCGTTCGCCGTCGGCCGCGGTCAGGACGAGCGAGTCGCCGTCGACCCGGACGTTCCCCTCCCCGGGGCCGGACCGGCCCTCCTTGACCGCGAACAGGTCGGCGAAGTCGGCCCCCACCCACAGCGACAGATTGGCCGTCGTGGCTTCCGCTCCCAGGTTCTCCACGGTCACGACCTCATGGAGGCCATCGGCCACCAGCCGCTCCCGGACCAGCAGCAGGGTGCTGTCCGCCCGACCGGGGACGGGCGGCCGGCGCAGCAGGAACCGGGCGCTGTAGGCGTCCTGGCTCAGCACCGACAGGGGCGACGGCGGTGCACCGTCGAGGCGGAGCTCGAGTCGGGACAGCACTCGTGCGTCGCGGAAGAACAGGCCCTGCGCGCCACCGGGGACGACGTCCCCGGTGGCCTCGGACAGGCAGAACGTGGCACCCGCGACGAGCGTGACGAACCCGCTGTCAGCTGACAGAACAACGGGCTCGGCGGCGTTCAGCGGCGCCGGCACGTCAGCCCACCTCGGCGAGTGCAGTACCCGCGGCCGGGGTGGGCAGGGGACCGGCCACCCTGCCGGTCTGCTCGGCGATGGCCCGCCGGTAGGCGGCGACGTAGCCCTCGGCCATCCGGTCGGCCGAGAACCGCTCGACGACACTGGCCCGGCACGCGTGCGGGTTCAGCTCGGTCACCGCGGCAAGGGCGGCGGGCAGCTGGTCGGGGTGGTCGCAGACCAGGCCCGTGACACCGTCGGTGACCACCTCGGGCACCGCGCCGCCGCGCAGGGCGACCACGGGCGTACCGCAGGCCATGGCCTCGATCATCACCATGCCGAACGGCTCCTCCCACTGGATGGGGAAGAGCAGGCAACGGGCACCGGCGAGCAGCTCCCGCTTGGTCACCGCGTCCGCCACGCCCACGAGCCGGTCGGTGCTGCGCAGCCGGGGGCGTACCTCACGGTCGAAGTACTCCTGCTCGATGGGCTCGCTGCACTTGCCCGCCAGCACCAGCGGCACACCTGCCGCGTGTGCGGCGTCCAGGGCCAGGTGCGGTGCCTTCTGCGGGTGGAACCGGCCGAGGAACAACGCGTAGTCGCCCTTCTCCGCCCGGAAGGGCCAGTCCTGCGGGCGCAGGGCGTTGTGCACGACACCGAGCCAGTTCAGGTCTGGTGCCAGCTCGCGCTGCCGGTGGCTGATGCCGACCAGGCCGACGTCGGCGCCGAGATCCCGGTAGTAGCGGTGCATGTCGACGTCGACGGGGCCGTGCACGGTGACCACCGTCGGGATGCCACGCTGCCGCAGCACGGCAGCGTTGAGTGGACCGGCCAGGGTGTGGTCGTGCACGACGTCGAGCTCACCGGCGTCGGCGAGGCGAAGGAGTGCCTTGCGTGCCGCGGCGGCGTGCACCATCTCCGGCGCGGGCTCGCCCAGGCGCTGGGGCACCGGCTCAGGCCACAACGGCACGAACTCCGCTCGGCTCGTCGAGTGACCGGCGCCGAGCAGGGTGACGTGGTGGCCCTGAGCGACCAGGCTGTCGGCCAGGTCGGCCACGACGGCCTCCACCCCGCCATAGCCACTCGGCGGGACCTCGAAGTAGGGCGGGGCCACCAGTGCGACCCGCAGCGACGGGACACCGCGGTGAGAGGCGGCGCTCCGTTGCCCGGAGAGTTGCATGGGGCGGGCCCACCGGTCGGGAGACTGCTTGTTCAGGTCAACCAGCACAGCGATCCTCCGCGAAGGACATCTGAACCAGAAGACGGACGGCACCGTCCCAGGGGCTCAGGTCGGCGTGCCAGCAACGCCGGCACGCCGCTCAGCTACATCTGCTGGTGTAGCACCCGAGCGGTCGGTGAGCAACTCGACCGCGTCCTGTTCCCGGCCTGCACCACCACCGATAAGTTGGTGATATGGACCCGGCCACCCGCGAGACCTCGCCGGGCGTGGACGAGGCCGTGCACCTGCTCACCCTGGCCCAGCAGTACTCCGACGCCCTGCGCGCTGAGGCGGAGCAGCTGCGCGCCGAGGCCGCCCGCCTGCAGGAGGAGGCCGCCGAGGCGCACCGAGCGGCGACCGCCCGGCTCGCGGAGGCCCAGGAGGAGGCCGCACAGCTCGTCGGGGACGCCGGGGAGCAGGCGACCCTGGTCGTGGACGCCGCCGGGCGCACCGGGGACCAGCTGCTCGCCCAGGCCGAGTCCGAGGCCGCCGAGCTGCGGGCCGCGGCCGAGGCCGTGGCCCGCGAAGCCCGCGAGGAGGCCGAGCGGCTCGTGGCCGGGGCACGAGCACACGCCGAGCGGCTGACCGCCGAGACCGAGGACGTCGTCCGGCGTCGGACGACGCAGCTCGAGCAGACCGAGGAGCGGATCCGGACGGCAGCGGCCGAGGAGGCCGAACGGGTCCTGGCAGCGGCGCGGGCCGAGGCGCAGGAGCTGCTCACCCGCAGCCGCGAGGACGCCGAGCAGAGCCACCGGTCCGCGCTCGAGGAGCTCGAGCAGGCGCGAGCCACTGCCGCCGCCGAGGTGCAGGCCGCTCAGGAGCACGCCCGCCAGCTCCGGGATGCCGCACGGGCCGCCGCGGACGCCGAGCTCGCCGAGGCCGAGGAGCAGACTGCCTGGACGCGGCGCACCGTCGACGAGCTGCTCGCCACGGCCAAGGAGGAGGCTCAGCGCAGCCGGGACCGTGGTCACGCGGAGGCGGCGGAGATCGTCCGGTCGGTGCGGGGCCGGCTGCACCGGGTGCTGGGCGCCAGCGCCCAACGGCTGCGGGACCGGATCGAGACGGCGAACGCCGAGGTCGCGGCAGTCCGCGCCGAGGCCGAGGAGGTGCTCCGCCGCGCTCGACAGGACGCCGAGGCCGAGCAGGCTCGGGCACGCGAGGCCGCCGAGCACCTCCTGGCGGACGCCGAGGTGCAGGCCGAGGCGAAGATCCAGCGGGCCGAGCGCCGCCTCGGGGAGGCGGAGAGCGGTGCGCGCATGCTGCGCGAGCGCGTCGCGGAGCAGGTCGCGACCGCCCAGCGCGAGGCGCAGGACCTGCGGCGCCAGGCCCGGGCGGAGGCCACCCAGATCGTCGCCGACGCGCGGGCGGAGGCCGACGAGCTGCGGGCCCAGGCCCGGGAGGTGCTCGACCGCACCCGGGCCGAGGTGGCCGCCCTGAGCCGCCGCCGTGACCAGATCGCCGCGGAGCTGGGACAGCTCTCCGGCGTGATCGACGCCCTCGCCGTCCCCGAGCCGGCGACGTCCGACCCCCACTCCCCCACCGACCCCGACCACGACGAGAGATGACGAAGGTCCCATGAACGAGACCACCTTCCGCACCGTGCTGCGTGGCTACGAGCCGGCGCAGGTCGACAAGCGCATCCACGAGCTCACCGAGGCGCTGCACGCCGCGCGTCAGCAGGCCGAGGAGCTCTCACGCCGCGTCGAGGCCCTCGAGGCGGCCGAGGCCGAGCGGCTCGCCCAGCCGGCACCCGAGCCGGAGACCCCGCCCGCGACGTCCGCGACCTACGCCGACCTCGGCGCCCGGGTCGGCCAGATCCTCGAGCTCGCCGAGGAGGAGGCCGCGGACCTGGCCCGCCGCGCCCGCGAGGACGCCGAGGCGTACCGCCGGGACGTCGAGGAGTCCAGCGCCGTCGTCCGCGCGGAGGCCGACCGGTACGCCGAGCAGACCCGCAGCGACGCGGACGCCGAGGCCGCCCGGGTGCTGCTGGACGCCCGGCGCCGGGCCGACGAGATCCTCGACGAGGCCGACCGGGAGGCGACCGCCCGGCGCGAAGAGGCAGAGGCCGTGTACGAGCGTCAGCGCGCCAAGGCCGCGCAGGCAGCGGCCGACTTCGAGACCACGCTGGCGCAGCGCCGCGAGCGCGCCGAGCAGGACTTCGTCCAGCGGACCGCCGCCGCCGAGCAGCAGCTGGCCGCGGCGCAGGAGCGCGCCCAGTCGGTCAGCGCCGAGGCCGAGCGCCTGCACGCGGACGCCTCGCTGAAGGCCCGCCGGATCGTGGAGGAGGCCGAGCAGCAGGCCCAGGAGCTCGTCCGGGAGGCCAGGGCCCATGCCGAGCGGATCCGGGCCGAGTCCGACCGGGAGCTGGCCGCGGCCACCCAGCGTCGCGACAGCATCAACGCCCAGCTGGCCAACGTGCGTCAGATGCTCGCGACCCTCGGCGGCGGAGCCGTCGCGATGAACCTGGCCGACGACGAGCCGGTTGCGTCGCAGCAGGCGGCGCAGGAGGCGGTGGCCCAGCAGGCTTCCGACGACGAGGTCGGCGGGGGCGAGGCCCCCGACGCCCTGCCGGAAGACGCCGAGCCGGAGGACGCCCTGCCCGAGGACGCCGAGCCCGAGGACGCCGAGCCGCTCGACGAGGACCACGAGCAGGTCGACTCCCCGACGCGCTGAGGTCGCCAGCCCCGCCGGGTGCGTGATCACCCGCGGGCGCCGCGGGGTGGCGGGATTGCATGATCACGAACAGAGATTCTCGACTGGTTGCTCAGCGGAGCCCGTCGGGACTGTCGACGTCCTCGCCGTGGCCGACGTCCCCGCACTCGACCGTCGTCACCCCGTGGGCGCGCAGGTAGTCACGGGCGCCCCGGTCCCCCCGGGCGGCCTCGGCCGCCCCGGCCCAGTGGGCGCACCCGAGCACGACCGGGTGGCCGGGCCGCCCGGCGTACGCCGCTTGTACCAGGGCCTCGGCGGGCGGGCCGGTCCCTACCGTGGCCCGCAGGCGGGCGACGACCGCGGGCGTCAGGCCGGGGGTGTCCACGAGCGCGACGAGGACGGCGTCCGGCACCGGGTCCAGAACCCGGACGGCGCCAAGGCCGGCGCGCAGGGACGCCCCCATCCCCTCGGCCCAGTCCGGCGCGACGACGACGTCCACGCCGTCCGGGACCAGAACCCTGGCCTGCTCGGCCGCGGCGCCGAGGACGACGAGGACGGGGTCGCAGCCGCCGGCGGCGAGCGCGGCGCACCGGTCGGCCAGCCAGCCCGGCACGAGCGCCTTGGGCATCCCGTACCGGCGTCCCGCGCCGGCGGCCAGCACGAGCCCGGCGACGCGACCGGCCCGCTCGCTCACCCCTGCAGCAGCTCCTCGGCCAGCGGCCACCAGCGGCGGTGCCCGACGACGTCCCGGGCGTCCCCGACGTCCAGGAGCCGGGCCTCGGCGCCCGGGGCAGGGCGCACGGCGGCGCCGGCGTCCAGGTCCAGGCAGTACAGCGCCTGGTAGGACCACGGCGCGGGGAACGGCCAGCCGGCCGGGGCCGGGCCCAGCAGGCGCAGCCGCTGGTAGCCGACGGGCCTCAGCTCACCCGGGTCGACGTCCAGGCCGCTCTGGCGGGCCATCGCCCGGGCGACGGACGCCGTGGCGTGCTCCCCCGGCCGGCGCACCGTCCCGGGCAGGCCCCAGTCGCGGCCGCTGGCGCGGGTGACGAGAAGCCGCCGAGCGGCGTCCCGGACGACGACCCAGCCGCCGATCGTCACGTCGTCCGGTAGGTCCCGGGGCGAGGCCAGGACGTCGACGCGGTGCGGACCGGCCTGGGGTCCCCACCGGTCGTCCTCGCCGGAGGACAGCACCCGCTCGCTGCGCAGCGAGGGCACCCGCAGGCCGGAGTCGACGAGCCGGCGCAGCAGCTCGCGTCCCCCGACCGGCTCGGCGCCGGCCGCGACGAGGTCGTCGTAGCGCTCCTGCGGGACGTCGTAGTGGTCACCGCCGAACGCCCGCTCGGGCAGCCCGGCGCGCCGGGCGAACACGTGCAGCTCCGTCAGGGAGGTGTCGCTGACGAGGTGGGACCACAACCGGCCGTGGGCGGGCCAGGCGGGCGGGTCGATGAGCACGGCCACGACCGGTCAGCCTAGGCGGACGACGAAGGGCGGCACCCCTGCGGGTGCCGCCCTCCGTCAGGCGTGGCTGGCGTGGGTCAGAAGTCCATGCCGCCCATGTCACCACCGGCCGGGGCGCCCGCGGGGGCCTTCTCCGGCTTGTCGGCGATGACGGCCTCGGTGGTGAGGAAGAGCGCCGCGATGGAGGCGGCGTTCTGCAGCGCCGACCGAGTCACCTTGGCGGGGTCGATGATCCCGCTGGCGACCATGTCGACGTACTCGCCGGTGGCGGCGTCCAGGCCGTGACCCGTCTCCAGGTTGCGGACCTTCTCCGCCACGACGCCGCCCTCGAGGCCGGCGTTGATGGCGATCTGCTTGAGCGGGGCCTCGATCGCGACCTTGACGATGTTCGCCCCGGTCGCCTCGTCGCCCTCGAGCTCGAGCTTGTCGAACGCGGTGGCACCGGCCTGGATGAGGGCGACGCCACCACCGGCGACGATGCCCTCCTCGACGGCCGCCTTCGCGTTGCGGACGGCGTCCTCGATCCGGTGCTTGCGCTCCTTGAGCTCGACCTCCGTGGCCGCGCCGGCCTTGATGACGGCGACGCCGCCGGCCAGCTTGGCGAGTCGCTCCTGCAGCTTCTCGCGGTCGTAGTCGGAGTCGCTCTTCTCGATCTCGGCGCGGATCTGGTTGACCCGGCCGGCGATCTGGTCGGCGTCCCCGGCGCCCTCGACGATCGTCGTCTCGTCCTTGGTGACGACGACCTTGCGGGCCCGGCCGAGCATGTCGAGGCCGGTGTTCTCCAGCTTGAGGCCGACCTCCTCGGAGATGACCTGCCCGCCGGTGAGGATCGCGATGTCCTGAAGCATCGCCTTGCGGCGGTCACCGAAGCCGGGGGCCTTGACGGCGACCGACTTGAAGATGCCACGGATCTTGTTGACGACGAGGGTGGCCAGGGCCTCGCCCTCGACGTCCTCGGCGATGATCGCCAGCGGCTTGCCGGACTGGGTGACCTTCTCCAGCAGCGGCAGCAGGTCCTTGATCGCGGAGATCTTGGAGTTGATGACGAGGATGTACGGGTCCTCGAGGACGGTCTCCATCCGCTCGGCGTCGGTGACGAAGTAGGGCGAGATGTAGCCCTTGTCGAAGCGCATGCCCTCGGTGAGCTCGAGCTCGAGGCCGAAGGTCTGGCTCTCCTCGACGGTGATGACGCCTTCCTTGCCGACCTTGTCCATCGCCTCGGCGATGAGCTCGCCGATCTGCGGGTCAGCGGCGGAGATGGACGCGGTCGCGGCGATCTGCTCCTTGGTCTCGACCTCCTTGGCCGAGTTCAGCAGCTGCTCGGCGACGGCCTCGACCGCCTTCTCGATGCCCTTCTTCAGCGCCATCGGGTTCGCGCCGGCGGCCACGTTGCGCAGGCCCTCGCGGACCATCGCCTGGGCGAGCACGGTCGCGGTGGTGGTGCCGTCGCCGGCGACGTCGTCGGTCTTCTTCGCGACCTCCTTGACGAGCTCGGCGCCGATCTTCTCGTAGGGGTCCTCGAGCTCGATCTCCTTGGCGATGCTCACACCATCGTTGGTGATGGTCGGAGCACCCCACTTCTTCTCGAGGACGACGTTGCGGCCCTTCGGACCGAGGGTGACCTTGACGGCGTCGGCCAGCGTGTTCATGCCACGCTCGAGTCCGCGCCGGGCCTCCTCGTTGAAGGAGATCATCTTGGCCATTCGGGGATTCCTCCCGGTGACGGGTGGTGGGGGGTGGCCGGGCGGTGCCCGCGACGGACGCCGCCGCCCACGCAGTCACGTCCCGCGTGCGCGCCGACTCACCGGTCCGGCCGGAAGCGTGTGCTCCCTGGGTTGTCCTGTCACTCTCGTGCCGAGAGTGCCAGTCACATGATTAGCACTCCCACCCCCCGAGTGCAAATGCCTCCGGTGCCCGGGGCCCGATCTCGGCCCCCGGGGACCCGATCTCTGGAGGCTTTCCGGGGTCATGGACGCGGGCGAGACCCCGGAAGGCCTCCAGAGATCGGGCGCGGCGGGTGGCAGGGTGGGTGGGTGCGCAGGGTGCTCAACCTCCTCAACGGGTCGACGGCGCTCGGACTGGCGCTCGCCCGGGCGGGTGGAGCGGACGTCGTCCCCGGCCCGCACGGGCTGCGGCTGGCGCCCGGGTACCGCGCCTGGTTCCCGGCGCCGCGGGCCGCGGCGGTCACCGTCGGTGACGTCGTCCTGCTGCGCATGACGCTCGAGGAGTCCCTGCTCCGGCCCCGGCTGCTCGCCCACGAGGCCCGGCACGCAGCCCAGTGGGCGAGGTTCCTCGGGCCGATCGGCTTCCTGCCCGCCTACGGCCTCGCCGCGGCCTGGTCGTGGCTGCGCTGCCGGGACACCGCCCTGGCCAACTGGTTCGAGGTGCGCGCGGGCCTGGCGGACGGCGGCTACCTCAGGGCTGGTAGTCCTCCCCCAGGACGACGGTCAGCCCGCCGCCGCCGAACGCGTCGCTGAGCTCGGTGGCGGCACCGCCGAGCGCGTCCGCCAGCGCCTCCGCCGTCGCGGCCAGCGTCTCGTCGGCGTAGTACACCGTGGTCGGCGGGGTCGGGCCGGCCCGGTAGTTGTCCACCTCGGTCACGGTCCAGCCGTCGGCGCCCAGCACCTCGGCGGCGCCCCCGGCCAGGCCGGCGGTCGTCGTCCCGTTGAGCACCCGGACGCCGACGGACCGGTCGACCGGAGCAGGTTCCTCAGTGGGGGGCTCGGGCTCGGGCTCGGGCTCGGGCTGGGCGTCGGTCGGCGTGCCGGTCTGCGCGTCGGTGGGGGCGTCGGTCGCGGTAGGAGCAGGGGTGCCCGGCGTCGTGGTTCCGCCCTCGGACGTCGGGGACCCGGCCGTCTCGGTGCTCGTGCCGGTGGGCTCGGAGACCCGGGTGGCGACGTCCGGACCGTTCCCGCCGAGCAGCGTCATCGCACCGACGACGAGGGCCACGACGGCGACGACGACGAGCAGGACGGGCACCATCGCAAGCACGGGGTTCGGTCGCGCCCGGTGCGCGCCCCGCCGTCCGTCGCCCGGCTCGACGTCGTCGAACTCGTCGCGGGGGTACCGGCTCTGCTCGCTCATCGGCGGCGAGCCTAGGCGCTCAGACCTGCAGGCCGAGGCGACGGGCCGAGCGGGCGCGCTGGCGGGACGCGCGCATCCGGCGCAGCCGCTTGACGAGCATCGGGTCGAACGCCAAGGCCTCGGGGGAGTCGATGAGCGCGTTGAGCACCTGGTAGTAGCGGGTTGCCGACATGTCGAACAGCTCGCGGACGGCCTGCTCCTTGGCCCCGGCGTACTTCCACCACTGCCGCTCGAAGGCGAGGATCTCCCGGTCGCGCGCGGACAGGCCCGACGGCTCGTCGTCCCGTGACTCTGCGGCGTCCACGCTGCGCCCTCCTTGCTCGCTGGTGCTGTGCGGTCCGTGCGTCACCGTCACTGTAGGCCGCGTCCCCGCCACTGTAGGCCGCGAACCACAGCCGTGTCATTTGTCGCGGCGTGTCGCCGTGGCTGCTGGGGGCAGGCGTGCGGCCGGCTGGCGGCAGGCCGGTTCGTGCGCTTGCACCGGCGCCTCGCCCTGCCGTAGGCACTGGTCCGTGACCCAGCCCGCTCCCGCCGTCCGGACGGAGGTCGTGCACCCCTCGTGGCTGCCTGTCCTCGACCGCGTCGCCCCGGCGCTCCGCGACGTCGGAGCGCACCTGGCGGCCGAGGCGGCCGCCGGCCACGCGGTGCTGCCGGCCCCCGACCGAGTGCTCCGCGCGCTCGCGACCCCGCTGGACGACGTCCGGGTGGTCATCGTCGGGCAGGACCCCTACCCGACCCCGGGGCACCCGGTCGGCCTGGCGTTCGCCGTCGACCGGGCGGTCACCGTGCTGCCCGGGAGCCTGCGCAACATCTACCGGGAGCTGCACGCCGACACCGGGATGCCGGTGCCCGGGCACGGGGACCTGTCCGCGTGGACCGGGCGCGGGGTGCTGCTGCTCAACCGGGTTCTCACGGTCCGGGCCGGAGCGCCGGGCTCGCACCGGCAGCGTGGCTGGGAACAGGTGACGGACGCCGTGCTGCGGGCGCTGGTGCACCGTGGCGGACCGCTCGTCGCCGTGCTGTGGGGCCGGCAGGCGCAGACCCTGCGCCCGGCGCTCGGCGACGTCCCCGTCGTGACCGGCGCCCACCCGAGTCCGCTGTCGGCGTCCCGCGGCTTCCTCGGCTCACGGCCGTTCAGCTGCGTCGACGAGCTGCTGACCGCCCAGGGCGCCGACCCCGTCGACTGGTCCCTCCCTCGGTGATCATGCAATCCCGCCACCCCGCTCCCTCTCTCGGTGATCATGCAATCCCGCCACCCCGCACGCACCCCGTTCGCCCGCAGAATGCGGGGTTGGTGGCGGGACACGCCGCAAAATCTGTGCCAGAGCCAGCATTCTGCGGACGGTCCATGAGCAGTCCCCGCCGCCCGATTGCGGATCATGCAGTCTCGCCATGTCCCACTCTCCGAGGGTGGCGGGATTGCATGATCACCGACAGGGGCGCAGTGGTGGGCGGGATTGCATGATCACCAACAGGGGGCGCAGTGGTGGGCGGGATTGCATGATCACGAAGAGGGTCAGGGGTGGGTGGGAGTGGGGTAAGGGCTGAGGTGGACGCCGTCACCGGCCTCGTCGTCCCAGGTGTAGACCTGCCGGCCGTCGACGAACACCCGCAGCGCGCGGGAGAACACGTCGAGCGGGTCGCCGGACCAGACCACGACGTCGCCGTCCTTGCCGGGGACCAGCGACCCGACGCGGTCGTCCAGCCCCATGATCGTCGCCGGGTTGATGGTGAGGGCACGCAGCGCCTCGTCGCGGTCCAGGCCCTCCTTGACGGCCAGCGACGCCTGGTGGACGAGGAAGTTGATCGGGACGACGGGGTGGTCGGTGGTGATCGCGATCCGGACGCCGGCGCGGGCCAGCAGACCGGGGTTGCGCAGGTGCCGCTGACGCAGCTCCACCTTGCTCCGGGTGGTGAACAGCGGCCCGATGATCACCGGGATGCCTCGCTCGGCGATCACGTCGGCGAGCAGGTGCGCCTCGGTGCCGTGGTTGAGGACGAGCCGGTAGCCGAACTCCTCGGCCAGGCGCATCGCGGTCGCGATGTCATCGGCCCGGTGACTGTGCTGAGACCACGGCAACTCGCCGTCGAGCACCCTGACGAGCACCTCGGACGTCGGGTCACGGTCGAACGGCTCGCCGTTGTCCGCCGCCCGGTCCCGGCGGGTGCGGTAGTCCTGCGCCCGGGTCATCGCGTCGCGGATCACCGCGGCGACGCCCTGGCGCGTCGAGGGGAGCTTCTTCTGGTCCCCGTACACCCGCTTGGGGTTCTCACCGAGCGCGCTCTTCACCGACACCGGCTGACGCAGCAGCATCTCGTCGACCATCCGGCCCCAGCACTTCAGCGCCACCGTCTGACCGCCGATCGGGTTGCCGGACCCGGGCTTGACCACGGCGGTCGTCACGCCGCCGGCGATCGCGTCTCGGAAGCCCTCGTCCGCGGGATTGATGGCGTCCAGGGCGCGCATCCGGGCGCCGTTGGGGTCGGTCATCTCGTTGGTGTCCTGGCCGGCCCAGCCCTCGGCCTCCTCGTGGACGCCGAGGTGGGCGTGGGCCTCGACGAAGCCGGGCAGCACCCACGAGCCGGTCGCGTCGACGACCTCCGCGTCGTCCGGGACGTCGACGTCGGCGCCGACGGCGGCGATCCGGCCGTCGACGATCAGGACGGTCCCGCCCTCGACGGGCTCCCCCTCGACGGGGACCACCCGGCCCCCGGTGATGGCAACGGTCGTCGGCATGCGCTCCTCCTCCTGCATCGTGCGTCTGGTCTGGCAGTCGGTCCGGACGACGTCCCACCGTGCGGGTCCACCCGCACCGTGCGATTCGTCGGACGACCGACAGCCTCCCCTACCCTGGCGGACGTGCCGAAGCCGCCCCAGTACACGCGTCTGGCCGACCGGGCCCGCCGCGCGATCGCCGGCACGAGCCCGCCGACGATGCAGATCGGCCTGCGCACCTCGCGCAGCCAGATGGACGACCTCACCGCGCACTCGGCGCTCGAGCTCGCCCTGCGCATCGGTGAGGCCATGCTCGCCGTCGGCGTCCCGGCCGCCGACGTCACCGCGACCGTGCTGCGCGTGGCCGCCGCCTACGGCCTGTCCTCCTGCCAGGTCGACGTCACCTACACCTCCCTGACGGTCAGCTGGGACCGGGACGACGAGGTGCCGCTGACCGGGATGCGGATCGTCCGGGTCCGGGCCACCGACTACACCCGGCTGCACGCGGTGACGAACCTCGCGCGGGACGTCGTCACCGGTGACGGTCTGCCGCTGGAGGAGGCCCACCAGCGCCTCGACCGGGTGCTCGCCACCCCGCACCCCTACCGGCGCTGGATCGTCACCACGACTCTCGGGCTGGCCGCCGCGTCGGTCGGCCTGCTCCTCGGCGGGGGATGGGCTGTCGCCGTCCTGGCCGGACTCACGACGGCCGCGATCGACGTGCTCATGCGTGCGCTGTCTCGCTGGGGTCTGCCGCAGTTCTTCCAGCACGCGGCCGGCGCCGCCCTCGCGACGTCCGTGGCCGTCGTCCTCGTCGTCCTGGAGACGGGCGTGCGGACCTCGCTCGTCGTCGGCGCCGGGATCGTCGTCCTGCTCATGGGCATGTCCCTGGTCGGCGCCGCGGAGGACGCCATCAGCGGCTTCCACGTCACCGCCGCGGCCCGGATGTTCGAGGTGCTCACCCTGACGGCGGGCATCGTCGTCGGCATCGCCTCGGTCCTGGACGTCGCGAACGCCGTGGGCGTGCCGCTGGCCGTCCTCGACCCGGTCGCCTACGCCGTCCCCGCGTGGCTGCAGCTCGCCGCCGCGGCCGGGATCGCGATGTTCTTCGCGGTCGCCTCGTACGCCCGACCCCGGTCGGCCGCCCTGGCCGCGGTCGCCGGCGCCCTGTCGTGGATCGTCTACTCGCTGACCCGCGACCTCGGCGCCGGGCCGGCGGTCGCCTCGGCACTCGCCGCCGTCGTCGTCGGGTTCATCGGGGAGGCCACGACGGAACGGCTGCGGATCCCGCCGCTGGTCATCGCCGCGTCGGCGGTCGCACCGCTGCTACCAGGGCTGACCATCTACCGCGGCCTGTTCGCCATCGTCGTCGACCAGGACATCACCGCCGGGCTCGGCCTGCTCACCACGGCCGCCTCGATCGGACTCGGGCTGGCCGGCGGCATCACCCTCGGGGAGTTCCTCGCCACGCCGGTGCGCACCGAGCTCGACCGGTGGGACCGCAAGGTCCGCCGCCGGGCGAGCGGTGCCCGGACCTGAGTCATCCTGGACGTCGTGAACGACACCCCCATGTCACCTGAACCCGTCACCCCAGCACCGGACGTCGTCCCGCGCTGGCACCGGTACGTCGCCCTCGGGGACTCCTTCACCGAGGGGATGGCAGACCCCGACCCCAGGACGCCGGGTGAGTACCGGGGGTGGGCCGACCGGCTCGCCGAGGCGCTGCACGTCCGGCGCGTCGCGGACGGCGCGCAGGGGCTCGAGTACGCCAACCTCGCCGTCCGGGGTCGGCTGCTCGACCAGATCCTGGCCGAGCAGCTCCCGGTCGCCCTGGACTCCGGTGCCGACCTCGTCAGCATCGTCGGCGGCGGCAACGACGTCCTGCGTCCCGGTACCGACCCCGACGACCTCGCCGTCCGGCTCGAGGACGCCGTCCGCCTCCTACGAGGGACCGGCGCCGACGTGCTGATGGCCACCGGTGTCGACCCGCGCAACGCCCCGCTGATCCAACGGACCCGTGGCAAGGTGGCGACGTACAACTCCCACATCTGGTCGATCGCGTCCCGGCACGGCGCCCGCGTCATCGACCTGTGGGGGCTGCGGGCGCTGCGCGACTGGCGGCTGTGGGCCGACGACCGGATCCACCTGTCCGCCGAGGGGCACCGGCGGGTCGCTGCGCTCGCCCTGCACACCCTCGGCCTGACCACGGGGGGCGAGCACGCCGTGCCGCTCGAGCCCGAGCCGCCGCGGCCACGTCTGGACGTGCTGCGGGACGACGCCGCCTGGGTCCGCGGGCACGTCGCGCCGTGGTTGGGGCGCCGGCTGCGCGGCCGCTCCTCCGGGGACGGGCGGACGGCGAAACGGCCTCACCCCGCGCCGGTCGAGCCCGTCCCGCTGAACCCCGCACCCCTCGACGTCCGAGACTGACCGACCCCCCACCCCCCTCCCCGTGATCATGCAATCCCGCCACCCCGCACGCCCTCGTCGTGATCAGGAACAGGAAGTTGTCGGCCTGATCAACGGCAAGGGTGGGAGCACAGAGTGCTGGGTTCGGCGCAATTTTGCCAGCGTGTCGCGCCACGAACCCAGCATTGTGCGGGCGGGCAATGCGTCGTGCGGGGTGGCGGGATTGCATGATCACGAAGAGGTTCGCAGGCGGCTGGGGTGGCGGGATTGCATGATCACGAAGAGGTTAGGGGGTCCGGTCGTCGTCGGGCCCGGCGTCGGGCCGGGTGAGCTCTCCGAGCCGGCGCACGGCCTCCTGCGCGGTGGCCAGCTCGGCCTCGGCGAGCCGGATCATGTCGCGCAGGCCGTTGACCCCGAACCGGTCCCGCACAGCGATGACGGCCTCGACCACGGCCGGGTCCGCCTGCTCCTCAGCGCTCTGCATGAGGCCCACTGTGCCAGGCCGGACAGCGGTGACCGCGCACCGCGACGGTGGGTCTACCGTCGGAGCCGATGTCCACGGCCACCGGCTCCCAGCGCATGACCCGGCGCAGCGCGGGGCGCAAGGCGCTGCGCCGCTACCTGCCCCCGCAGCACGGGGCGTGGGCCATGCTGCTGGTCCCCTACGCCGTCGGCGTCGTCCTCGCCGGCCCGGCGTGGCCGCACCTGCCGCTGCTCGTCGGCTGGCTGGCCGGCTACCTGCTGTCCTACTACGCGCTCCTTGCGGTGAAGACCCGGCGCCCGGGCCGGGTGCGCGACCAGCTGCGGCTCTACTCCGCCCTCGCCGCCCCCGCCCTGCTCGTTGTCGTCGTCGCCCGGCCCGTGCTGCTGTGGGCCGGGCCGGTCTTCGCCGTCCTCCTGGCCGTCAGCGCCTGGTACGCCTGGCGCCGGGACGAGCGCTCGATCGTCAACGACCTGGCCGGGATCACCCAGGGCACGCTGATGATCCCGGTGGCCGCACTCGCCGGTGGTCTGCCGGCGACGGCGACGTGGCCGGTGTGGGCGGTGACGTGGCTCTACTTCGCCGGTACCGCCTTCTACGTCAAGACGATGATCCGCGAGCGCGGTCAGCGGTCCTGGTGGCTGGTGTCGGTGGGCTACCACGTCGCCGCGGCCGCCGTCACCGTCGCAGTGGCGGCCACCGTCGCCGGAGCGCCGGCGGCCGTCACGACAGGCGTGCTGTTCGGCTGGCTGGCCGTGCGGGCGGCGGTGCTGCCGCGGTTCGCCCTGTCACCCAAGCAGGTCGGGATCCTCGAGATCGTGCACTCCGTCGTCCTGCTCGTCGTCCTCACGGTGGCACCCGGTCTCACGGCGGGTCGCTGACCGGCTCCCACACCGGCGGGTCCGCGGGCGCGAGGTCGGGGTCGTCGTCCGGGAACGTGCGCACCGGGCCCGGCCCGGTGCGCGGCCCCTCGAACCGCACGGTGACCCGGCGCAGTCCCGCGCCCCACACCCACCCCGGCCCGTGGACGGCATGGACGACGTCCTGACCAGGCCGCCAGGCCGGCCGGACGACGAGAGCCGGGACCGCGGCCGGCGCCGGGGCGGGCGCGGCCGGCGCCGGGTCGTCGCCCGCCGCCACGTCGTGGACCTCAGGCGGGCCCAGCTCGGCGAACAGGTCCTGCTGGGCGAAGTCGGTGAGCCCGGAGACCCCGACACCGAGCAGCCGGACGCCGCCACTGGTGTCGACGCCCTCGAGCAGCTGGGCCGCGACGGCGGCGATCTCCCGGACGGCGTCCGTCGGCTGGGGCAGCGTCACCGACCGGGTCAGGGTGGAGAAGTCGTAGCGCCGCAGCTTGAGGGTCACCGTCCGGCCGGACACCCCGTGCCCGGCGAGCCGGACGGCGACCCGGTCGGCGAGCCGCCGGACGTGCTCGGCCATCACCCGCCGGTCGGTGAGATCGGTGGGGTAGGTCTCCTCGGCGGACACCGACTTGGCCTCCCGCTCCGGGACGACGGGCCGGTCGTCCAGGCCGCGGGAGGCGGCGTGCACGGCGGTGCCGTGGGCCTGCCCGAGCAGCTCGACGAGGTCGTCGAGGCCGAGCGCGGCAAGCTGACCGACGGTCCGCACCCCCCGGCGGGCGAGCCGCTCCTCGCTGGCCGGCCCGATGCCCGGCAGCCGACGGACCGGCAGCGGGGCGAGTGTCGCGGCCTCCGTACCCGGGGCCACCACGCGCAGCCCGTCGGGCTTGTCGAGGTCGGAGGCGACCTTGGCGACGAGCTTGCTCGTGGCCGCCCCCACCGACATGGTCAGCCCGGTCGCCGCCCGCACGTCCGCGCGCAGCCGCTCGGCGACCGCCCGCACGGTCTGGACGTCGAGGTCCGGCGCGACCGGGGCCAGGTCCACGTACGCCTCGTCCAAGGAGACCGCCTCGACCAGCGGGGACACCTCGTGCAGCAGCCCCATCACCGCACGGGACGCGGCACGGTAGGCGGTGAACCGCCCGGCCAGGAAGGCGGCGTGGGGGCACCGGCGACGGGCCTCGGCGGTCGGCATCGCGCTGCCGACGCCGAACGCCCGCGCCTCGTACGAGGCCGTCGCGACCACCCCGCGCCCGCCGACGCCGCCGACGACGACCGGACGCCCCCGCAGGGACGGCTTGTCACGCTGCTCGACGGCGGCGAAGAACGCGTCGAGGTCGACGTGCAGGATCTCGGGCCGCTCGCGCATCACTCCCCCGGAGGCGGCCACGGCGGGACGACGAGAGCCTCCAGCGCCTCGGTGTCCGCAGCGGTCCACCCCTGGGGGGCCAGCAGAGCGACCCAGGCGTGGACGATCTCCGGCTCGTAGCGGTGGCCGTGGCCCGGTGGGACCTCGGCGGCGAGAGCGAGGTCGACGGCCACCTGCCAGAACGTGATGACCGGGTACCAGCGCATGGACGGCGAGACGTCCCGGCCCCGTTCGCCGTGCAGCCAGGCCGGCCGCTCCCACAGCAGGGACGGGTTCCACCACACGACCGGGTCGGAGGAGTTCTGCAGGTACACGACCTCGGGCACCACCACGTCGGCGGGCGGCGTGGGGTCGGGCAGGTCGGCCGGCGCGTCCGCCACGACGACCTGCGGGGCCTGGGCCGGCTCGGGCAGCCACACCGGGGAGCCGGGCTCCCGGCTTCGCAGCATCTCGTTCCACAACGGGTTGGCGTTCGTCGGGCCCACGAGCAGGACCGCGTCGGTGCGTTCCAGCAGCTCGTCGAGGTCGTCGAAGGCGCCCTCCGCCCCGTACGAGCCGAGGCTCTCGCCGTAGACGACGAGCTCGGGCCGGGCGCCGGCCGGCAGCGCGGACCACCGCTCGTGCACCGCGTCGAACAGGGCCTGGCCGGCGTGGCTGGCCGGGCTCGGGTCGAGCAGCACCGAGACCCAGCTGGGCAGGTAGCCGTACTGCAGGCTGACGACGGCGCTGTCCCCGCCGGTGAGGTACTCCAGCGCGTCGACGGCCTCCGGGTTGACCCACCCGGTTCCGGTGGCCGTCGCGACGACGAGCACCGACCGGTCCCAGGCGCCGGTGCGGTCGAGCTCGGCCAGCGCCAGGGCCACCCGCTCCTCGAGCTCCTCGGCGGAGTCCACGCCGACGTACACCCGCACCGGGTCGACCGGGTCGGCGCCGGCGAACTCACCGATCTCCACCGGCGACGGTCCGCCGGCGACGAACGCCTGCCCCTTGGCGCCCAGGCTCTCCCACGGCACCAGTGAGCCGGGCCCGCCGGATCGGGTGGCGGCGTCCGGGGGGGCGACACCGTCAGGGACGGTCCGGTTGTTCGCCGCCGCCGACTCCTCGGCGACCTCGAAGAACGAGTCGACCACGACGCCCTGGACGATGCCGCCGACGACCAGGGCGGCGACGAGACCGGCAAGAGCCGATGCCACCCACGCCGGGGCCACCCGGTCGACGAGCCGGCGGACGAGACGCGCCCCCAGGCGCACCGGCCGGGCGAGCAGGACGACAACGACGACGATGAGCACCGCGACGGCGAGGATCAGTGGTGTGTACCAGGGCTGGTCCTCCGCCATCCCGACGAGTGCCCGGGTCTGGCGCTGCTGCAGCCGGCCGGTCCACAGCGACGCCACGACGACCACGGCGCTGGCCCCGGTCACCACCGCCCAGGCGAACCGGTCGGACGGGGGCCGCCGTCCGGCGTCCAGTCGGCGCCGCAACGGCCGGCTGGCCATCTCGAGGAACGCGCCGAGACCGTAGCCGATGGCCGCGGTGATCCCGCCGACGAGGCCCTGCAGCAACCAGGACCGCGGGAGCAGTGACGGCGTCTGCGCCAGCGCGAAGAACAGCACCGCCACCACCACCGGGGTGCGGGACGGCCAGCGCCGGACCAGTGGGTCGGCAGGTTCCCCGGGGCGCGCGTGAAGGGCCCGGACGACGCCCGCGACGGTGGGCGACCGGCGGTCCAGGCGCCGCCGCCGCGGCTCGGTCACCGTCACGTCCCTCCCACAGGTCGGTCTTGCCGGCGCCATTCCATCGTCCCGGCCGGTACGGCACCGCACCGGGCACCGCGTCGAGCTCGGCGCGCCGCGTCTGGTAGACCTTCCAAGCACCCGGCGGCCGGTCCGCCCGTGCACGGCCGACGACACCCGGAGGTCCCGATGCCCGCGTCCCGCGTCCTGCCGACCCAGGAGGCGGCCGAGCTGCTCGCGCTGGTCCGCGAGCTGGCGACCCGGGAGCTCGCGACCCGGGCACCCGCCGCCGAGGCCGACGGCGTCTTCCCCCGGGAGATGTTCCGGCTGCTGGGTCGCGCCGGCGTCCTGGGCCTGCCGTACCCGCAGGAGCACGGCGGCGGAGGCCAGCCCTACGAGGTGTACCTGCAGGTGCTCGAGGAGATCGGGTACGCGTGGGCGACGGTGGGCGTCGGCACCAGCGTCCACGCGCTCGCCTGCTTCCCGCTCGTCACGCGCGGCACGCCCCAGCAGCAGGACCGCTGGCTGCCGGACCTGCTCGGCGGCGAGCTGCTCGGCGCGTACTGCCTGTCCGAGCCGCAGGCCGGGTCCGACGTCGCCGCGATGACGACCAGGGCCCGCCGGGACGGCGACGAGTACGTCGTCCGCGGCGCCAAGGCCTGGACGACGCACGGCGGGGAGGCCGACTTCTACACCGTGCTGGCCCGGACCGGGGACGCGCGCGGTGACATCACCTGCCTGCTCGTGCCCGCGGACGCCGAGGGGCTCTCCGCGGACCCCCCCGAGCGGAAGATGGGGCTGACCGGCTCGACGACGGCGACGATGCGCTTCGACGACGTCCGGGTGCCGGTGGAGCGCCGGATCGGCGAGGAGGGCGAGGGGCTGCGGATCGCCCTCGCCGCCCTGGACGCCGGCCGGCTCGGCATCGCCGCGGTCGCCACCGGTGTCGCCCAGGCAGCGCTCGACACCGCCGTCGCCTACGCCAAGGAGCGGGAGGCGTTCGGACGGCGGATCATCGAGCACCAGGGGCTGGCGTTCCTGCTCGCGGACATGGCCGCGGCGGTGGACAGCGCCCGGGCGGCCTTCCTGCACGCCGCCCGGCTCAAGGACGCCGGGCTGCCGTACAGCCGGGCCGCGTCGGTCGCCAAGCTCGTCGCCACCGACAACGCGATGCGGGTGACGACGGACGCCGTCCAGGCGCTGGGCGGCTACGGCTACACCAAGGACTTCCCCGTCGAGCGCTGGATGCGCGAGACGAAGGTCATGCAGATCTTCGAGGGGACCAACCAGATCCAGCGGATGGTCATCGGCCGCCACCTCGACACGGGTGACCCCGGCACCATCACGCACGTCACGAGGGAGACCAGCTGATGCAGCTCGACCGCACCGCCGCCGTCGTCACCGGAGGGGCGTCCGGCCTCGGGGCGGCGACCGCCGCAGCCCTCGCCGAGCGCGGGGCGTCGGTGTTCGTGCTCGACCTGCCGGCGGCGGTGGACGCCGCGGACCGGCTCGAGGGCGTGGAGTACCTGCCCACCGACGTCACCGACGCCGAGCAGGTGCGGGCCGCCGTGGGGTCCGCCGCGCAGTCCGGCGTCCCGCTGCGGACCGTGGTCAACTGCGCGGGCATCGGCCCGGCGGCACGGATCGTCGGAAAGTCGGGGGTGCACGACCTGGGCCTGTTCGCGAAGGTCGTCGAGGTCAACCTCGTCGGCACCTTCACCGTGCTGGCCCTTGCCGCCGAGCAGATCGCCCGCACGGAGCCCGACGAGCAGGGGCAGCGCGGCGTCGTCGTCAACACCGCGTCGGTCGCCGCGTTCGAGGGGCAGATCGGCCAGGTCGCCTACTCGGCGTCCAAGGGGGGCATCGTCGGGATGACCCTGCCGGCCGCGAGGGACCTCGCCCAGTACGGCATTCGCGTGTGCACCATCGCCCCCGGCATCGTGGAGACGCCGATGCTCTCCACGGTCAGCGAGGAGTTCCGCGCGTCGCTCGCCGCCGGCGTACCGTTCCCCCAGCGGCTCGGCCGCCCCGACGAGTACGCCCAACTCGCCCTGGCGATCATCGACCACGACTACCTCAACGGCGAGGTGATCCGAATGGACGGCGCGCTGCGGATGGGCCCGCGCTGAGCCGGTCCCGGCCGCGGCCCAGCGTGGACCCGGCGGTCCTGGGCGTCGTCGCCGCCGGCGGCGCCCTCGGCGCCTCGGCCCGGTACGCCCTGGCGCTCGCCGTCCCCTGGGGCGGCAGCGGCGTTCCCTGGGCCACGTTGACGGCGAACGTCCTGGGGTGCCTGCTGATCGGCGTCCTCATGGGGGTGCTCGTGCGGCACGGCCCGCCGGGCCCCGAGCCGGCGGTGCACCGGCTGGTGCGGCCCTTCGTCGGGGTCGGCGTTCTCGGCGGGTTCACGACCTTCTCGACGACCCTGCTCGAGTCCGCCCGGCTGGCCGACGGCGGCGGGTCGTGGGAGGCCGCCGGGTACCTCGTCGGGACGACGGTGGCGGCGCTCCTCGCCGTGCACGTCGGGGTGCGCGGGGCCCAGCGCGCGGGGCGTGGCCGGTGACCTGGTTGCTCGTCGTCCTAGGGGCCGCCGTGGGCGCCGTCCTGCGCTACCTGCTCGACGCGTGGGTGAACCCGGTGAGCGGGCGGGCCCTGCCGCTGGGGACGTTGCTCGCCAACGGGACCGGGACGCTGCTGGCGGCTGCCGTCGCCGGGGCCGCCCTCCCGAGCGCGGCGGCCGTCGCGGTGGGGATCGGGGTCGCCGGGTCGCTGACGACGTACAGCACGTTCAGCTACGAGGCCTTCCGGCTGGACGCCGAGGGGGTCCGGCCGCTCGCCGTCGGGTACGTGCTGGTGACTCTCGCGGTCGGCGTCGCCGCGGTGCTCGCCGGGACGGCGCTCGGCGGCCTGCTCGGCGAGGCGGTCCACGGGTGAGCCGGACCGGCCGGGCGCCGATCGGCTGAGTGAGGACCGCAGCAGGCCGCGGCCCTGTCCGGTCATCGCGTCCGGCATCCGGACGGCGCTGCGCCCCGTTGTGAGCCGCCGCCTAGCGTTCCGCCAGCACGACGACACCCGGAGGACAGCACCGATGCGGATCTGCCAGTGCCAGCGGCAGAACCAGGTCCAGCGCAGGCACGTCGACCTGCTGCGGACCTGCACCGCGCTGTGTCGTCTCGGCTGAGCCCCAGGCCTGCCTGCCCCGCCGGTGACCCCGGTCCCTGCTGCGCGCTCGAGCGCCGCCGACCGGTGCGTGCCGGCACCGCTCCGTCGTATCCGAGAGGTACCCATGACCACCCGTCCCACCACGGACGACGCCCCCGCGCGCCGCCGGTCCCGAAACCCCTTCACCGCCGTCCCGTTCAGCGTCCAGGTGCTCGTCGGCCTCGTGCTCGGCGTCGTCCTCGGCCTCGTCGCCCGCTCGATGGGCACAGTCGGCCCGGAGCAGGACCCGAACTGGCTCACGACGACGCTCGACACGATCGGCGGCGCCTTCGTCACCCTGCTGCGCGCCGTCGTCCCACCGCTGGTGTTCCTCGCCATCGTGGCGAGCATCGCCAACCTGCGGCAGGTCACCGACGCTGCCCGCCTGGCCGGCCGGACCCTGCTGTGGTTCGCGATCACGGCCCTGTTCTCCGTCAGCATCGGCATCGCTCTCGGCCTGCTGACGAACCCCGGCCTCAACACGGGTGTGGACGCCGGCGCCGCCGGCGAGCCGTCCAGGACAGGCTCCTGGCTGGACTTCCTCGTCGGCATCGTGCCGGGCAACGTGCTCGGCCTGCAGGCGTCGACCTCGGAGGGCGCCGACGGGTCGCTGAGCACCGGCCTGTCGTTCAACGTCCTGCAGATCATCGTCGTGGCCGTGGCGGTCGGCGTCGCGGCGCTCAAGGTGGGCCGGGCGGCCGAGCCGTTCCTGGCCTTCAGCCGCTCCGCGCTGGCGGTGGTCCAGAAGGTGCTGTGGTGGATCATCCGGCTCGCACCGCTCGGCACCGTCGGCCTGCTCGGCCGGGCGGTGGCGAGCTACGGCTGGGACGCCCTGGCGCCGCTCGGGGTGTTCGTCGCCGACGTGTACGTCGGCCTCGCGCTCGTGCTCTTCGTGCTCTACCCGGTCCTGCTGCGGCTCAACGGGCTCAGCCCGCTGCGGTACTTCGCGGCTGCCTGGCCGGCCATCCAGCTCGGCTTCGTCTCCCGCTCCTCGATCGGCACGCTGCCGGTGACCGAGCGGGTGACCGAGCGGAACCTCGGCGTCCCACGGGCCTACGCCTCGTTCGCCGTGCCGCTCGGCGCGACGACGAAGATGGACGGGTGCGCCGCGATCTACCCGGCGCTGGCCGCCATCTTCGTGGCGCAGTTCTTCGGCGTGGAGCTCGGTGTCACCGACTACCTGCTGATCGCGTTCGTGTCGGTCATCGGCTCTGCCGCGACCGCGGGCGTCACCGGAGCCGTCGTCATGCTGACGCTCACCCTGTCCACGCTCGGGCTGCCGCTCGAGGGCGTCGGCCTGCTGCTCGCCGTGGACCCGATCCTCGACATGGGCCGGACGGCGGTGAACGTCGCCGGTCAGGCGCTCGTGCCGACGATCGTCGCCAAGCGCGAGGGCATCCTCGACGAGGCCGTCTACGCCGCGGCGAACGCCAAGGACCCGTTCGCCGACGAACCGCTCGACCCGGACCTCGTGGAGCCGGTCACCCGGTCGGACGAGCGGGCACCGGCGGGCGCGTCCGGCGCCTGATCGCCACACCAGGAGGACCGGGACGCCGGAACCGGACGGTGTTCGTCGTCCGGACCGCCCCGGTCCTCCTGGCCCGGCGATCTCTAGGGGTGCTCCGCGGTCCGAGGCCGTGGGTGGCCCCTTACCGTGCGGGCTCAGCAGTCGCAGCCGCACTCCTCTGGCGGACAGGTGGGGTCCTCGCAGCAGTCCACGGTCAGGTCCAGCGTCATCATCGTCACCTCCTCTGGCGTTGGTGGGCACCACGTTCCGGGGGCGGGCGGGGGACAGTCCTCGTCAGGCAGGGCGTCCCGCATCGCAGCCATCTCGGTGCGCAGCGCGGTCAGTCGAGTGATCTCGGCGTCGACCTCCGCCATGCGGCGGGACAGCAGGTGCTCGGCAGGTTCACAGGGACACCGGCCGGTGTCCCGGACGGTCAGCAGGTCCCGGATGTCGGCGAGCCTCAGCCCCAGCCGCTGCGCCCCCTGGACGAATCGGAGCCGGTCGACGTCCGCGGCGTCGTACTGCCGGTACCCGGCCGGAGTCCGCTCGGGCTGCGGCAGCAGCCCGAGCTTCTCGTAGTAGCGGACGGTGCCCGGTTTCACGCCGACGGCAGCGGCGAGCTCGGCAACCCGCATCCCGCCTCCGGAGCCCGTCCTCGTCGTCATACCTGCTGACGCTAGACCTTCGAGTCGGCTCCAAGGTCAAGCGAGCGCGACGGGCTGGTGATCGGGGGGCGGGGCTCACGAGGCCGAACCGAGCAACGAGACCGCCAGCGCCAGCATGACGACGGCGATGAGCCCGTCGAGCACCCGCCACGAACGTGCTGAGGCGAACACCGGGCGCAGCAGCCGTGCCCCGTAGCCGAGCCCGACGAACCAGAGGACGCTGCCCGCCACCGCGCCGGCGGCGAACCACCACTGCCGGCCCGGGTGGGTCTGGGCGATCGACCCGAGCAGGACGACGGTGTCGAGGTACACGTGCGGGTTCAGCCAGGTGAGGGCGAGCGCGGTGGTGACGGTCACCCGTCGGGACGCCGAGCCGGCGCCGTCCGGTGTCAGCACGCCGGGCCGCAGGGCCCGGCGGGCAGCGAGCAGTCCGTAGCCGGTGAGGAAGACCGCCCCGGCGACGCGGACGACGTCGACCAGCCACGGCCGGGACCCGATGACCGCTCCGGCACCGGCCACTCCGGCGGTGATGAGGACGGCGTCAGAGGCAGTGCAGACCGCCACCACAGCGCCCACGTGCTGCCGGCGCAGCCCCTGCCGGAGCACGAACGCGTTCTGCGCCCCGATGGCGACGATGAGGGACAGCCCGAGGCCGAGTCCGGCCAGGGCCGCGACGAGGTCGGCGGGCACCCGGCAACGCTACGGCCACGGCGGGATCGAGGATCCCAAGGACGGCGTCGCCAGAACCGTCGTGAGCTGCCCTTCTTCAGCGAACCTTCACCAAAGTCCCCCGGGATCCACCACACGGTCCGCCGACCGTACTGGGGTAGAGATCCCGACCGCGGGGCGCAGAGAGGACGACATGACGGGTTCCCCGATCCACGTCACGGTGGTGCACGCGCCGGCGTGCCACCTCTGTGAGGACGCCGAGGCCGAGCTGTCGCGGCTCGCCGGCTCGTACCCGCTCGTGATCGAGCGTGTCGACATCCGCAGCCAGCGGGGCCAGGACCTGACCCGCCGCCACCGGTCGCCGATGAGTCCGCTGGTGCTGGTCGACGGCACCTTCTTCAGCTTCGGCCGGCTCCCCCGCAAGAAGCTGGTCCGGCTCCTCGAGCAGCGGCACTCCGTTGCCGCACAGGCGGGTTGAGCGGTGGGAGACCTGCTGACCACCGGGTCGGTGCTCGCAGCGTTCTTCGCCGGCGGAGTCGCCCTCTTCGCCCCCTGCTGCATCGTCTTCCTCGCGCCGTCCTACCTGGCGGTCGCGGTCAAGAACCGCCGGTGGCGACTGCTGCCCCTGACGTTCGCGTTCACCGCGGGACTCGCGCTCGTCCTGGTCCCGATCACGCTCGGGATGAGCCTGGTAGCGGCCACGATCGCGAACTACCACTCGCTGCTGTACTACCTCGGCGGTGCCTTCATGCTGGCGCTGGCGGCGTTCAGCCTCTCCGGCCGGATGATGAGCCTGCCGTCCTTCCTGCGCGCACCGGACACCAGCCGCGGGGAGACCGGCAGCTTCTTCGCCCTCGGGGTCTTCTCCGGGGTGGCGTCCTCCTGCTGTGCCCCGGTCCTGGCCGGGGTGATGGCGCTGTCGGCGTTGTCCGGTTCGGCGCTCGGGGGCATCACCCTCGGCCTGGCCTACACCTTCGGCATGGTGTTCCCGCTCTTCGTGATGGCCCTGCTGTGGGACCGGTACCGCCTCGGTGAGCGCCGCTTCCTGCAGGCGCGTCCCGTCCGGCTCCGCCTGGGCGGGCGCGTCCTGGCTACGAACACCGTCAACCTCGCCGTGGCGCTCGCGTTCACCGTCATGGGCGTCTTCGTGATCTTCCTGGCGAACACCGGCCAGATGACCAGCGGCCCACGCTTCCAGGGCGCCATCGGCCAGAGGCTGGCGGCGGTCTTCGGTGAGATCGAGGGTCTGACTGCCGGTGTGCCCGAACCCGTACTGGGTCTGGGTGTTCTCGCCCTGGCAGCGGTGTTCGTGTACGCCACCCTGCGCGACCGGCGTCCTGAGGGCGTGGACCCCGCGCCGCAGGACGGCGCCGAAGCCCCCGACTGCCACGCCGACCACCACACCGACCACCCCGTCAGCACACCCTGAGGACCGACGATGACCACCAGGACCACGGCCCACCAGGCCGAGCAGGAACGCCGTGAGAAGGCCAACCAGCTCCGGCGCCAGCAGGAGCAGCAGGACCACCGACGGCGAGCGCTCGTCATCACCACCTGGGTCGCCGTCGCCGCGGTCCTGGCCGCCGTTCTCGCCGCGATGATGCTCACCTCGAGGCCCGCCTCCTCGAGTGAGGCGCGGCCGGCACCGGACTTCAGCCTCGTGAACACCGACGGCCGCGAGGTGAGCCTGGCGGACTACCGGGGAGAGAACGTCCTCATCTACTTCAACGAGGGGGCCGGCTGCCAGTCCTGCCTCGTGCAGATGGCCGAGATCGAGCGGCAGGTCGGCGACGAGCTCGCCGCTCTCGACGTCACCGTCCTGCCCGTCGTGATGAACACCCGTGAGCAGATCCTCGCCGACATGACCGCCAACGGGGTCAGGACCCCGTTCCTGCTGGACGACGGCACGGTGTCCGAGGCGTACGGCGTCCTCGGCACGGGCATGCACGCCGGGCTGCCCGGCCACAGCTTCGTCCTGATCGACCGGGACGGCGTCCAGCGCTGGTACGGCGAGTACCCCAGCATGTGGCTCGACCCGACCGAGCTCGCCACCGAGCTGCAGCACCGGCTGAACGCCTGACGGCCGCTGCGTGGGGCTGGCACTGAACCGGCACCGCGGACGACGGCGTCAGCGGTCCACCCACGTGCGCGGATCCCGCTGCAGGTCCGTCTCCGGCTGACCGGTCCACCGGCCGGCGGCGGCCTCGGCCACCTCGGCGAGGCGATTCGCCCGGGCCCGTTCCGCGGGGGTGAAGGGCTCACCCGGCCGGGTGAAGACGAACAGGCCGGTCCACGGTGAGGGGACACGCAGCGTCGTCGCCGCCTCGGAGGCGGCGTCGGGTCCACCGGTGAGCGCCGTGATGCGGTCGACGACGAGGCGGGCGCGGAGCAGCTCACAGACCGCCAGGGGCAGCTCCGCGGCGTCGGCTGCGACACGAGCGGCGTACGACAGAGCAGTGGTCTGGCCGTCGACGAGGGCCAGCGCCGAGGTCGGCCACACCTGAACGTCAGCGCCCCCGGCTCTCTCGACGGCGGCACCGATCGCCGCGCTCTCCACCTCCTCGGGTGCCACGGCGATGATCTCGTCCAGCGCTCCGTTCTCGAGCGGGTGGATATGGATGCTGAGGATGTTGGCGTCCAGCCTGGCGAGGCCCCTCGCGAGCTGCTCCAAGGCTCCTGGGTGGTCATCGACCCTCGTGCGGATCCTCCACAGGGCGGGCGCGGTCTCGACGCGCCGGCGCATGGCCAGGGCGGGAGCGTGCAGCCACGTCCGGAGCAGCCGCATGGCCGACGGCTCGACGACCCAGATGACGAGCACGGTCGTTGTCACGGTGAGCACCACGACCGTTGTCAGGTACGACAGGTGGTAGTGGACGACGAGGGCGTGCAGGACGAGCTCGACCGGGAAGACGACAAGGAGCTTGGCCAGGGCGAGCCGTGCCCGCCGGGGGTGCGGCCGGCGGCCGCACACGTCGCAGGCGTCTGCGCCCGTCACCGCCTGCGTCAGATGCTGGTCCATGCGCTCACCATGGCGCGATGGCGTTGCCGCCGGGTTCCGTCCACGTCCCGCGGAGGTTGCAGCTTCGACAAGGTTCGGTGTGGAGGTCAGAGCCGGGAGGCTCTACGCCGGTCCCCGGCTCGTCACCTAGGCGCCGGTCCGGTGTCGCTCGGTCGAGAGCCGGCACGGGGACTCGAACCCCGAACCGCCCGATTACAAGTCGGGTGCGCTACCAGTTGCGCCATGCCGGCGGGACGCCCGGACTCTAGTCCGGGCGGCGGTCGTCGGGGAGGACGACCCGACAGCGGTGCGGCCGGTGACCCGAGCCGGGGGCGGCGCGGGTCACCGGCCGGGCCCTCACCCGGCGGCGGCGACGGCCGCCTCCACCGCCTCACGCGAACGGTCCTGCAGGATCTCGCCCTCGACCATGACCGTCGGCGTGCCCTGGACGCCGGCCTGGGACGCGGCGTCCGTGGCGTTGGCCGCCCAGCCGGTGTACCGCTCCTCGAGCACGCACTGCTCGGCCTCGGGGTCGGCGCCCGCGGTCTCGGCGATGGACCAGATCTCCTCGTTGGTCATCCCCGGCCCCTCCTCGGCGACCTGGTTGACGAACATGAGCCGGTTGAACTCCGAGAACGCCTCCGGGGAGGTCTCCCCGACGCAGGCCGCAGCGCTCGCGGCCCGGGTGGAGAACTCGGTGGTGGAGTACCGGTCGAGGATGGCGATCGGCTTGTGCACCAGCGCGATCTCACCGGCCTCGGCCTTCTCCACCAGCCACTCGCCGTCCTGCGCCTCGTACTGGGCGCACGCCGGGCAGGCGTAGTCGAGGTAGACGGCGACCTCCGGCGCGTCGGCCGGACCGGTGCGGACGCCGTTGTCGACGAGACCGCTCGGGACGGCCGTGGCGTCCGAGACGTTGCTGCGACCCGCCTGGACGATGGCGCCGACGGCCACGACGACGAGCAGCACGCCGATCACGGCGCCGACGATGGCCAGCCGGCGGTTACGCCGCTGCCTGGCCTCGGCCTCCTCGCGCATCCGGCGGGCCTTGTCGCGCGCCGCCTCCTTGCGCTCGGCCTTGGTGGGACGGGGGGCGTTCGTGCTCATCGGGAGGCTCCTCGTGGTTCGGCGGCGTCAGGGTCGGCCGTGCTGGGGTCGTCGGAGTCGGGGTCGTCGGAGTCGGGGTCGTCGGAGTCGGGGTCGTCGGAGTCGGGGTCGTCGGAGTCGAGGTCGTCGGCGTCCAGGATGTGCCGGTCCGGGAACAGGACGTTGTCCAGGGCGAGCCGGGTCCGCGGCCGCCACACCAGCCATGCCGAGGCGGCGAGCAGAAGCAGGTCCCGGAGGATCTCCTGCGGGTACTCGGTGTCCTCGGCGCTGACCTCACCGCCGCCGCCGAAGCAGCCGCAGTCGATGGTCAGCCCCCTGGCCCAGGCGGACGCGACCCCGATGATGAACGCGATCATCAGCAGGCCGGACATTCCGGCGGCGATCCGGGTGCCGAGCCCGAGCAGCAGCAGCAGCGCCACCGCGACCTCGAGCACCGGCAGTCCGAAGCCGACGACCTGGACGACCGGCTCGGGCAGCAGCTGGTAGGCCCGGACGGCGCGGACGGACTCGTCCGGGTCCGGCAGCTTGATCGCACCGGCGTAGCCGAGGACCCCGGCCAGCACGAGGCGCAGGACAGTGCCCACCCAGGGAACGACGCTCGCGCGGTTCATCGGGTTCCGCCTCGTCGGGTCAGCAGCCACCCGCCGGCGGCAAGGACGACGGCGCCGGCGCCGAGCGCCCACGGCAGCACCGCGACGTCCGAGCCGTCCGTCTCTGGACCGACGGCAGCTGAGGCGGTCGGCTCGGGGGTTGCCGGCGGCGGCACGGACGCCGGAGACGTCGCCGGGGGCGACGCAGACGACCGGGAGTCTGTCGCAGTGGGCCGCACCGTGAAGCCGTACTCGCCGGTGAGCGGGTGGCCGTCCTGTGCGGTGACCCGCCAGGTGAGGGTGTACTGGCCACCGGGGACGCCGTCGGGGACGGCGGCGGTGACGGTGCGGCCGTCGACGACCGGGGCGGCCAGCTCGACGACGCCGTCCGGGCCGGTGAGCCGCAATCGGGTGCCGAGGTCGAGGACGTCGCCGGTGAACTCGAGCCGGATCTCGGTCAGGTCCGGGACGGTCTGGTCGACGGCCGGGGCAGTGGAGCGCAGGTCGGTGTGCGCCGCCGCCGGGGCGGTCGACCCGAGGAGCACAGCGGGGACGGCGAGCGTCGCGCCGATCGTGACGAGCACGGCACGTGCCGCGGGGGGCCGGGGGGCGTGAGGGCGGGCTCGGGACAAGGGCACGAACATGGTCGGGAACATGGTCGGGTTCTCTCCGTAGCGGACGGGTGAGCGGGCGGCGGGCGCGTCAGACGCGTCGCGCCACCGGCGGACCGCGCCGTCCCACGGAGCGCTGCGGCACGGCGATGTCGACGGTGGCCTGCTCGGACGTCACCGGCACCGTCACCGGGCGGCTCGGGACCAGGACCGGCTCGGTCACCCGCACGAGCACCGCGCCGACGAGGGCCCCCACCGCACGCACGGCGTCCTCCAGCCGGGCCAGCCACGCTCCCCCGGCGACGGTCAGCACGGTGTGCACGGCGAGCAGCGGCACCACGGACACGACGGCGGTCAGCGCCACCTGCTGAGCGGCCCCCGGCGACAGGCCGCTCGACAGGCACATCGTCGAGGCGCTCCACCACGCCAGGTCGAGGCCGGCGGCCGCGGCCCGGCCGACGGCCTGCAGGCACCCCACCGGGTGAGTGAGGGCGAGGACGACGTGCAGGGCCACCTGGGCGGCCAGGACACTCGTCAGGCAGGAGCTACCGGCACGGTCGGCGAGACGCGCAGCACCAGCCGCCAGGACGACACCGGCAGCGACCGCCAGCGGCTCGGGCGGCGCCCCGGCGACGAGGCCGTGCGCGGCCACCGTCGTCAGGACGGCGAGGACGAGGACGACGAGCAGGCGGGGAGCACCCCCCGCCGAACCGGTACCCGCCGCGGACATGGCACGACTGTACGTGAGCCGACACGCCTCAGACCCGTCCTGCCGGCTCGTCGTGACCGGACCGTCACCTCAGGCCCAGAGGCGGACCGGGCAGCGGCGTCCAGTCGGGCTGCGCGCCACCGAGCGCGACGAGGACGGCGGCGGCCGTGACCAGCAGGAGCAGCACGACCGCCACCTGTGACCCGCCGCGACCGGGGGCGACCGCCCGGACCACCGTCCGGGTGCCGCGCCGCAGGGCGGCGCCGCCCGGTCCCCACCACGCGGCGACAGCAGCGGACGCTGCCCCGGCCGCCAGCGCCACCGGGCTGCCAGGGGTGACGCCGGTCAGCCGCAGCCCGCCGTCACCGAGGAACCAGCCGGTGAGGAACGCGACGGCCACGCCGAGCAGCAGGGGCAGGACGAGGGCGACGACGGCGACGACGGTCGCGGGCACGAGGTGCCACGGAGACGCCGCCACGGCCCGGACGACGTCGGCTCGCCGAGGCCCCCGCTCGTGCCGGCGCCGCAGCAGTGCGCCGTGCGCCCGGTCCACGGTGCGGGCCAGCGCAGAGCCGACCAGGGCGGCGATGACCGCGACAGCGGGGGCTACGGCGGCCACCGCCACCAGGGCGAGCAGCCCGGCGGCGATCGTGCCGCTGCGTCGCGGCGGGACAGCCAGCGCCGCAGCAGCCAGCGGGTACGGCGGGTACCCCGGCGGCGGGTACGACGGGTACCCCGGCGGCGGGTACGACGGGTACCCCGGCGGCGGGTACGACGGGAGCTCGTAGTGCGGCGGTGCGACCGCACCGGCGTCGCGCTGCCGGACCACCGGTTCGAGTGCCGCCGTCGGCGGGACCGGGACCACGCTGGTGGGATCCTCGACCTCTCGAGCTGGCTCGTCGTCCCAGGCCTCGTCGTCCCACGCCTCGTCGTCCGGCGCCTCGTCGTCCCACGCCTCGTCGTCCCAGGCCTCGTCGTCCGCGTCGTCCTCCCGCAGCCGCTCGACGGCCGTGCGCAGCTCGGCAGGGCGGGGACGGCGCAGCGGGTCCACCTCCAGTCCGCGGCGCAGCACGTCGATCAGCCCCGCCGGCACCCCCTCCAGGTCGGCGTCGCCGCGGCGCACCCGGTCGAGCACCACGTCGACCGGGCCGCGACCGAACGGTGGCCGGCCGGTCGCGGCGAACGTCATCGTGGCCGCCCAGCCCCACCAGTCGGTCGCCTGCGTCACCGGCTCGCCGGCGACCACCTCCGGCGACAGGTAGCCCGGCGTCCCCATGACGAGCCCGGTGGAGGTCAGCCGGACGTCGTCGGCGACGTGCGCAATCCCGAAGTCGATGACGACGGGGTCGCCGTCGAGCATGAGGACGTTGCCGGGCTTGAGGTCACGGTGGACGACCCCGGCCTCGTGGACGGCAGCCAGCGCCTCCCCCAGCCCGTCACCGAGGACGGCGAGCCGCTCGGCGTCCAGCGGGCCGTGCTCGCGGACGTGGACGTCGAGCGGCGGGGCGGGCACGTACTCGGTGACGACGTAGGGGGTGTCGCAGTCGACGTCGGCGTCGAGCACGGCCGCGACCCGGGGGCTGCGCACCCGGCGCAGCGTGTCGACCTCACGGGCCAGCCGTCGGCGCGCCTCCGGGTCGCCGGCGACGTGGGGGCGCAGCACCTTGACGGCGACCGCCCGGCCGCCCTCGTCGAGGGCCAGGTGGACGACGCCCATCCCGCCCTCGCCGATCCGCTGCACGAGCCGGTAGCGGCCCAGTCGCCCCCCGGTCGGCTCCGTCCTCGTCACCGCTCCACGGTACGGGAGTGACGCTCAGCGGCTGATGTACGCCTCGAGCTGGTCGCGCTCGCTCTGCAGCTCGCTCATCCGCTGCTTGACGACGTCGCCGATGCTCACGATGCCGACGAGTACGCCGTCCTCGAGCACCGGGACGTGCCGCACCCGCTGCTCGGTCATGACGGCCATGAGGTCGTCGACCGTGGCGGACGGACTGCACGTGTGGACGTCCGCGGTCATGATCTGCGACACCTCGGTGTCGAGGACGCCGTCGCCGTCGGTGCTGAGCCGGCGGACGACGTCCCGCTCGCTGACGATGCCCTCGACCGTGCGCCCGTCGGTGGACACGACGAGGGCACCGACCCCTCCCTCGCGGAGTCGCTCGAGCAGGGTGCGCACCGACTCGGTCGGCGCGATCGTCAGCACCTCGGTGCCCTTGTGCCTCAGGACTCCGGAGATCTGCATCCCACACCACCTCTCGCGGCCGCGCCGGCGGTGGCGCCCGCCCGGTCTCGCCGCCGTGCCCCGAACGTAGCCGCTCGCGCGGCCGAGCGGGAGGGGTCCGCCGCCGGTATGTTGGCCTCGACCCAGTCGAAGGAGCTGTCGTCGTCGTGCCCACTGGTAGCGAGGTCGTGCCGGACGGCTACGAGTTCGTCGTCGTCGCCAACCGGCTCCCGGTCGACCGGCAGGTCGAGGCGGACGGCACCACGTCGTGGCGGCGGTCCCCCGGCGGCCTGGTGACCGCCCTGGAGCCGGTCATGCAGAAGGCCGACGGCGCCTGGGTCGGCTGGTCCGGCGCCCCCGGGGAGGCCGACGCCCCGTTCGACGCCGACGGGATGCGCCTGGTCCCGGTGCCCTTGAGCGCCGAGGAGGTCGCCGACTACTACGAGGGGTTCTCCAACGCGACGCTGTGGCCGCTCTACCACGACGTCATCGTCGCCCCGGAGTTCCACCGCGACTGGTGGGACGCCTACGTCCGGGTGAACCGGCGCTTCGCCGAGGCCGCGGCCGAGCAGGCCTCGCACGGCGCGACGGTCTGGGTGCAGGACTACCAGCTCCAGCTCGTCCCCGCGGTGCTGCGCGGGCTGCGCCCCGACCTGCGGATCGGGTTCTTCAACCACATCCCGTTCCCGCCGTTCGAGATCTTCGCCCAGCTGCCCTGGCGCCGGCAGGTCATCGAAGGGCTGCTCGGCGCGGACCTGCTGGGTTTCCAGCGGGTGCAGGACGCGAACAACTTCCTCCGGGCGGTACGCCGCACCGCCGGCCTGAGCACCCGCGGGCAGTCCGTCCGGGTCCAGGACGCCGCGGGCGAGCGCCGGGTGCGAGCGCACGCCTTCCCGATCTCCATCGACTCCGCCGGCCTGGACGCGATGGCCCGCCGGGAGGACGTCGTGCGGCGGGCAGCGGAGATCCGCGCAGAGCTCGGCTCCCCGCGCCGGATCGCCCTCGGCGTCGACCGGCTGGACTACACCAAGGGGATTCGCCACCGCCTCAAGGCCTGGGGCGAGCTGCTCGAGGACGGCAAGGTCACCCCCGAGGACAGCGTCCTGGTCCAGGTGGCGACCCCGAGCCGGGAACGGGTCGAGCACTACCGCGTGCTCCGGGACGAGATCGAGCTCACCGTGGGCCGGATCAACGGTGACCACTCCCGGCTCGGCACCCCGGCGGTGCACTACCTGCACCACTCCTACCCGCGGGAGGAGATGGCGGCGCTGTTCCTGGCCGCCGACGTCATGCTCGTGACGTCGCTGCGCGACGGGATGAACCTCGTCGCCAAGGAGTACGTCGCCTCCCGCCACGACGAGCGCGGCGTCCTGGTGCTCAGCGAGTTCACCGGCGCGGCCGACGACCTGCCGCAGGCGCTGAAGGTCAACCCGCACGACATCGACGGGCTCAAGGAGACCATCCTGCGGGCCCTGTCGATGCCGGACGCCGAGCAGGCCCGTCGGATGCGGGCCCTGCGCCGACGGGTGCTCGACCGGGACGTCGCCCGCTGGGCCGACTCGTTCCTGTCCGCGCTCCAAGGGCCCCAGCCGTGAGCGGCCTGCCGGCGGACCTCGACGCCGCCCTGCGCCGGTTCGCCGGCGCAGGGCGGGTGCTCGTCGCCCTGGACTTCGACGGCTGCCTGGCCCCCATCGTCGAGGACCCCTCGGCGGCGCGGGCGCTGCCCGGCTCGGACGCGGCGCTGCGGGCCCTCAGCCGCCGTGACGGCGTCCGGGTGGCGCTGGTCAGCGGGCGGGCGCTGGCGGACCTGCGGGCCGTCGCCGCCCCGCCACCGGAGGTCGTGCTGGTGGCCAGCCACGGTGCCGAGGTCGCCGGGGCAGACGGTCCGGAGGTGCCGGACGAGGTCCTTCGGCACGTGGTGTCCCTCCTGGAGCCGGTCGTCCTCGACCATCCCGGCACGGCCCTGGAGCACAAGCCAGCCGGGGTCGTGCTGCACACCCGCCGCGCCCCTCGGGCCGTGGCCGACGCCGCCACCGCCGCCGCGCTGCGGGCGGTCGCGGACGTCGAGGGCGCCCACGTGCTGCAGGGCAAGGAGGTCGTCGAGGTGTCGGTCGTCGAGGCCGACAAGGGCAGCGCGCTGCTCGAGCTCGCCGGCACCCTGGGGGTCGACGCGGTGCTCTACGCCGGGGACGACGTCACCGACGAGCACGCCTTCGCGGCGCTCGCCCGCCGGGGGGTCGACGCCGACGTGACCGTCAAGGTCGGCGAGGGCGACACCGCCGCCAGGTACCGGGTGGACGGTCCCGCGGCCGTCACCGGGGTGCTCGAGCGGCTGCTCACCCTGCGCGGCTGATCCCCGCCGCTGCCCCGCCGTCCGGTCAGTCGTGCCGGTCAGTCGTGCCGGCCGGCCGTGCGGCGCGGCGCGGCGCCGGTCGAGGACCGCACGACCAGCTCCGGACGGAACACGTACTCCGCCCGGGGCGCGGGCACCCCGGTGATCTCGTCGAGCAGGGCCCGGACCGCCGCGGTGCCCATCGCCTGCACCGACTGCCGGATCGTCGTCAGCGGCGGGTCGGTGAAGGCGACGAGCATCGAGTCGTCGTACCCGACGACGGACACGTCACCGGGCACGCTCAGGCCCCGCTCGCGGACGGCTCGGATCGCCCCGAGCGCCATGAGGTCCGAGCCGCAGATCACCGCGGTGCACCCGGCGTCCACCAGCCGGCCGGCGGCCGCGGCACCCCCCTCGACGCTGAACAGCGTGTACTCGACGAGCCGGTCGACGTCGTCCGTGCCGACGTGCGTGCTCATCGCCGCCCGGAACCCGGTCACCTTGCGGATCACCGGCACGTACCGCGACGGGCCCAGCGCCAGCCCGATCTCGCGGTGCCCGAGGGAGACGAGGTGGGAGACGGCCAGGTCCATCGAGGCCACGTCGTCGTTGGAGATGAAGGGGGCGTCGACGCCCTCGGCGTAGCCGTTGACCAGCACGATCGGCAGCCCGCGCTCGCGCAGCCTGGTGTACCGGCTGGTGTCGGCGGTGGTGTCGGCGTGCAGGCCGGAGACGAACACGATGCCGGAGACCCCCCGCTCCAGCAGCATCTGGGTGTAGTCGTCCTCGTGCACCCCACCGGGCGTCTGGGTGCACAGCACCGGAGTGAAACCGTGCTGCGCCAGCGAGTTCTCGATCACCTGGGCGAACGCCGGGAAGATCGGGTTCTCCAGCTCGGGGACGATGAGCCCCACCAGCCCGGCGCTCTTGAGCCGAAGCCGTGAGGGCCGCTCGTAGCCGAGGACGTCCAGGGCGGTGAGGACCGCCTGCCGCGTGCTGTCCGCCACCCCCGGCTTGGCGTTGAGCACCCGGCTGACCGTGGCCTCGCTGACCCCGGCGTGAGCGGCGATGTCCGCCAGACGCGCTCTCATGTGGCGCACGCTACAGCACGCTTGCGAAAACTTGCAGAAAGACCCTTGCGGAGTCCATGAAAGACCTTGCTGCAGTCCGGGCACCATCCACACCCTTCGCGAGGAGATCCCGATATGCGTAGGACCGCACGATCCCTGGCCCTGACGGCCGGGTTCGCCGTGCTCGTCTCCGCCTGTGGCGGCGGCGAGACGACCGATCCGGAGGCCACGGACACCGGGGCCGCCACCGAGACGGCAACCGAGACCGCCGCTCCGGAGAGCACGGAGACCGAGGGCGCCCCGACCCGGGCGGACGCCGACCTCGTCATCTGGGCCGACGAGAACCGGGCGAACGCCCTGCAGGCCACCGCCGAGCAGTTCGGCGCCGACAACGGGATCACCGTCGCGGTCCAGACCGTGGCCACCGACCTGCAGACGAACTTCGTCACCGCCAACACCGCCGGCAACGGCCCCGACGTCGTCATCGGCGCGCACGACTGGATCGGCAACCTCGTCCAGAACGGCGCCATCGACCCGCTGCCGCTGTCCGAGGCCGACCAGGCCCGGTACGCCGAGGTCGCCATCAAGGGCGTCACCTTCGACGGCCAGATCTACGGGCTGCCCTACGCGGTGGAGTCCATCGCGCTGTACCGCAACACCGACCTCGTCGCCGAGGCTCCGCAGACGATCGAGGAGCTGGTCCAGCTCGCCAACGAGTCCGGCGCCGAGAACCCGCTGTGCCTGCAGGTCGGCGAGAACGGCGACGCCTACCACATGCAGCCGCTGTACACCTCCGCCGGCGGCTACCTCTTCGGCGAGACCCCCGAGGGCGACCCGGACCCGACCGACGTGGGCGTCGGCAAGGAGGGCTCCATCGTCGCCGCGGAGAAGATCGGCGAGCTCGGCGCCCAGGGCGTGCTGAAGACCTCCATCACCGGGGACAACTCCATCGCGCTGTTCACCGAGGCCGCCTGCCCGTTCCTCGTCTCCGGGCCGTGGGCGCTCGGTGACATCAACACCGCGGGGATCCCCTACGAGATCACCCCGATCCCGGGCTTCGAGGGCATGGAGCCGGCGCGGGCCTTCACCGGCGTCCAGGCGTTCTACGTCGCGAGCAAGGGGGCCAACAAGGCCTTCGCGCAGGAGTTCGTGCTCAACGCCGCGAACACCCCGGAGACCATGCGAGCACTGTTCGACGCCGAGCCGCGCCCACCGGCGATGACCGAGGTCCTCGAGGCCGTCGCACCCGAGAACCCGGACGTCGCGGCGTTCGCCGAGGCCGCCGACGCCGGCCAGATCCTCCCGGCCATCCCGCAGATGGCCGCCATCTGGGAGCCGCTGGGCAAGGCGGAGGCCGCCATCGTCGGCGGCGCCGACCCGGCCAGCACCATGCAGACCGCCGGCGAGACGATCGCCGCAGCGCTGCAGTGACCGACCCCCGCCCCGCCCGCGGCGCCTCGGCCCGCGGGCGGGGCGGGTCCACCCTCACCCCTGCCAGCAGGCCGACGACGTGGAGGACCCGGTGAGCTCGCTCCAGGACGTCCCCAGACGACCCGGTCGACCGGAGCGCTCCGTCGGGGTCGCCGCAATCCTCGTCAAGCTGCTCGGGCTCGGCCTCGTCGTCGCGCTCGTCCTCAGCGTGACACCGGCGCTGCTCGCCGCCGAGGACTACGCGATCCTCGTCGCGATGTGGGTGACGGCCGGGGCGCTCGTCGCCGTCTACGGCACCACCAGGCTCATCCCGCTGAAGTACCTGCTGCCGGGAACGCTCTTCCTCCTGGCGTTCATCGTCTACCCGATCATCAGCACGTTCGCGATCTCCTTCACGAACTTCGGCGACGGCAAGCGGACGTCGAAGGAGGAGTCGATCACCCAGATCATCGGCCGGTCGGTCCAGCAGCTGCCGGACTCCCCGACGTACACGCTGACCGTCGGCGCCACCGGCTCCCCGACCGAGGGGCCGTTCACGTTCTTCCTCGTCGACGACGCCGACGGCTCGCTGTACCGCGGCACCGCGGAGGGCCTGGAGCCGCTCGAGGAGGACGAGGTGACCGTCACCGACGGCCGGATCACCGAGGCCCCCGGCTTCACGATGCTGGACGCCCGGCAGGTCAACGACGCCGGGCCGCTGATCCAGGACTACACGGTGCCGACCGAGGACGGGGCGATCCGCCCGCTCGGCATCGGTCGGGCGTTCGAGGGCACGACGATCCTGCAGTACGACGAGGACGCCGACGCGATCACCGACACGTCCACCGGGCGCACCTACCCGGTGGCGATGGTCGGCGACTCGGAGTACTTCGTCGACCCGGAGACCGGCCGGCCCGCCTTCTCCCAGAGCTGGCAGCAGAACGTCGGGCTGGCCAACTACGAACGCGTGCTGACCAACCCCACCATCCGGGCCGACTTCGTCCGCATCTTCCTGTGGACCCTGGCGGTGGCCGTCCTGTCCGTCGCCACGACGTTCGCGCTCGGGCTGTTCCTCGCCGTCGTCCTCAACGACCCGCGCGTGCGGGGCCGGCGTCTCTACCGGTCGATCCTGCTGCTGCCCTACGCGATCCCCGCGTTCATCTCCCTGCTGGTGTGGGCGAGCTTCTACAACCGCGACTTCGGCCTCATCAACGACATCCTCCCGGGCAACCCGAACTGGCTCGGTGACCCCTGGCTGGCGAAGGTCGCCGTCCTGCTGACGAACCTGTGGCTGGGGTTCCCGTACATGCTCGTGGTGAGCACCGGCGCCCTGCAGGCCATCCCGGCCGAGCTCAAGGAGGCCGCCGCCATCGACGGGGCGAGCGGCTTCACCGCCTTCCGCCGGATCACCTTCCCGCTGCTGCTGGTCGCCGTCGGCCCCCTGCTCGTCGCCTCCTTCGCCTTCAACTTCAACAACTTCAACCTCATCCAGCTGCTCACCGAGGGTGGACCGTTCCCCGCGGACAACCCGCAGGCCGGTCACACCGACATCCTCATCAGCTACACCTACCGGCTGGCCTTCGGCGCCGGGGGCGCCCAGTTCGGCTTCGCCGCCGCGGTGTCCGTCGTCCTGTTCGTCCTGACCGCCGTCATCGCGACCATCCAGTTCCGGTACACCCGGGTGCTGGAGTCGGTGAGCTGAGGAGCCCGTCATGACCTACACCCCTCAGCCGCTCGGATCCGCACCGGGGGAGAACGTCGAGCCCCAGGACGCCGGGCTCGCCTCGACCGAGCGGACCCGCCGCACCTACGAGGAGCCCAGGCCGCGCGGGATGCGCTGGTGGCGGGAGATCGGCTGGCGGCACGTCGTCGGGCTGGCCGCCGTCGCCTTCGCCGCGTTCCCGGTGCTCTACGTCGTCTCGGCATCGGTGAACCCGCTCGGCACCATCGGCACCACCGGCCTCGTCCCCACCCGTTTCGGCCTGGACAACTACGCCGAGCTGCTCAGCGGGGACCGGGGCCCCTTCCTCACCTGGTACGTCAACACCCTCGTGCTGTGCGCCGTGGTGACGGTCGGCCAGGTCCTCGCCAGCGCCCTGGCCGCCTACGCGTTCTCCCGGTTCCGCTTCCGCGGCCGGCGCGGCGGTCTGCTGACCATCCTGCTCATCCAGATGTTCCCGCAGTTCCTCGCGATCGTCGCACTGTTCAACCTGTTCAGCCGGCTCGGGGAGGCGATCCCGCAGATCGGGCTGAACACCCTCGCCGGCTACGGGCTCATCCTCATGGGCGGTGCGATGGGCCAGGTCTGGCTCATCAAGGGCTTCTTCGACTCCATCCCCCGGGACCTCGACGAGGCGGCCATCATCGACGGCGCCACGCACACCCAGGTCTACTTCCGGATCATCCTGCCGCTCGTGCGCCCGATCCTCGCCGTGACCGGGCTGCTCGCCTTCGTCGGTGCGATCAACGAGTTCATCATCGCGAGCATCTTCCTCACCGACGACAGCGTGAAGACCCTCGCCGTCGGCCTCTACGGCATCATCGACGGCGACCGGAGCAACAACCTCGGCGTGTTCGCCGCCGGCGCGGTGCTCACCGCGCTGCCGGTCGTGCTGCTGTTCCAGTACCTGCAGAAGTACATCGTCGGCGGGCTGACGGCCGGCTCGGTGAAGGGCTGACGACCAACGCCATGGGCCGCCACAGCGACCGCTCCGCCCACCTGCTCGACCTGCCGCACCACGACGGCTCTGCGCTGTACGTCACCGACGACGCCCCGGCGCCAGGCTCCACCGTCACCGTGCGGCTGCGGGTGCCGCACGCCCACCGGGCCCGGCACGTCGTCGTCCGCCAGCTCCGCGACGGCGAGCCGCTGCTCGTGCCGGCCGAGGTGGAGAGCGCGGACGACGTCCAGACCTGGTGGCGGGCCGACCTCACCGCGCACAACCCGCTGACGGCGTACCGGTTCTTCCTGCACGGCGAGGACGGCGGCTACCGGTGGCTCGACGCCGCCGGACTGCACGAGCGCGACGTCACCGACGCGCACTCCTTTCGGGTGGCGACCCGCCCGGGCCCGCCGTCCTGGGTCCAGGACGCCGTCGTCTACCAGGTGTTTCCCGACCGGTTCGCCCGCTCCGGCGTCCACCACGACACCCCGGCGTGGGCGGAGCCCGCCGACTGGGACGACGACGTCGTCCACCGGGGGCCGCACGTGCAGCGGCAGTGGTTCGGCGGTGACCTGGCCGGTATCGAGCACCACCTCGACCACCTCGTCGACCTCGGCGTCACCGTGCTGTACCTGACGCCGTTCTTCGAGGGCCGGTCGAACCACCGCTACGACGCGGTCACCTTCGACCGGGTCGCCCCCGAGCTCGGCGGCCAGCAGGCGCTGGTGTCGCTGGTGCGAGCGGCCCACGCCCGCGGGCTGCGCGTCCTCGGCGACCTCACGACGAACCACACCGGCGCGGGCCACGAGTGGTTCCGCCGCGCGGTCGCCGACCCGGGCAGCGAGGAGGCCGGGTACTACCTCTTCCGCCACCACCCGGACGACTACGTCAGCTGGCTGGACGTCCCCAGCCTGCCCAAGCTCGACCACCGCAGCGCCGCCCTGCGGCGCCGGCTCACCGACGGACCCGACTCGGTGGTGGCCCGCTGGCTGCGCGACCCGGTGGCCCTCGACGGCTGGCGCATCGACGTCGCGAACATGACCGGCCGGTACGCCGACGTCGACCTGGCTCACGAGGTGGCCCGCACGGTGCGGGCCACGATGGCCGCCGTCGAGGCGCAGACCGGCCGTCCCACCTGGCTGCTCGCCGAGCACGGCCACGACGCCTCCGCGGACCTCGCCGGGGACGGCTGGCACGGCACGATGGCCTACTCCGCGTTCACCCGGCCGGTCTGGGCGTGGCTGACCGAGCCCGGGCACGGCCTCACCTTCCTCGGGCTGCCGGTCGAGGTCCCCAGCCTGCCCGCCACCGCGGTGGCCGCGACCGTGCGGGACTTCGTCGCCTCGGTCCCCTGGCGGTCGCTGGCCGCGTCCTCGACCGCGCTGGGGTCCCACGACACGCCGCGGATCCGGACGGTGGTCGGTGGCGGGACGGCGGGGGGCCTGGGCGCCGGCCGGGCAGGACGCGACCGGCACCTCGTCGCGCTCGCCCTGCTCGTCGGGATGCCCGGGGTCCCGATGGTGTTCGCCGGCGACGAGATCGGGTTGACCGGCGTGGACGGCGAGCACTCCCGCACCCCCTTCCCCTGGCACCGGCGGACGGAGTGGGACGAACCGACCCTGCTGGCCTACCGGACGTGGCTGGGGCTGCGCCGCGACCACGTGGCCCTGCGTCGCGGCGGGCTGCGCTGGGTGCACGTGGGCGCCGACTCGATGACGTTCCTGCGCGAGCACGCCGACGGCTCGGTGCTGGTCCACGCCGCCCGTGCCCGGCACGACCGGGTCCGCGTCCCGCTGCGCGCCCTCGGCGTCACGAACATCGGGGACGTGCGGACCCTTGCCGGAGCGGACGTCGTCGGAGAGGATGCCAGCACGCTGGCCCTGCCGGACGACGGTCCGGCCGCGCACGCGTACCTGCTCCCGCCGACCGGCGGGGGCTAGACCCCTCACGACGGATCGTCCGGCACGTACCTGCCGGTGAGAGGACACACGATGGCCACAGTCACGTTCGACAAGGCGACCCGGGTCTACCCTGGCGCCGACGAGCCCGCGGTCGACCAGCTCGACCTGCAGATCGCCGACGGCGAGTTCCTCGTCCTCGTCGGCCCCTCGGGGTGCGGCAAGTCCACCTCGCTGCGGATGCTCGCCGGGCTGGAGGAGGTGAACGAGGGGCGCATCCTCATCGGCGACCGGGACGTCACCAACGTCCAGCCCAAGGACCGGGACATCGCCATGGTCTTCCAGAACTACGCGCTGTACCCGCACATGACCGTGGCCGACAACATGGGCTTCGCCCTGAAGATCGCCGGGGTGAAGAAGGACGAGATCCGCCGGCGGGTCGTGGAGGCCGCGAAGATCCTCGACCTCGAGCCGTACCTCGACCGCAAGCCCAAGGCGCTCTCCGGCGGGCAGCGGCAGCGCGTCGCGATGGGCCGGGCCATCGTCCGCCAGCCCCAGGTGTTCCTCATGGACGAGCCGCTGTCGAACCTCGACGCCAAGCTGCGGGTGCAGACCCGCACCCAGATCGCGCAGCTGCAGCGCCGGCTCGGCGTCACCACCGTCTACGTCACCCACGACCAGGTCGAGGCGATGACGATGGGCGACCGGGTCGCGGTGCTCAAGGACGGCGTGCTGCAGCAGGTCGGTGCCCCCCGGCACCTGTACGACCACCCGGACAACGTCTTCGTGGCCGGCTTCATCGGCTCACCGGCGATGAACCTGCTCGAGCTCAAGGCCGTCGACGGCGGCGTGGAGTTCGGCGACACCACGTTCCCGGTCGCCCGCGAGGTGCTCGGCCAGGCCGGGGCGGGCCAGGTCACCGTCGGCGTCCGCCCCGAGGACCTCGAGCTGGCCGACCGCGGCCTGGCCGTCCAGGTCGACGTCGTCGAGGAGCTCGGCGCCGACGCCTACGTCTACGGCCGGACGACGATCGCCGGCGACGAGTACGAGATCATCGCCCGGGTCGACGGCCGGCAGCCCCCGGCCAAGGGCGAGACGGTGCACTTCCAGCCCAAGGAGGGGCACGTGCACCTGTTCTCCACCGTGGACGGGCGCCGGCTCGGCGACTGACCCGGTGCCTCTGGACATCACCGCCGCGGCCCCGGACCCGGAGCTGCTCGACCTGCCGTGGGAGCTCCCGCTGGAGGAGTGGCCGTCGGACCGACTGGCGGCCCTCCCCCGCGGGATCTCCCGGCACGTCGTCCGGTTCGTGCGGGTGAGCGGCCACGTCCTCGCCGTCAAGGAGATCACCGAGGCCTACGCCCGCCGGGAGTACGCCCTGCTGCGCACCCTGCGCCGGCTGGGACTGCCCACGGTCGAGCCGATCGGGGTCATCGCCGGCCGGCAGGACGCCGCCGGCCGGCCGCTGGAGTCGGCGCTGCTCACCCAGCACCTGCAGTTCTCCCTGCCCTACCGGGCGCTGTTCAGCCAGACGCTGCGCCCGGAGACGGCGACGCGGCTCGTGGACGCGCTCGCGGTGCTGCTCGTCCGGCTGCACCTCAGCGGCTTCTTCTGGGGCGACGTGTCGCTGTCGAACACCCTGTTCCGCCGGGACGCCGGCGCGTTCGCCGCCTACCTCGTCGACGCCGAGACCGGGGAGCTGCACGACACGCTCTCCACCGGCCAGCGTGAGCACGACCTCGAGGTGGCGCGGGTCAACATCGCCGGGGAGCTGCTGGACCTCGCCGCCGGGGAGCGGCTGGACCCGGCCGTCGACCCGGTGGACACCTCGGAGGTCATCGTCCACCGCTACCGCGAGCTGTGGGCGGAGCTCACCGAGCCCGAGTCCTTCGAGCGCGGCGAGCGCTGGCGGGTGGCTGCCCGGATCGCCCGGCTCAACGACCTCGGCTTCGACGTCGGCGAGCTCGCCATCTCCACCGACGTCACCGGGACGACGGTCCGGATCGAGCCGAAGGTCGTCGACGCCGGGCACCACTCGCGCCGGCTGCTGCGACTCACCGGGCTCGACGTCCAGGAGAACCAGGCCCGCAGGCTGCTCAACGACCTCGACGCCTTCCGCGCGGCCACCGACCGGCAGGGCGACGACGAGGAGATCGTCGCCCACGAGTGGCTCACCACCGTGTTCGAACCGGTCGTGCGGGCCGTGCCGCGCGAGCTGCGCGGCAAGCTCGAGCCGGCCGAGGTGTTCCACGAGGTGCTCGAGCACCGCTGGTACGAGTCGGAGCGGGCCGGGCACGACATCCCCCTCGCCGAGGCGGTGCGCAGCTACGTCGAGAAGGTGCTGCGGCACAAGCCGGACGAGGCCGCGGTGCTCGGTGTCGACACCCAGGCGCTGCCCGTCGTCGCCGGTGGTCCGCCGCCGGGTGACGGGGAGGACGGCTGAGTCAGCCGCGGTCGCGGTGCCGGGCGATCTCGTACAGCGCGATCCCGGCGGCGACCCCGGCGTTGAGCGACTCGGTCGCGCCGGACATCGGGATGCGGGCCACGACGTCGCACGTCTCGCGGACCAGCCGGGACAGGCCGGCCCCCTCGGCGCCGACGACGAGCACGACCGGGCCGTCGGCGACCGGCACCTGCGGCAGCGGGGTGTCGCCCCCGGCGTCCAGCCCGACGACGAAGCAGCCGGCCCGCTGGTAGCCCTGCAGCGCCCGGGTCAGGTTCGTCACCCGGGCCACCGGCACGCGTGCCGCCGCCCCGGCGGACGTCTTCCACGCCGACGCGGTCATCCCGGCGGCCCGCCGCTCGGGGACGACGACCCCGTGCCCGCCGAACGCGGCCGCGGAGCGGACGACGGCGCCGAGGTTGCGGGGGTCGGTGACCCCGTCGAGGGCGACCAGCAGCGGGACCTCACCGGCCGCCCGGGCGGCCTCGAGCAGCCCGTCGGCGTCGGCGTACTCGTACGGCGGCACCTGCAGGGCGAGCCCCTGGTGGACCGCGCCGTCGGTGAGCCGGTCCAGCTCGGCGCGGGAGGCCTCGAGCACCGGCAGCCCCCGGTCGGCGGCCAGCCGCAGCGCCTCGCGCACCCGGTCGTCGGCGTCCACCCGGTGGGCGACGTAGAGGGCGACCGTGGGCACCTCGTGCCGCAGCGCCTCGACGACGGAGTTGCGTCCCGCGATCGTCTCCGGTGCCCCGGGTGCGCCGCCGCGCCGCGGCGACCCCGACCGCTGGGTCGCCGCCCGCCGCTCGGCGGCCTTCTTCCGCTGGTGCGCGACGTGGTACTCCCGGTCCTCGGCCTTCGGGGTGGGCCCCTTGCCCTCCAGGGCGCGGCGGCCGCGGCCGCCGCTGCCGACCGTGGCGCCCTTCTTGGACCCCGGACGGCGCACGGCCCCCGGTCGACGCGAGTTTCCGGCCATGTCAGCTCTCCTCGTGGTGGCGGGCGAGCGACCAGCGCGCCCCGTCCGGGGTGTCCTCGACTGCGATCCCGGCCGCGGCCAGCTGGTCGCGGATGGCGTCGGCGGTGGTGAAGTCCCGGGCCGCCCGCGCCGCGGCGCGGGCCTCCAGCCGGTCCCGGACGAGGGCGTCCAGGGCAGCCAGCGCGGGGGCCGGGCCGGCCGCGGTGCCGGCGCCGGCCCAGTGCGGGTCCTGCGGGTCGATGCCGAGCACGCCGGTCATCGCGGTCACCTCGGCCCACGCCCGGTGCGCGGCCGCGGTGTCCCCGGCGTCCAGCGCGCTGTTGCCCCGGCGCACGGTGTCGTGGACGACGGCGAGCGCCCCGGCCACGTTGAGGTCGTCGTCCATCGCCGCGCGGAAGGCGTCCGGCCACGAGGCCGGCTGCCCGGCGGCGGCGTCGGCCCCGGCCGGGCGCGCCCGCTCGAGGAAGCCCTCGATCCGCTCGACGGCGGCCTCGGCCTCGCGCAGCGAGTCGGACGTGTACTCGATCGTCGAGCGGTAGTGCGCCTGGCCCAGGTAGTACCGGAGCACGAGCGGCCGGGTGCGACGCAGCACCTCCGGCACCAGCAGCGAGTTGCCGAGCGACTTGCTCATCTTCTCGCCGCCGATGGTGACCCAGGCGTTGTGCAGCCAGTACCGGGCGAAACCGAAGCCGGCAGCACGGGACTGCGCCTGCTCGTTCTCGTGGTGGGGGAAGCGCAGGTCCACCCCGCCGGCGTGGATGTCGAAGGTGTCGCCGAGGTACCGGCGGGCCATCGCCGAGCACTCCAGGTGCCATCCCGGCCGCCCCCGGCCGTACGGCGTCGGCCAGGACGCGGTGACCGGCTCGCTCGGCTTCCAGCCCTTCCACAGCGCGAAGTCCCGCGGGTCTCGCTTTCCCCGCGGGTCGGCGTCCTCGGCCGGCGCCATGTCCTGCGGCCGCTGGTGGGTGAGCGCCCCGTAGTCGGGGAACGAACCCACGTCGAAGTAGACGTCACCGGAGCCGTCCTCGGCGACGTAGGCGTGACCGCGCTCGAGGAGCAGCTCGACGAGCTCGAGCATCTCGGTGACGTGCCCGGTGGCGCGCGGCTCGTACGTCGGCCGGCGGACGCCGAGCGCGTCGTACGCCTCGGTGAACGCCACCTCGTGCCGGTAGGCCCACGCCCACCACGGCACGCCGGCCTCGGCGGAGCGGGCGAGGATCTTGTCGTCGATGTCGGTGACGTTGCGGATGAACGTCACCCGGTACCCGTGGCCGGCCTCCAGCCAGCGCCACAGGACGTCGAACGCGACACCGGAGCGGATGTGGCCGATGTGCGGTGGCGCCTGCACCGTCGCCCCGCACAGGTAGACACCGACCTCGCCCGCGGTCAGCGGGACCAGCTCGCGGACCTCCCGGGTGGCGGTGTCGAACAGGCGCAGGCTCACCGGCCACAGGCTACCGGCCGCGAGCACGGGCCCTGCGGCCCTGGGACGGGCCGCCGGTGGGCGTCGTAACCTGTCCGCAGGAGGTGGGCGATGCCTTCTGGTCCGGCCGCCACCGGGCACGAGCCGGTGCGAGTGTCCCTGCACGGGCGGGAGATCAGCTACCTGGACGTCGGGCAGGGTCCGGTCGTCGTCTTCGTCCACGGGCTGCTCGGCTCGCACCGCAACTGGCTGCACCTCGTCGACGACCTGGCCGCGACCCGCAGGGTCATCGCACCGGACCTGTTCGGCCACGGCGCCTCCTCCAAGCAGCGCGGGGACTACTCGCTCGGCGCGCACGCCGCGGCGCTGCGGGACCTGCTGGACCACCTGCGGATCGGATCGGTGACGCTCGTCGGCCACTCCCTCGGCGGCGGCATCAGCCTGCAGCTGGCCTACCTGTTCCCCGAGCGGGTGGATCGGCTCGTGCTGGTCTCCAGCGGTGGCCTGGGACGCGAGCTCGGTCTCCTGCTGCGGGCCCCTGCGCTGCCCGGCGCCGAGCTCGTCATGCCACTGGTGGCCTCGACGTGGGTGCGTCGCGGCGGCCAGTCGATCGGACGCGGTCTGGTCCGGCTGGGGCGGGACCCGGGTCACGACGTCAACGAGGCGTGGCGCGGCTTCCTGCAGCTCGGCGACGCGGAGAGCCGCCAGGCGTTCATCACCACCGTCCGCTCGGTCATCGACCCTGGTGGGCAGATGGTCTCCGCGGACGACCGGCTCTCCCGCATCACCGTGCCGGTGCTCGTCGTGTGGGGCGGGCGCGACCGGCTGATCCCGATGTGGCACGGGGCTCGTGCCGCGCAGCGGATCCCCGGCAGCAGGCTGGAGGTCTTCGAGAACGCCGGGCACTTCCCCCACCTGGACGACCCGGAGCGTTTCGCCCGGGTGCTGCGGGAGTTCATCGAGGCCGGCTGACCGGGTGCGCGCGGACGCCGGCCACGGGTCCGCCCGCCCGCCGGTCAGCCGAGCGCCAGCACCCGGCGGACGGCGTCCGCCAGCTCGGCCGGTGCCCGGACGCACGCGGCGACGTGCGCGTCCGGGCGGACCAGCCAGATCTCGTCGTCCGCTGCCCGCAGCGCCTGGCTCAGCACGCCGCGGGGATCGACCGCCGTCAGCGCCAGCACCCGCACCGGCAGGCCAGGCGGTGCCACGTCGCGCACCGCGTCGGCGCACGCGGTCCGGTCGGCCGCCGGACCGGTGAGCACGAGCAGACCACGCCGGCAGAGCTCCCGTACCCGGGTGACGCCGGGGTCCTCGGGGTCGACCGCGGGCCCGTCCGGCAGGACGACGCCCGGGACCGGTTCGGGGGCGCGTCCCCGCTGCGGGCGGCCCGGCCACGGGCGGTGCGGGCACGGGGTGGTGAGCGGCGAGGACACGTACCAGAACGGCTCGGCGAGCCGGCCGGAGTCGACGTCGCGGGCGGCGGCCGGGTCGTGCACGGCGGCCTCGAGCACCTCGAGCCGGCGCCGGTACGCCTGCGGGCTCTGCGGGACGAGGAAGTCCATGGTCCGGGAGGTGACCTCGAGGTTCTCGTCCGCCGCCGCGCCCCGCTCGATCTCGTAGGAGTCGAGGAGCGCCTGGCCGGCCCAGCCGCGGAGCACGAACGCCAGCTTCCACGCGGCGTTCTCGGCGTCCCCGACTCCGGAGTTCAGCCCGCGCGCGCCGAACGGCGCGACGAGGTGGGCGACGTCCCCGGCGAGCAGCACCCGCCCGACGCGCAGCCGGTCGGCCCGGCGGGCGTGGAACCGGTACACCGAGCTCCACACGACCTCGTAGTCCTGGTCGCCGATGACCTGGCGGATCCGGCGGTCCAGGGAGCCGTCCGCGCGGGCGGCGTCGAGGTCGAAGCCTGGTTCGACCTGCCAGTCGATCCGGTACACCGAGTCCGGGCACGGGTGGATGAGGACCTGGCGGCCGGGGTTCCACGGCGGGTCGAAGTAGAACCGGCGCTCGTTCTCCCAGCCCGGCAGCTCGGCGCGGATGTCGCAGATGAGGAAGGCGTCGTCGAACGAGCGGCCGTCGAAGTCGACGCCGAGCGCAGCGCGCAGCGCGCCGCCCCTGGCTCCGGCGCAGGCCACCGCCCAGGCGGCCCGGACGGTCACCTCGCCGTCGTCGGTCCGGCAGCCCAGGCGCACCCCGGCGTCCGAGGACTCGACCGTCACGACCTCGTGCCCCCAGCGGACGTCGATGAGCTGCTGGGCGGCGATGAGCTCGTCAAGCACCTCCTCGGTGCGCGCCTGGGAGATGTTGACGAACGCCGGCAGCGGCGAGCTGCCGGGGTCCTCCAGCTCGATGCTGAACAGCTCGCGGTCGCGGTAGAACGTGCGGGCGACGGACCAGGTGACGCCTTCCTGCGCGATCCGGCCGGCACCGATGGACGCCCAGACGTCGAGGACGTCGCGCTGCTGGCAGATGGCCTTGCTGCCGACCACGTCACGTTCGCGGCGGGCGTCCAGCAGGACGACGGGCACACCCCAGCGGGCGAGCAGCAGCGCGGTGGTCTGGCCGACCGGGCCGTTGCCGACGACGGCGACGGGCTCGGTCGGCGGCAGCGCAGGGGTGCCCCGCGGGTCGGCCGCGGCCGGGGCAGTCGTCATCCTCAGTCCTGCAGCTGGTCCCAGACCTGCCGGTCCCGCTGCGCCGTCCAGATCGTCGGACGCTCGACCCCCTCGAGCTCCTCCCAGACCCGGGCGACGTCGAACGGCAGGGTGTGCTCGAAGATCGGCCAGCTCCCGTAGGTGGGGGCGAGCCGGTCGTGGCAGGCGCGGAAGGCGTCCTTGAGCATGCCGCCCTCGCTCTGGACCCGGCGCACCTCGTCGATGAGCGCGGTGAGGAACCCGCGGCTCTGCTCGATCGCGGCGTCCACGGCGTCACGGCCCCGCACCACCGCACCCCGCCCGCCGACGAGGGCCTCCGCGCCGAACGCGGCGACGGCGTCCAGGGTGCCGCTCACCCACTCCTGGTGGAAGGCGTCCCCGGTGTACAGGGCAGCCTGCGCCTCGACGAGGTCACCGGCGAACAGCACCCGGTGACGCGGCAGCCAGGCGACGATGTCGCCCTCGGTGTGCCCGCGGCCGCAGTACTGCAGGACCAGGTCGCCGCGGTCGCCGCCGAGCGGGATCGTCACCCGGTCCGAGAACGTCAGCGTCGGCCAGGTCAGACCGGGCACCGAGTCCGGCTCCTTGAACAGCCGCGGCATCCGGGCCAGCTCGCTGTCCCAGTCCTGCTGGCCGCGCTCGGCGATGAGCGCCCGGGTGTTCTCGTGGGCGACGACGACGTCGGCGTCGAACGCGCTGGCGCCCAGCACCCGGACCGCGTGGTAGTGCGACAGGACGAGGTAGCGGACCGGCTTGTCGGTGTGCTCGCGCAGCCGGTCGAGCCACTCGCGGGCGGCGACCGGCGTGGCCCGGGCCTCGAACGCGACGACGAAGTCCTCGCCCTCGACGGCCCCGACGTTGGGGTCGCCCTCGGCGGTCAGGGCGTAGACGCCGTCGGCGAGGACCTCGAGCGTCTCGGTCTTGTCCTCCAGGTCCGCGGACGACGCGAACGGCTTGCTGCTCAACGGTTCTCCTCCGCTGCGGGGTGGTCGGTGGTGTCGGACGGGGTCCCGGTCGGCGCCGGTGCCCCGGCCGGGGCGGCGGCGCCGACCGAGCCGGACGACGTGGAGTCGCCGCCGAGGTAGGCCGAGCGCACCCGGGCGTCGTCGGCCAGCTCGGCCGGCGTCCCGGTGACGACGACCCGGCCGCGGTCCATCACCAGGACCCGGTCGGCGACCTTGAACGCCGCCCGGACGTTCTGCTCGACGAGGAGCACGGCGAGCCCTTGCTCGTCGCGCAGGTGCGCGAGAGCGGCGATGATCTCGCCGACGACGCGCGGGGCGAGCCCGAGGCTCGGCTCGTCCAGGACGACGACCGAGGGGCCGGCCATGAGGGCCCGGGCCATCGCGAGCATCTGCTGCTCCCCGCCGGACAGGGCACCGGCGACCAGGGCGATCCGGTCGGCGAGCCGGGGGAACAGGGCGAGGGCCTCGGCGCGTCGCTGGGCGTAGCGCCCGTCGCGCTGACGGGTCCAGCCGCCGAGGGCGAGGTTGTCCTCCACGCTCAGCGACGGGAACACCAGCCGGTTCTCCGGCACGTGCGCCAGGCCACGGCGGGCGATCTGCTCGGCGCCGAGGTTCGTCACGTCCGTCCCGTCGAGCAGCACCTGGCCGCTGCGGGGACGCAGCAGCCCGGAGACCGAGCGCAGCAGGGTGGACTTGCCCGCCCCGTTCGCGCCGATGACGGCGACCAGCTCGCCGGGTGCGACCGAGACGTCGATCCCGTGCAGCACCTGCAACCGGTCGTACCCGGCCTCCAGGCCGCGCACCTCGAGCCCGGCCATCAGCGCACCTCCTGCGCGGCGTGCCGGACGATGTCGTCGGCCTCGTCGTCCGTGCCCAGGTACGCCGCGACGACGGCCGGGTCGTTGCGCACCTCGGCGGGGGTACCCAGGGCGATGAGCCGCCCGTCGTCGAGGACGGCGACCCGGTCCGCGAGCGCCATCACGGCGTCCACGTCGTGCTCGACGAGGACGACGGCGACGCCGGCGTCCCGGGCGCGGCGCAGCAGCTCGGCCAGCTCGTCGCGCTCGGCGCCGGACAGGCCGGCCATCGGCTCGTCGAGCAGCAGCAGCCGCGGGGCCAGGGCGAGTGCCCGGGCCACCTCGACCTGCCGCTGGCGACCGAACGGCAGGTCCGTGACCGAGCGGTCGGCGTCCTGCGCCAGGCCCAGCGCCGCGATCGACGCCATCGCCGAGCGCTCGATCTCCTTCTCCTCCCGGCCGGCCAGGCCGAGCATGCCGCGCACGACGCCGGAGCGGCTGCGCAGGTGCCGTGCCACCTTGACGTTGCCGAGGACCGTGCTGCTGCCGAACACCTGGAGGTTCTGGAAGGTGCGGGTGGCGCCGAGCTCGGCGACGGTGTGCGGGGCGCGGCCCTCCACCCGGCTGCCGAGCACCTCGATGGTCCCGGCGGTCGGCTCCAGCACCCCGCTGATCATGTTGAAGCACGTCGTCTTGCCGGCGCCGTTGGGTCCGATGAGGGCGAGGATCTCCCCGGCCCGGACGTCGAGGTCGACGTCGTCGACGGCCACGACGCCGCCGTACCGCTTGGTCAGGCCACGCACGGACAGCACGACGGTGCCCCGCTCGGGCACGTCGGCCTCCGCCAGCAGGTCCGCCAGCGACACCTCCCCCGTCCCGGGGACGTCGTCCCGGGGTCCCTCACGAACCGCGACCGTCGGCAGCTCACCGGGTTCGCGGGCACTGCCGCGGCGGCGCAGCCGGGAGACCGCCATCTCCCACAGCTGGGCCAGGCCGCCGGGCAGCAGGATGACGACGAGGACGAGGGCGACGCCGAAGGCGATGAGCTGGACCTCGCCGGTGGCCCCCGGGACGATCCGCGGGATGAGGGCCTTCATGCCCTCGTCGAGGCCCTCGACGACGACGGCGCCGGTGATGGCGCCCCAGACGGTGCCGAGCCCGCCCAGCACCACCATGAGCAGGAAGTGCACGCTGAGCAGGAAGCCCGCAGCCTCGGGGCTGACGACGGCGAGCCAGTAGGCGTAGAAGACGCCGGCGAGTCCGGCGTAACCGGCCGACAGCACGAAGACCTTGAGCCGCAGCAGGAACGTGTTGACCCCGAGGCACTCCGCGGCCACCTCGGAGTCGTTGACGGCGGACAGGGCCCGGCCGGTGCGGCTGCCGACGAGGTTGCGCGCCATGAGCAGGCCGACGACGACGAACGGGACGAGCAGCCAGAAGAACTCGCGCGGGCTGTCGTAGACCCGCCCGCCGAACTCCGGCTTGGGGATCCCGAAGATGCCGGAGGTCCCCCCGGTGTACTCGAGCTCCCGGACGGTGACCGAGACGATGATCCCGAGCCCGAGGGTGGCCAGCGCGAGGAAGTGGCCACGCAGCCGCAGCAGCGGCAGGCCGACGAGCAGGGCCACCAGCATGGCGGCGAGCACGGCGGTCACCGCGGCGACCAGGCCGTGCACGTCGTACCGGGTGACGAGGATGGCGTGGGTGTAGGCGCCGACGGCGAAGAACGCGGCCTGGCCGAGGCTGACCTGCCCGGCGAGGCCCATGAGCAGCGACAGGCCGATGGCCGCGATGCCGTAGATCAGCGCGAACACGCCGATGTTCACCATGTTCGTCGACGCGACGAGCGGGAACACGGCGAGGACGGCGGCGAGCGCCAGGAACGGCAGGTAGTAGCCGGCGTGCCGCCGGAGGACGGCGTTCATCAGACCCGCACCCCCGAGGCCTTCAGGACGAGACCCTGCGGCCGCACGAGCAGCACGAGGACCAGGACGAGGAACGCGACGGCGTCCCGGAACCCGGTGTCGACGTACCCGGCGACCAGGTTCTCCAGGACGCCGAGGACGAGACCGCCGAGCATCGCCACCCGCAGCGAGACCAGCCCGCCGAGGGTCGCCGCGACGAACCCCTTGAGGCCGAGGGTGAGCCCGTACTCCCAGGAGGAGAAGTAGATCGGGCTGCCGACCACGCCGGCCACCGCGCCGACGAACCCGGCGATGGCGAAGGCGACCATCGTCGCCGTCCGGGGCGAGATGCCGACGAGCCGCGCGGCGACCGGCTGCTCGGCGCACGCCCGCAGCGCCTTGCCGTACAGGGTGTGCTCGTAGAACCACACGACCGCGGCCCCCACCACCGCGGCGACCCCGAGGATCCACAGCTCCTGGGAGCGGATGCTGATGCCGCCGACGAACAGGTCCCGGCCCGGGAACGCGGGCAGGCCCCTGGCCTGGGGGCCCCAGACCAGCAGCATGACCGCCTTGAGCGCGGTGGAGATGCCGAGCGTGAGGATGATCGACACGAGCGGCGTCATGTGCTTGACCGGGGCGACGAACAGCCGCTCGAGCACCACCGACACCAGGACGACGAACGGCACGACGAGGACGACGGCCAGCAGCAGCGGCACCCCGGAGGCGACGGCCGTGATGGCGCTCAGGCCGGCGAGTGCCGCGTACTCCCCCTGCGCGAGGTTCACCATCTCGCGCACGGAGAAGATGGCCACGAAGCCGAGCGCGACCAGGCCGTAGACGGCGCCCTGAGCCAGCCCGGAGAAGACCAGCTGGAGGAGGTCGGTCATTCGGCGCCGTCGGCGATCTGCCACTCACCGTTCTCGACGGTGACCAGGACCAGCGCCTCCTTGCTCAGCCCCGAGTGGTCCTCCGGCGTCATCGTGAAGACGCCGCTGACACCCGGCCAGTCCGAGACGCTCTCGATCGCGTCGCGCAGCTCGTTCGGGTCCGTGCCGACCTCCTCGATCGCGTCGACGGCGATCATGAACGCGTCGTAGGCGTGCCCGGCGAACGTGGACGGCGTCTCGCCGTAGGCGGCCTCGTAGTCCTCGATGAACTGGGTGACGACCTCCTTCTGCGGGTCGTCCTGCGGCAGCTGCTCGGCGACGACCATCCGGCCCAGCGGGGCGAGCAGGCCGTCGGCGGCGTCCCCGGCGCTGTCGAGGAACACCTGGTTGCCGATGCCGTGCGACTGGTAGACCGGCGCCTCGATGCCGAGCTGGCGGTAGGCCACCTGGGCCAGCGACGCGGCCGGCGGGATGCCCCAGATCACGACGGCGTCCGGGTCGGCGTCCCGGATGTTGACCATCTGGGCGGTGAAGTCCGTGGCGTCGGGGGCGAAGCTCTCCGTCGTGACGACCTCGATGCCCTCCTCGGCCCCGATCTCGGCGAACGCCTCGGGGACGCCCTCACCGAACCCGGAGGCGTCCCGGGCGACGGCGATCCGCTGGTAGCCCTTGGCCGCCATGTCGTCGATGATCCGCTCGATCACCACGCTGTCGTTCTGGGCGGTCTTGAACACCCACTCCGAGCCGTCGATGATCGCCTGGTTCGCAGCCAGCGAGATCATCGGGATCTGCGCCTGCTCGGCGATCGGACGCATGGCCAGGCTGGGGCCGGTGCGGCTGGCACCGAGCAGGATGTCCACCTCCTCCGACTGGATCAGCCTGCTGGCGGCCCGCGCCGCGCCGTCCTCGGTGGACTGGTTGTCCTCGATGAGGACCTCGAGCTCCCGGCCCGCCACGCCGCCGTCCGCGTTGACCTGCTCGGCGAGCATCTCGATGGTGTTGCGCTCGGGGACGCCGAGGCTGGCGCCGGCGCCGGTGATGTCGAGCACCACCCCCATCTTGATCGGCTCCTGCTCGCCGCCGGTGGCCTCGCCGCCGTCGGCGGTGCCCTCCGTCTGCGGGGCGGGCTCCTCCTCCGCGCAGCCGGTGAGCGCGAGGGCGAGTCCGGCGACGAGTGCGGCTGCTGCGCGTGCTCCACGACGCATAGGTGCTGCTCCATTCGAGGTCCGTGGCGACTGGCGGCGCCGTCACCGTGTGCTGTACCGTCAGAGGAGTTCTATATTCGAACGTCGCATTCGAATTGCGAGTGAGGATAGGTGATACAGGCCACAATGACAACGGCCTCCCGTGCTCCTGACCCCGATGGTGACGGCACGGCCCGCCCGGCGTCCCAGACGCTCGATCGCGGCCTGCGCACCCTGGAGCTCGTCGCGGGCAGCGAGCGGCCGCTGTCCGTCGCCGAGGTGGCCCGCGCGCTGGGCCTGCACCGGTCGATCGCCTACCGGATGCTACGGACCCTGGAGGACCACGCCCTCGTGGCCCGTGACGCGGAGAACCGGTACGCCGCGGGCGCCGGGCTCGCCGTCCTGGCCCGGCAGGTGGCGCCGAACCTGCAGGCCGCGGCCGTGCCGGAGCTCTCCCGCCTGGCGAACGACGTGGGGATGACCGCGTTCCTCGTCGTCCGCCAGCACGACGAAGCGGTGACGGTGACGGTCATCGAGCCCCGCCAGTCGACGGTCCACGTCGTGTACCGGCCGGGGACCCGGCACCCGGTCACCCGGGGTGCGCCCGGGCTGGCGCTGCTGGCCGGGTCACCGCCCGTCCCCGGGGAGCGCCCGGAGGTCGCCGAGGGGCGACGCAAGGGGTGGGTCGCCACGTACTCGGAGGTGCTGCCGGGGATGAACGCGGTGGCCTCGCCGGTCGTGGACTCGCGCGGGGTGTGCCACGGCGCGGTCAGCGTCGTGTTCGTCGCCGACGTCGACTTCGACGAGCTCGGTGAGCGGGTCCGCGGCGCAGCCGGCGCCACCGCGGCCCTGCTGTGAGCCGCCGCGGTCACCGCCCGCGGGACGGGACGACCAGAGCGGTCGCGATCGCTGCGAGCCCCTCGCCGCGGCCGGTCAGCCCGAGGCCGTCGGTGGTCGTCGCGGACACCGACACGGGGGCGCCGCACGCCTCGGCCAGGGCCCGTTCGGCCTCGGCCCGCCGGGGGCCCAGCCGCGGCCGGTTGCCGATCACCTGGACGGCGACGTTGCCGATCTCGTAGCCGGCCTCGCGCACCAGTCGGGCGGTCTCGGCGAGCAGCGTGGTGCCCGCCGCACCGGCCCACTGGGGGCGGGCGGTGCCGAAGTGCAGCCCGAGGTCGCCGAGACCGGCGGCCGACAGCAGCGCGTCGCAGCAGGCGTGGGCGGCGACGTCGGCGTCGGAGTGCCCGGCGAGCCCGGTCTCGCCCGGCCAGTCCAGGCCGGCGAGCCGAAGCGGGCGGCCGGCTGCGGGGTCCGCGAACCGGTGGACGTCGGTCCCGACACCGACCCGCGGCACCAGCGTCTGAGGGCCCTGCGGTTCCTGGCCGTCGGTCACGGCGTCTGGGACTGGCCGGCGGCACCGGCGAGCAGCGCCTCGGCGACGCGCAGGTCGTGGGCCGTGGTCACCTTGAACGCCTCGGGGTGACCGGGGACGACCTGCACCCGCCAGCCGGCCCGCTCGACCAGCCCGGCGTCGTCCGTCGCGGCGAGGGACTCGTCCGCCTCGTCCACCGCCAGGGCGTGCGCCTCCTCCAGGACGGCCCGCCGGAACCCCTGCGGCGTCTGCACGGCCTGCAGCCGATGACGGTCGAGCGTCTCCCCGTCGACGGAGCGCACCGTGTCGGTCACCGGTAGACCCGGGACGACCGCATCCGCACCGGCCCGGACGGCGTCCGCGACGGTCCGGAACAGGTCCGGCGGGGCGAGGCAGCGGGCAGCGTCGTGGACGAGGACGACGTCGACGTCCGGCGACAGGGCCGCCAGGCCCAGCCGCACCGAGTCCTGCCGGGTCTCGCCCCCGGGGACGACGACAGGGTGGCGGGACTGCATGATCACCGAGGGTGGGGGGGAGTCGGGGGGCACGACGACGACGACCTCGTCGGCGACACCGCTGGCCTCCAGGCGCCGTAGCGCGTGGGTGAGCATCGGCTCACCGTGCAGCGGGACGAGCGCCTTCGGGGTGCCCAGGCCGAGGCGGGTGCCGTTGCCCGCGGCGACCACCACGCAGCCGGTGGTCAGCTGGCCAGCACCTCGTCGAGGATGGCCTCGGCCTTGTCCTCCTCGGTCTTCTCCGCGAGCGCGAGCTCGGAGACGAGGATCTGCCGCGCCTTGGCCAGCATCCGCTTCTCCCCGGCGGACAGCCCGCGGTCCTGGTCACGGCGCCACAGGTCGCGGACGACCTCGGCCACCTTGATCACGTCACCGGAGGCGAGCTTCTCGAGGTTGGCCTTGTAGCGGCGCGACCAGTTGGTCGGCTCCTCGGTGTAGGGAGCGCGCAGCACCTCGAAGACCCGCTCGAGCCCCTCCTTGCCGACCACGTCCCGGACGCCGACGAGATCACAGTTCTCGGCGGGGACCTCGATGGTCAGGTCGCCCTGGGCGACCTTGAGGCGGAGGTAGAGCTTGTCCTCTCCCTTGATGGTCCTGGTCTTGATCTCCTCGATCAGTGCGGCCCCGTGGTGCGGGTACACAACTGTCTCGCCGACCTTGAATGCCATCTGCTCTGTTCCCCTTTCGCGACGTCCAGGGTAACACGGTGACACCGGGGACCGACAGTCCCCGATCGACGTTTCCGCAGGTCAGAGCCCTGGCGTCGACGAGGAGGGGGTTGACATCGCCGCGGTGACGTGCTGCGCCGGGTGGTTGAGCGCCCCCGAGGTCGCGCGGCCGCTACGCTCTGGCGACGTGACCCGCCTGACCCGACCCGTGGCCCTCGCCGTCGCCGCCGTGCTCGCCTCCGGGCTCACCGCAGGCTGCTCGGTGACCAACCCGCAGGAGACCGCGCGGTACTACATGCCCAGCGACGGCGTGGAGGCCCAGCTCGGTGACGGGCTGGTCGCGACCAACCTGCTGCTGCTCGCCGAGGACGCGCAGAGCGAGGCCGTCCTGGTGGCCCGGGTCGTGAACTCCGGCACCGAGCCGGCCACGGTGCGGATCACCTCGACCGAGGCGGACGTCGACGTCGAGGTGGAGGTCGAGCCCGGCCAGACGTACGCCGTCGGCGGTCAGGACGCCGACGAGGAGGTCACCGTCGACTCGCTCGGCGTCATGCCGGGCCAGCGGCTGCCGATGACGGTCGGTGCGGACGGCGCGGAGCCGGTGCAGGTCAGCGTCCCGGTGCTCGACGGCACCCTGCCGGAGTACGCCGACCTGCTGCCCTGAGCGGCCGGAACGGTCGGGGCGCGACGTCAGCCGGCCGACGTCAGCCGGCCGTCGTCAGTCGGCCTCGAACTTATAGCCGAGGCCCCGAACCGTGACGAGGTAGCGCGGCGCCGACGGCTCGGGCTCGATCTTGCTGCGCAGTCGCTTGACGTGGACGTCGAGCGTCTTGGTGTCGCCGACGTAGTCGCTGCCCCACACCCGGTCGATGAGCTGGCCACGGGTCATCACCCGGCCGGTGTTGCGCAGCAGCAGCTCGAGCAGCTCGAACTCCTTGAGCGGCAGCTGGACCGGCTGGCCGTCGACGGTGACGACGTGCCGCTCGACGTCCATCCGAACCGGGCCGGCCTCGATCGTCGGGGGCACCAGGTCGTCCGGCTCCGCCCGGCGCCGCAGCACGGCACGGACCCGGGCCACGAGCTCGCGGGAGGAGTACGGCTTCGTCACGTAGTCGTCGGCTCCGAGCTCGAGCCCGACGACCTTGTCGATCTCGCTGTCCTTCGCCGTCAGCATGATCACCGGCACGTTGCCCCGGGTGCGCAGCTGGCGGCACACCTCGGTCCCGGACAGGCCCGGCAGCATGAGGTCGAGCAGGACGAGGTCGGCGCCGTTGCGGTCGTACTCCTCCAGCGCCTCGGTCCCCGTCTCGGCGACCGCGACGTCGTAGCCCTCCTTGGACAGCAGGTACGACAGCGGGTCGCTGAAGGACTCCTCGTCCTCCACCACCAGGATGCGGGTCACGCTCACACTCCTTGCCGGGCTCGGGCCGGGCGGTCGGCCCGGCCGGTGTCGTGGGACGGCGGGTCCGGACGCCCGCCGGGGGCCCCGGTGGCGGCGTCCGGCAGTCGCAGGGTGAAGGTCGACCCGTGCCCGGGGCGGGACCAGACTGTCACGTCACCGCCGTGGTTGGCCGCCACGTGCTTGACGATGCTCAGGCCCAGACCGGTCCCCCCGGTGGCGCGGGAGCGGGCCGGGTCGATCCGGTAGAACCGCTCGAAGACTCGGTCGAGCTCGCCCTCCGGGATGCCGATGCCCTGGTCGGCGACCGCGACCTCGACGAGGCCGTGCTGGTGGCGCACCCCGATGCCGACCCTGGTCCCCGGCTCGGAGTACCGGATCGCGTTGTCGACGAGGTTGCGCACCGCGGTGACGAGCAGGTCGTGGTCGCCGTAGACCGTCGCCCCGGCGGCCGGGCCGACGTCGATGCTCACCTCCCGCGCCTCCGCGGTCAGCCGGGACCGGTCGACGGCCTCGGCGACGACGGCGTCCACGTCCACCGGCACCGGCTCGCGCACACTCGCCGCGGCCTGCAGGCGGGACAGGTCGATGATGTCCTGGACGAGCGAGGTGAGCCGACCGGACTCGCGTCCCATCCGGACGGCGAACCGCCGGACGGCGTCGGCGTCCTCGGCGTTGTCCGCGATCGCCTCGGCGAGCAGGGCGATCGCCCCCACCGGCGTCTTGAGCTCGTGACTGACGTTCGCGACGAAGTCGCGGCGGATCTCCTCGACGCGGCGGGCCTCGGTGTTGTCCGAGACGAGCAGCAGCACGTACCGGTCCGCCAGCGGGGCGACCCGGGCGTGGACGACGAGCACCTCCCGGCCGAGGGGGCCTCGGCGCAGCTCGAGCTCGGCCTCCCGGATCCGGCGGTCGGCGCGGACCTCGTCGACCATGGCCGTCAGCCGGTCGTGGACGACGTGCCCGTCGCGGACGATGCCGTAGGCGTAGGCGGCCGGGGACGCCGTCCGCACGACGTCCGTCTCGTCGACGACGATCACCGCCGACGGCAGCACGGCGAGCACCTCCACCGTGCCGGGGGGCAGCCCCGCCGAACCGGGCTGGCCGCCGTCGGCGTCCGCACCGTCGGTGCTGCCCCCGGCACGGCGGGACAGCACGACGACGCCGGCCACGACGGCGGCACCGACGAGCGCACCCAGACCCAGCGCCGCCAGCTCGGCGACGATCGCCTCCACGTCGGCCAGCCTACGGCCGCCGCGCCCCCGGCTCGGATGGGCGGCAGCCCGGACGGCGTGCTGGTGGCCTGATGTTCATGTACCGCTGAGCGTCCGTTCACCAAAGGGTGTAAACCTGCCCCCCATGCGAGAGGTCTTCCACCACGAGCTGGACCAGCTCGCCGACGGGCTCATCGGGATGACCGAGCTCGTCGGCCAGGCCATCGACGACGCCACCCGCGCCCTGCTGGAGGCCGACCTCCAGCTCGCTGAGTCGGTGATCGCCGCCGATGCCCAGGTGGACGCCGCTCAGGCCGAGCTGGACGAGCGCGCCATCGAGCTGCTGGCGCGCCAGGCGCCGGTCGCGACCGACCTGCGGGTCGTCGTCGCCGCACTGCGGATGAGCTCCAGCATCGAGCGGATGGGCGACCTGGCCCGGCACGTCGCCCAGCAGACGCGGCTGCGCTTCCCGCGGTCCGTCGTGCCCGAGAGTCTCGCGCCCACCTTCGAGAAGATGGGGCAGACCGCCCAGCGACTGTCCGGGGAGGCGGGGGACCTCATCCGCACGCGCGACCTGGCCGCGGCCGCCAAGCTGGAGTCGGACGACGACCTGCTCGACCAGCTGCACCGGCAGGTCTTCACCCGGATGATGGCCGCGGACTGGACCGAACCCGCCGAGACGACGGTCGACGTGACGCTGCTGAGCCGCTTCTACGAGCGGTTCGGTGACCACGCCGTGTCCGTCGCCCGACGCGTGGTGTTCCTCGTCACCGGGGACTACAGCGGCTCCACGCTCGGGGAGTGAGGCTGCGGCCCCTCCGGTAGCGTCCTGCCGGTGAGGACGGGGCTGCGCGACGGCGGCCGGAAGGCCGGCCGCAGGACCGGCGCGGCCGCGCTCGTCGCCGGCTCGCTGGCCCTGGCGGGGTGCAGCGGTGCCGACGGCCCGCCACCGTCGCCCACGGGCTCGTCACCCACGGACTCGGCGACCACGACCCCTGGGCCCACGACCCCGGCCGGACCCCCGCCCACGCCGTCCGGGACGGCGTCCACGACAGGGCCGGCCCCGACCGGGACGACGACACCGGGCCCCGTGCGGGACGTGGACTGCGCGGCGGTCGAGGAGGCCCGGGAGCGGCTCGAGGCGGCGACGCAGGCCGAGCTGGACCGGCTGGAGGTGCCCCGCGGTGACCCACGGGCGTTCAGCATCCAGGTGATCGTGACGAGCCAGGAGGCGGCGGAGTACTGGTCCACCCTGCAGGACGCCCTCGGCCCCGGGGAGCCCGAGCTGCGCGCCGACGCCGAGACCGTCGTGGCGTACTGGGAGCCCCTGGACGCCGACCTCGAGGAGATCGAGATCCCCGACGGCACCGAGGCGGCGATCACCGAGGCGACCGAGCGCTACGTCGAGATCAGCGAGCAGCACCCGGACGAGGACGTCGTCGAGGCGCAGGAGCGGCTGTCCGCCGGCCTCGAGGACGCCTGCTCCGACAGCGCCGGCTGACCGGGTTCCGCCGCCCGCCGCCCCGCCGCCCCGCCGCCCCGCCGCCCCGCCGCCCCGCCGAGGGTTCGCGCCCGTCGTGGTGGTGATCCGGCCCTGAAAGCGCCGTCCCGACAACCACTGGAGGCGCGAACCCCCGCGGCAGGCAGCGGAGGGTCCCGCGGCAGGCGGCCGGGTCAGCGGCCTTGGTTGGCGACGGCGGCGATGGCGTCCTGGGCGGCCTCGGGGTCGAGGTAGCGCCCGTACCGGGTCACCGGGGTCATCGACTCGTCGAGCTCGTACAGCAGCGGGATGCCGGTGGGGATGTTGAGGCCCGGGATGTCCTCGTCGGAGATGCCGTCGAGGTGCTTGACGAGGGCCCGCAGGGAGTTGCCGTGCGCGGCCAGCAGCACGGTCCGGCCCGCCCGCAGGTCCGGCACGACGGCGTCCTCCCAGTACGGCAGCATCCGCGCGACGACGTCCTTGAGGCACTCGCTGCGCGGCATGAGGTCGCCGAGGTCGGCGTAGCGCGGGTCGCCGTCCTGGGCCCACTGGTCGCCGGGGTCGATCGGCGGCGGGGGCACGTCGTAGGAGCGCCGCCAGGTCATGAACTGCTCCTCGCCGAACTCCTCGAGGGTCTGCTTCTTGTTCTTGCCCTGCAGGGCGCCGTAGTGACGCTCGTTGAGCCGCCACGTGCGCCGCACCGGGATCCAGTGCCGGTCCGCGGTGTCCAGGGCGATGTTCGCCGTCGAGATGGCACGCCGCAGCAGGGAGGTGTGCACGACGTCGGGCAGCAGGCCCTCGGCCCGCATCAGCTCGCCGCCGCGGCGGGCCTCCTGCTCGCCCTTGTCCGACAGCGGCACGTCGACCCAGCCGGTGAACAGGTTGCGAGCGTTCCAGTCGCTCTCGCCGTGGCGGAGCAGCACCAGCGTGTACGTCATACCTCGACCCTACTGGCGGGGCCCGCGGCCCTCCTGCCGGCCGCCGTCCGGACCCATGCCGTCGTCCGGGGCGTCGTCCGGGGCGAGCAGGTGCCGGAAGGCCTCGAGGTTGACGGTCGGCTCCCCACGGGAGACCCGCCACGCCCACTCCTTGCGCATCGCGGTGAGAAAGCCCATCGCGAGCAGCTCGTTGAACGCGCCGTCCGCGGTCGCCAGCACCGACCCGAGCAGGCCGTCGAGCGTCTCCTCGGTGACGCCCTCCAGCGGCAGCCGGCCGACGAGGTACACGTCGCCGAGGGCGTCCAGGGCGAAGGCGATCCCCTGCAGCCGGGCGTTGCGCTCGAGCAGCCAGCGGTGCACCCGCGGGACGTTCTCGTCGGGGCGCCGGACGACGAACGCCGAGACCGACAGCGAGTGGTCGCCGACGAGCAGGGACGTCGTCGTCCGCAGCTTGCGCTCCCCCGGGAGCTGGACGACGTACTCCCCCGGGCGGGCCCCCGGCTCCCAGTCCAGCCCGCAGTCCGCCAGCCAGGACCGCACGGCCGCCTCGGCCCGGCGCCGCTGGACGGCCCGCCCGGCGGTCACCGCAGCGCCTCGAGCCGGCGGTGCAGGCGCAGCGCCCGCTCCTGGCGGGCGGCCCGGTAGACCGCCAGGGTCGCCTCGACGGTGACGTCCCAGCCGAACGAGTGGGCCTGGGCCACCGCCCCGGTGGCGAGCATCTCGCGGCGTCCGCGGTCGTGCACGAGGTCGAGCAGGACGTCGGCCCAGTCGTCCGGGTCGTGCCCGTCGACGAGGATCCCCGAGACGCCGTCGGCGACGGCCGTGCGCAGTCCACCGACCGCGGCCGCCACCACCGGCGTGCCACAGGCCTGCGCCTCGATGGCGACGAGGCCGAACGACTCGTTGTAGGACGGCACCGCGACGACGTCCGCCGCCCGCAGCCACGTCGCCAGCGTCACCCGGTCCGCCGGCGGCTCGAAGCGCACGACGTCCGGCACCCCGGGCACGCCGACGAGGCCGAGGGAGCGGGCGAGGTCCTGCAGCTCCTCGGGGTGCTCGAGCCCGCTGCCGCTGGGGCCACCCAGGACGCCGACGAGCAGGCGGCCGCGCAGCCCCGGGTCGCGGTGCAGCATCCGGGCGGCGGCCCGGACGAGGACGTCGGGTGCCTTGAGCGGCTGGATGCGGCCGGCGAACAGCAGCAGGTGAGCGTCCGGCGGCAGCCCGAGCTCGCGGCGAGCGGCCTGCGCGCCGGCACCGGGTGTGAACACCTCGAGGTCCACCCCCGGCGGCACGACCGCGACCCGACCGGGGTCGGCGTCGTAGAGGCCGACGAGCTCGCGGGCCTCGTCCGCGGTGCTGGCCACGAGCCGGTCGGCGGCGTCCACCACCTGCTCCTCGCCGATCACCCGGCCCTGCGGCTCCGGGGTGTCCCCGTCGGCGAGGTAGGCGTTCTTCACCTTCGCCATCGTGTGCATCGTGTGCACGAGGGGCACGTTCCAGCGGTCGGCGACGAGCCAGCCGACCTGCCCGGAGAGCCAGTAGTGCGAGTGCACCACGTCGTACCAGCCGGGCTCCTTGCGGGCCTCGGCCCGCATCAGGCCGGCGGCGAACGCGCACAGCTGACCGGGCAGGTCGTGCTTGCCGAGCCCCTCGAACGGCCCGGCCGGCACGTGCCGCACGAGCACGCCGTCGGTGAGCGGCACCACCGGCGGCTGCGAGGACGACGTGGCGCGGGTGAAGATCTCGACCTCGGTGCCGCGGGCGGCGAGCCGGCGGGCCAGCTCGACGACGTAGACGTTCATCCCACCGGCGTCCCCGGTGCCGGGCTGCTCGAGCGGAGAGGTGTGCACCGACAGCATCGCGACCCGGCGCACCGGGGTGGGCCCGGTCGGCGCGGACGACGGGACGGTCGCAGTGGGAGCGGTCACGAGCGGACGCTAACCCAGCGCCCGCGCGCCGGGCACATCGACCACGACGACGCTGACGTTGTCGCGGCCCCCGGCGTCCAGTGCGGCCGACACCAGGGCGTCGGCCGCCTGCTGCGGGTCCGGGTGGCCGCCGAGCAGCGCGGCAAGGCCGTCGTCGGGCACCTCGTTCGTCAGCCCGTCGGTGCACAGCAGGAACCGGTCGCCGGGGCGCAGCGGCAGCGTCCACCAGTCGGGGCGCAGCACGGCGGCGGCACCGACGGCCCGGGTGATGACGTGGCGGCTCGGGTGCGAACGGGCCTCCTCGGGGCTCAGCAGCCCGTCCTCGACGAGCTCCTGGACGAGAGAGTGGTCAGTGCTGACCTGCTCGAGCCGGCCGTCGGCGAGCCGGTAGAACCGGCTGTCCCCGCAGTTCAGGGCCGTCCACGCCGTCCCGGTCAGCACGAGGGCGGTGACGGTGCTGCCGGCGCCCAGCGGGGCCCCGTCGGGGTCACGCAGCCCGCGGACCCGGTCGTCGGCTCGCTCGACCGCCGTCCGGAGCCGGTCGGGGGTGACCGGGGCGCCGTCCGTGACGAGCCGGCCGAGCTCCTCGACGACGATGGCGCTGGCGACGTCCCCCGCCGCGTGCCCACCCATCCCGTCGGCGACCGCGAAGACCGGCGGGGCGGCGAGCACGCTGTCCTCGTTGTGGGTGCGCACGCGGCCGACATGCGTGGCGCTGCCGTACTCGACGTGGCTCGTCATCGCCGTCCCGACCGTGTCTCTGCTCGGACGGGCCGATGGTAATGATCACCTCGCGGTCGGGCAGGATCTGCCGGTGCCCGGCCCGTCGTCGTCCCGTCCCGTCGGCACGGTGACCCGGGGGACGACGAACCCGAACCGCTTGCGGCGGCTCGACCGGTGGCTGGTGTCACGAGCCGGCCGGGTGCTGCGGTCCGCGCCGGACCCGCTCGTCGTCGACCTGGGCTTCGGTGCGTCCCCGGTGACGACGGTCGAGCTCGCCGACCGGCTGCACCGGGTCCGTCCGGACGTCGAGGTGGTGGGTCTGGAGATCGACCCCGGCCGGGTGCGCGCGGCCCGGGCGGCGCAGCGGCCGGGGCTGAGCTTCGCCCGCGGCGGGTTCGAGCTCGGTGGCCTCGGTGCTCGTCGGCCCGTGCTCGTCCGGGCCGCGAACGTGCTGCGCCAGTACGACGAGGCGGACGTGCCGGACGCGTGGGCCCGCGTCGTCGACCGGCTGCACCCCGGCGGGCTGCTCGTCGACGCGACCTGCGACGAGCTCGGCCGGCGGGCCTCCTGGGTCGCGGTCGGCACGGACGGACCCCGCTCGCTCACCGTGTCGCTGCGGCTCGCCGGCACCGACCGTCCGGGGGAGGTGGCCGAACGGCTGCCGAAGGCGCTGATCCACCGCAACGTGCCCGGGGAGCGGGTGCACGCCTGGGTGGCCGCGCTGGACGCCGCCTGGGAGCGCAGCGCCGCGCTGCGCGGCTTCGGCGCCCGGCAGCGGTGGATCGCGACCTGCCGCGCCCTCGCCGCGGACGGGTGGCCGCTGCTCGACGGGCCGGCCCGCTGGCGGCTCGGCGAGGTCACCGTCGCCTGGACGGCGGTCAGCCCCCGCTGAGGCGGCTGTCGGGGCCCTGCTCGGGCCGTCGCTCGGCGAGCACCTCGGGCCGTCGCTCCGGGAGCACCTCGGGCCGTAGCTCCGCGAACACCTCACCCGCGCCGTCCTCGACGGTGACGTCGACGTCGAGGCCGGTGAGCCCCCGGGCGGCCGCCACCTGCTCGAGCCGAGCGGCCACGGCCCGGGCGGCCTCGGCGTCCGCCGTGACGACGACGGTGAGCAGCACGCCGTCCGGGGGCCGGCGCACGGCCACGCTGCCGCGCGGCAGCGCGGTGACCGCGGCGGTGGCCAGCGCCCGCGCGTCCGCCAGCCGGGCGTCCTCCCCGGCCGCTCCCGGCAGCGTCGGCCCGCCGGGAGCGGTGTCGTCGGCGACGGTCACCTCGCAGCCCCGCCGACGGGCTCGTCGCACCGCCTCGCGCAGGGCGTCGTCGAGCAGCGCGGGGGCGCGCAGCTGGTCGCGCAGCAGCGCACCGGTCTCCGCGCTGCGGGCGCGCAGGTCCGGCGGGATGCACCCCTGCCGACCGGCCGCGAGCACCGCCTGGAGCACCGGGACGGCGTCGCGCTGCAGCTCGGCCCGCCGGGTGGCCGCCGCCTCCCGCCGCGCCGTGGCCGCCGCCCGCCGCACCCGCTCCTCCTCGGCCTCGCGCAGGAGCCAGGTGACCCGCCCGGAGCTGTACTCCAGCAGCATCCCCGCCCCCAGCCCGACCAGGGCCCACACCCACAGCCCGTCGACGACCGCGGTGGTGGCGAGCAGGGACGCCCCCGGGTCCCCGGTACGGGCCGACAGGTGCAGCCACACGGCGGCGGTGGCTGCCACGGCGGCGAGGACGGCGTGCCGGCCGCGCCGCCGGACGCCGAGAGCAGCCAGGACGGGCGCGCACGCGGCCGGCCACCAGGTGACGTGCCCGGCGACGGCGGCGTCCGGCACGTTCGGCAGCTCGAGCAGGGCGAGCACCGTCGGTACCGCGGCCAGCGCCCACGCGGTGCCGTCGGCCATCCGGGCGTCCCCGCGCCCGGCCAGCGGGGCGAGCGCGACGGCGACCGCGACGACGAGCACGACGAGGGCGACGGCGAACGCCTGCGGGCAGTCCAGCTGGAGGCGCGCGCGCAACCCGGACAGCACGTGCACGCCCGACCAGGCGACGGCGGCGGCGAGCAGCAGCGCGGGGCGGACGGCACCACCGCGCGCACCGGTGGCCGGGGAGGTCATGCGGGCCACCGGATCGTCACCCGGGTGCCCTCGCCGGGGGCGGAGTCCTGCTCGAGCCGGCCGCCCGCGGCGTGCACCCGGCGGGCCGCGAGCCGGACGCCGAGCCGGTCCTCCGGGACGTCGTCGGCGGCGAAACCGGTTCCCTGGTCACGCACGGTGATCAGCAGCCCCGCGAGGTCGTAGCGGCCGTCGACGAGCGTGCCGGCGTCCGGGCCGGCGTGCCGGACCGAGTTGCGGACCGCCTCGACGACGGCGGCGACGAGCGACTCGGCGCAGGCCGGTGGGATCCGCGGGCGCCGGGTCGCCACGGCGATGCGCACCGGCACGTCCGGGTCGACGGCGTGCACCGCGGCGGCGATCCACTCGGCCACCGGGGAGACGGTGTCGCCGCCGGCCGCGGCGTCGTTGGTGATCCGCTCCAGCGCCCGGGCCGCGTCGTCGGCGGCCCGGCGCGCGACGTCCGGGTCGACGGCCACCGCGGCGGTGGACAGCGCCGACAGCACGTCGTCGTGGACGAGGGCGTCCCACCGGACCGACTCGGTGGCCCGGACGGCGGCCTCCTGCGCCGCGCGCCGGGCGGCCAGCGTGTCGGCCTCGGCCACGCTGACCCGGGTCGCGAGGGCCCCGATCGCGGCGGCCGCGGTGAGCACGACGAGCCCGACCGCGGAGAGGTACCCCGCCTCGGCGGCGGCGTCCAGGGGCGTGAGCGCACCCCACGCCGGGAGGGTGAGCAGGCCGGCGTAGCCGGTCGCGAGCGCCAGGACGAGCGCCACCCCGCCCGCCCCACCCACGGACATCCCGGCCGCGGCCACGAGCACCGGCACGAACGTGGCCAGCCACGGCTGGTGCGCCGCCGCCCCGTCGTCCGGCGCCACCAGGGTGCGGACGACGACGAGGACCAGCCCGGTGCCGACGAGGACCCGCACCGCCCGGTGCGGGGGGCGGCCCCGGACGAACGCGACGGCGACCGGGCCCAGGGCGACGACAAGAGCGGCGACGGCCGCCACGGTGAACCATCGCGGTTCCGGCTCGTCGTGGACGGCCAGGTGGGCGGCGACGTTCGGCGCCCGGACCAGGGTGGCGACGAGGACGAGCCCGGCGAGCAACCGGTGCGCCGTCCGCTCGGTCACCGCTCGGCTCAGTCGTCGGGGTCGAGGACGCCGTCCTCGACCGCGCGGTGGTAGAGGGCGAGCTTGGTGCCGGCCGGGCGGTCCAGGCCGGCGTACTTGGCCCGGATCCGCTTGAGGTGCTCCTTGACCGTGCCCTCGGTCACCCCGAGGCGGCGGGCCACCGACTTGGCGGGCAGGTTGGAGGCGTACAGCCGCAGCACGTCCCGCTCCCGCTCGGTGAGGTGGGCGGGCAGCGCCGCGGCACCCTCGAGGGCCGCGGCGAGCCGTTGGCTGACGACCGTGTCGCCGGCAGCCACCGTGCGCACCGCCTCCGCGATGGCCGGGCCCGGTTCGGACTTGTGGACGACGCCCAGGGCCCCGGCGCGCAGGGCCTCGCGGGTCAGGTCGTTGTCGTCGCCCTGGGTGAACACGAGGACCCGGACGCCGGCCTCCCTCAGCCGGGAGACGTTCTCCGCGGGGCGGCTCGCGTCGTCCAGCCGCAGGTCGAGCAGGACGACGTCCAGCCCGGGGCCGGGATCGCCCCCTGCCAGCAGCGCGGTGACGGTGCCGGCGAACCGGACGAACTCCAGGTCGGGAGCACGGTCCGCCAGGACGGCTCGAATCCCTTCGAGCACGGCCGGGTGGTCGTCGACCGCCCCGACCCGGACCTGGCGTACCGCACTCCCGTGCGACCCCCGTCGGCCCCGAGCCCCCTGCCCGCTCACGGTAGAGACGTCGGCCACGGCGCGGTACCCATCCCCGGGTCCCCCGTTAGGAGGACGCCAGCTCCCGCTCGAAGGCGGCGTGGACGGCCGGGGACGACAGCACGAAGCGGACGAGGACGACCCCCGGGGCCCGGCCGGCGGCCAGGGTCTCCCGGGTGGCGGCGACGGCGACCCGGGCGACCTCCTCGGCGTCCCACCCGTAGGCACCGGCACCGACCGCCGGCACGGCGACACTGGTCGCCCCGGCCTCGGCGGCCACCTCCAGGCTCCGCCGGAAGCAGGAGGCGAGCAGCTCGGGGTCGGTCTGGCCGGCGTGCCGGTTCGGGCCGACGGTGTGGACGACGAACCGGGCCGGCAGGTCGCCGGCACCGGTCGCCACCGCCTGGCCGACGGGCAGCCCGTCCGGCAGCGGACCCGAGCGCAGCGCCCGGCACTCGGCCAGCAGGGCCGGCCCAGCGGCGGCGTGGATGGCGCCGTCGACGCCACCGCCGCCGAGCAGCGAGGAGTTGGCGGCGTTGACGATGGCGTCGACCTGCTGGCGGGTGATGTCCCCCTGGACCGCCTCGACGGTCGGCACCCTCACCAGCCCCCGTACGGCCCGCCGGAACGGCCCTGCCCTCGGCCACCCATGGCCCGGACCGCGGGCCGCACGTCGGTGAGGTAGACGGCCGTGGCGACGACGGCGATGACGAGCAGGAACAGGAACTGGGCGTTGCCGAGGGAGAGGAAGCCGACCGCGGCACTGACGCCCAGGATCACCAGCCACTTCGTCTTGGTCAGCTTGTCGGCCGCCTCGTACGCGGCGGCCGGGTGCCGGGAGGCGTCGACGAGGGCGAACACCTGCAGCGCGAAGGCGGCGACGGTGAGCAGCAGCATGAGCCAGGACTGCGCGGCGGCGAGGAACACGCTGACGAGGGTAGCCCCGGTGCCGGCCGGTGGCCCGGTCCCGCTCAGGCCTCGAGCAGGATCGTCACCGGACCGTCGTTGACGAGCTCGACCGCCATGTCCGCGCCGAAGGCCCCGGTCGCCACCTCGAGGCCACGGGCACGCAGGGCGGCGACGACGTCCTCGACGAGCGGCTGCGCCACCCCGCTGGGGGCGGCGGCGTTCCACGTCGGGCGACGGCCCTTGCGGGTGTCGGCGTACAGGGTGAACTGGCTGACGACGAGGACCGGGGCACCGACGTCGAGCGCGGAGCGCTCCCCGCGCAGGATGCGCAGCTCGGCCACCTTGCCGGCGACCCGCTCGACCTGCTGGGGGCCGTCGTCGTGGGTGACCCCGAGGAGGACGAGCAGTCCCGGCCGGTCGATCCGGCCGACGACGACGTCGTCGACCGTCACCGCCGCCCGGGTCACCCGCTGGACGACGGCCCTCACCCGGCGCGGTCCTCGGCCGCCGGCTCGGGGCTCAACCCCCACGCCGCGGCGAGCAGCTCCAGCGTGCGCTCGGCGACGGCCGGGTCGTGCACCGTCGAGGTCACCATCACCTCCTGCGCAGCGGTGCGGCGAGCGAGCTCACGCAGGGCGTCCGCGACCTTCTCGCCGGTCCCGGTGACCTGGGTGCCCGGCAGCCCGGCGGGCGGGCCACCGAGGTCGGCCAGCAGCCGTTGCGCCGTCTCGGGGGTGACGACGGGTCCGAGCCGGTTGGTCCGCAGGCCGTGGGCCATCACCCGGCTCGGCCCGGCGAGCCACTCGGCCTCCTCGTCGTCGCCCGCGGCGATCACCGAGGCGGTGACGATCGCGTACGGCTCCGACAGCACCCGGCTGGGGGTGAAGCCGCTGCGGTACAGGTCGAGCGCCGCCTCGGCGTGGGGGCTGCCGAAGTGGTGGGCGAAGGCGAACGGCAGCCCGAGCCGGGCGGCGACCTGGGCGCTGTACCCGCTGGAGCCGAGCAGCCAGACCGCCGGCGCCGTCGTCGCGGCCGGGGTGGCGCGGAACCGGGCCCCGAGGCCGCCGTCGTCGGTGCGGGGGTCGCCCAGCAGCGACAGCAGGTCGAGCAGGTGCAGGGGGAAGTCCTCGACGCCGAGCTGCCCGGCACCCCGGCGCAGCGCCGCCGCGGTGGCCGGGTCGGTGCCGGGGGCCCGGCCGATGCCGAGGTCGATCCGGCCCGGGTGCAGGGCCTCGAGCATGGCGAACTGCTCGGCGACGACCAGCGGCGGGAAGTTCGGCAGCATGACCCCGCCCGAACCGAGCCGGATCCTGCGGGTGACGGCGCCCAGGTGGGCGATGAGCACCGGCGGGGAGGTCGCGGCGACCATCGGCATGTTGTGGTGCTCGGCCACCCAGTACCGGTGGTACCCGAGGCGGTCGGCGAGCCGGGCGAGCCGGGTCGTCCCGGCCAGGGCGTCCGCCGAGGTCCGGCCGGCGGCGACGGTGGCGAGGTCGAGGACGGACAGCCGGGTCACAGCAGCGCCTCCACCGCACCGACCGGTTCCCCGTGCCCGAGCACGGGCACCCGAGCCACCTCCCGCAGCACCGGAGCGTCGACGCCGAGTCGGCGCAGCGCCGCTGCCATGACCACCGGACGCGGACGCTGGGAGCCGTCGAGCACCTTGAGCGCCACGGCCGAGCCGTCCGGCAGCCCGACGGCGTACACCCCCTCGGCGCCGTCCTTGGCGACCAGACCGGGGACCCCGGCCATCACCAGCGTGACGTCCCGGCCGGTGCCACCCACGTACTCGGGGTGCGCGCTCATCGCCCGGCCGACCCGCGCCGGCGGGGAGGTGTCCGAGACGTCGGCGGCCGCGGCCGCCACCCGGGCGAACGCCCGGGCCAGACCGACGAGCGTGCAGGAGAACAACGGCGCCCCGCACCCGTCGACCGCCACGTGGTCCACGGCGTCGCCGGTCATCTCGGTGACGGTCTGCCGGACGGCCCGCTGCAGCGGGTGAGCCGGGTCGAGGTAGCCGACGGTGTCCCAGCCGGCGGCGACGCACGTCGCGAGCATCGCGGCGTGCTTGCCGGAGCAGTTCTGCACGATCCGCGCGGGACCGTGGCCGGCGGCCCGCCAGGCCGCCGCGGCGTCGGCGTCCAGGGGGAGGTCCGGGGTGTTCGCCAGCGCGTCCTCGCCCAGACCGGCCCGGGCCAGGATCCGGCGGACCCCGTCGACGTGGCGCGGCTCCCCGGAGTGGGAGGCGGCGGCCAGCGCGAGCAGCTCGCCGTCGAGGTCGAGGCCGGCGGCCAGCATCGCGACCGCCTGGACCGGCTTGAGCGAGGACCGGGGCAGCACGACGGCGTCCGGGTCACCGGCCGACGCCTGCACCTGGCCGTCCGGGCCGAGGACGACGACGTGGCCGTGGTGCACGGACTCCACGACACCGTTGCGGACGACGGCGGCGACGGGGTCAGCGGTGCCCGCGACGGTCAGGTCGAGGGCGAGGTCAAGAGAACCTGAGGTCACCCCGGCACGGTACCCGGACGGGTCGGGGTGCCTGCGGTGAGCCGTTCGACGGCCGAGCGCCACTGGGTGAGGTCGGTGGCGACCAGCCGTCCGGGGTGGACGGCCGCGAGCGCGGCGCACCACGGTTCGCCGTCCGGCAGCAGGTCGGCGACGTGGTCGGCCTGCTCGACGAGCCGGCACCGGCCGTGGACGAGGAACGCGCACGGGACGGCGGCGCTGCGGCTTGGACCGGCGCACCGGCGCACGTCGTACCCGGCGCGGCGCAGCGCCTCGGTCTGCGGGGTCTCCCACAGCGACCGGGACTCCACGAGCACGGTAGGTCTCGCCGTCCCGGGCGGCCAGCCCGGCATCAGCCCGTCGGTGGCAACCTCGAGGAAGACGACGCCGCCCTCCGTGGCGCCGACCACGGCAGCGCCCATCCGCCGCAGCACCCGCAGCATCGGGTCGTTGTCCATCCGGACCGCGGCGGTGAAGACGCCGATGCCGCGCTGGCGAGCGAGACCGGCGAGCCGGTCGAGCAGTCGCGGGCCGAGCCCGCGGCCCTGGTGGTCGTCGGCCACGGCCACCCCCATCTCCCAGGTGCCGTCGTCGCGCTCCAGGCGCGCCTCACCCACCACCCGGTCCCCGGTGACGGCGACGACGCCGAAGGCCGCCGTGTCGTCGAGGGCGGCCAGGCGGTCGGCGAGCTCCGGCGGCACCCGGGTGGAGAAGCGCATCAGCATCGCGCGCTCGCCGAGCCCGGCGTACAGGGCGGCCACGGCTGCGCAGTCCGCGGCGGTCTCCTCCCGGACGAGCAGCGACGGGGTCACGGCGGCCGTCATCCAGGCAGACTGTGTCGAGGCGCCGGACCCGGCGAAGGGTCGAAGGTCCCTCACCGGGGCGACCGACCGGGTGCTCGCCGACTGTTCCCCGAACCGTTCCCGACGCGACACCACGGTGTCGCGTCCTGCCCCGCCTGTCCTGGTTGCCTCGTGGTGTGCGGGTCGCGATCGTCACGGAGTCCTTCCTCCCTCACGTCAACGGCGTCACGAACTCGGTGCTGCGGGTGCTCGAGCACCTGCGGCGGCACGGCCACCAGGCGCTGGTGCTCACGCCCGGCTACCCGCCGCAGCGGTACGAGGGCGCTCGCGTCGTGGGCCTGCCGTCCGTGCCGATGCCGGGCTACCCCCAGGTCCGGCTCTCGGTCGCCACCGCCCGCGCCATCACCAGGGAGCTCAAGGCATTCCAGCCGGACGTCGTCCACCTCGCCTCGCCGTTCACGGTGGGCGGGCCAGCGGTGCGGGCCGCGGCACGACTCGACGTCCCGGTCGTCGCGGTCTACCAGACGGACGTCGCCGGGTTCGCCACCCGCTACGGGCTGGGCGTCACCGGGGACGTCGCCTGGCGGCGGATCCGCAACATCCACAACAGGTCCACCTTGACGCTGGCGCCCTCGCACGCGGCGGCCGACGACCTCGAGCGGCACGGCGTGCCCGACGTCCGCCTGTGGCCGCGCGGTGTCGACACGAGCGCCTTCTCCCCGGGGCACCGGGACGCCGGGCTGCACCAGCGCCTCGGTCGCGGTTCGGTGCTCGTCGGCTACGTCGGCCGGCTGGCGGCGGAGAAGCAGGTGGAGGACCTGGCCGCGCTGCGGGCCCTGCCCGACACCCAGCTGGTCGTCATCGGTGACGGGCCCGCCCGCGGCGACCTGGAGAGGGCCCTGCCCGGCGCGGTCTTCACCGGCCTGCTGACCGGCCGGTCGCTGTCCCGGGCGGTCGCCACCTTGGACGTCGCGGTGCAGCCCGGACCGCACGAGACCTTCTGCCAGGCGGCGCAGGAGGCCATGGCGAGCGGCGTGCCGGTGGTCGCCGTCGGCGCCGGGGGCGTGCGCGAGCTGGTCGACAGCAGCCGAACCGGGTGGCTGTACCCGCCGGGCGAGCTGGGCGCGATGCGCACGGCCGTGGCCGACCTCGTCGGTGACGCGGCCAAGCGCCAAGCGATGGGGGCGGCGGCCCACGAAGCGGTCCGGTCGCGCACCTGGCCGGTGGTGTGCGAAAGCCTGCTGCGGTACTACGAGGACGCGATCTCCCGCGCCGCTGACCGGGTGGCCCGGTGAGAGTCGTCCACGTCACGAACGCGTACGCGCCGCGCAGCGGCGGTATCCGGACGACGGCGCACGCGCTGGGCCGCGGGTACCGGGCCCAGCGCCACGACTTCGTCCTCGTAGTGCCCGGGCGCACGGCGGCGGACGAGGAGCACGAGTGGGGCCGGCTCGTCGAGCTGCCGGGCCCGGTGGTGCCGGGCACCGGCGGCTACCGCGTCCTGCTCGACGTCCCGCGGGTGCAGGCGACGCTCGACGGCCTGGCCCCGGACCGGCTGGAGGTCTCCGACCGGCTCTCGCTGCGCAGGCTGGGGGGCTGGGCGCGCCAGGTCGGTGTGCCGTCGCTCGTCATCGCCCACGAGCGGGTGGACGGCGTGCTGCGCGCCCACCTGCGGCTCGGCGAGCGAGCCGCCCGAGCGGTCGCCGACCGGCACAACGCCGGCACCGCACGGATGTTCGACCGGATCGTCGCCACGACCCGGTACGCCGCGACCGAGTTCGACCGGATCGGTGTCCCGACCACGCACGTGCCGCTCGGGGTGGACCTGGACGCGTTCCGCCCCCTGGCACGAGGGGGTTCCGGACCGTCGACCCTTTCGGGACCGTCGACCCTGGTGCTGTGCAGCAGGCTCTCCCGGGAGAAGCGCCCCGACCTCGCCGTCGACGCGCTGCGGGTGCTGGTCGGCCGCGGGCTGGAGGCCCGGCTCGTCGTGCTCGGGGACGGCCCGGTGCTGCCGTCGTTGCGGCGCCGCGCCCGGGGGCTGCCCGTCGACTTCCTCGGCCACGTCGGGCAACGGGAGCGAGTGGCCCGGCTCCTCGCCGAGGCGGACGTCGCCCTGGCGCCCGGGCCCGTGGAGACGTTCGGCCTGGCGGCCCTGGAGGCACTGGCGTCCGGGACACCGGTGGTGGCGTCGTCCACCTCCGCGGTCGCCGAGCTCGTCGCCGGCGACGCCGGCCGGTGCGCGCCGCCGGAGCCGCAGGCCCTGGCCGACGCGGTCCTGGACGTCCTGTCGTGGCCCGTCCACGTGCGCCGGGCGGCCGCGCGGCGGCGGGCCGAGCGCTTTCCGTGGGCCGCCACCACCCGGGCCATGCTGGCGGTGCACGCCGCACCGGCGCCGTCCGGAGTGGCGCGGTGAGCAGGTACGGGGCGGGCGGGCCGCTGGCGATCGCGCACCGCGGCGGCGCGGCACTGGCGCCGGAGAACACCGTCGCGGCGTTCGAGCGGTCCCTCGCCCTCGGCTACCGGTACCTGGAGACCGACGTGCGGGTGACCTCGGACGGCGTCTGCGTCGCCGTCCACGACCGCGGCCTGCGGCGGGTCACCGGCGTCGCCGGCCGCGTCGCCGACCTGTCCTGGGACGACGTCCGGTCGCTGCGGGTCCTCGGCCGCGAGCCGGTGCCACGGCTGGACGACCTGCTGACGCGCTGGCCGGACGTCCGCTGGGTGCTCGACGTCAAGCAGCCGGAGGCGCTGTCCTGCCTCGTCGCGACGGTCCGGGACTGCGGGGCGGCGTCCCGGGTCTGCCTCAGCGGCACGTGGGACCGCTGGCTGGGGCACGCCCGCCGCGCACTGGGACCGGACGTCACCACCGCACTAGGCTGGCGGTCCCTGGTGTCCCTGCTGCGGGGCGCGAGCCCGCGATCGGACGGCGCCGGCTTCGCGCACGTGCCGCTGCGGTTCGCCGGCCGGCGGCTGCCGTCGGCCCGTCTCGTCGAGCGGGCGCAGGCCCTGGGGCTGCGGGTCGTGGTGTGGGGCGTCGACGACCGGGCCGAGATGCACCGGCTGCTCGACGACGGCGTCGCCGGCGTCATCACCGACCGCACCGACGTCCTGCGCGAGGTGCTCGTGGCCCGGGACGCCTGGACGGCGCCTGCCGACGACTCCCCTCACCCCACCGAGGGTTCGCGCCTGCAGTGGCGGTAACCGGGGCCGTTTCGAGGCGGATTCACCGCCACTTCGTCAGCGAACCTCGCCTGCAGCGTCGGCCCACGGGCCGATCACCGGCGTCCACTCGGTGACGGTGTAGCCGGCGACGATCCCCTCCCTGCGGAACGGGTCCCCGGCGACGAGCTCGGCCACGGCGTCCTTGTCGGGCGCCCTGACGACGATGAGCGCGCCGTGCGGCTCCCCCGGGGCGTACGCGCCGGCCGCCACGACCACCCCCCGGTCGGCGAGGTCGCGCAGGTAGGCGCGGTGCTCGGCGCGGTGGGTGTCACGGGCGGCGGTGTCCTCGGTGTAGGCGTAGTGCAGGGCGTAGACCGGCATGACGGCGAGACTGCCACACCCGCCGGGCCGAGGCCGAGGCCGCGCGAGGCCGCGCGCGGGCTCGAGGCTGCACCCACGGCGGGGCACGGGCGGGCGGCGCTACCCCGACCGGCCCGTCGCGTACCGGAACCTCAGCCGCTGACCGGGGCGCACCTGGGCGCACCGGTCGACGTCGGCGTCCCGGACGTACCCCGGGACCGGGTACCCGCCGGTCACCGGGTGGTCGGCGAGGAACACCACCGGGTGCCCGGACGGCGGCACCTGGACGGCGCCGCGCAGCATGCCCTCGCTCGGCGGCTCGGCGCCGGTCCGTCGCGCCAGCGCCAGCGCCGTGCCCTCGAGGCGGACCCCGATCCGGTTGCTGTCGGCACCGACCGTCCACGCCGACCCGGTGAGCACGTCCCAGCCGGCGGGGTCGAGCACCTCCGGCCGGGGCCCGGGCAGCACCACGACCGTCACCTCCCCGGCGGCGGGCTCGGCGACCGGTGCGACGTCCACGCCCGGGAACGGGCCGCGGCGGGCCCCCACCGGCAACCGGTCCCCCGCCGCCACGACCGGCGGGCCGATCCCGGAGAGCAGGTCGGTGGCCCGCGAGCCGAGCACCGGGGTGACGTCGACACCGCCGCGGACGGCGACGTACGTGCGCAGTCCGGCCGGCGGGACGCCCAGGTCCAGGCGCGCCCCCGCCGGCAGGTGCACGGGGGTCAGGTGCGGCGCCCCCGGGCACCGGGCACCGGCGACGGCGACGTCCAGCGCGCCGTCGGCCTCGACCACCAGCCCGCCGAGGGTGACCTCCAATGTGGCGGCGTCCGGCGGGTTGCCGACGAGCGCGTTGGCGAGCCGGTGCGCGGCCCGGTCCGCCGCCCCCGAGCGACCGATCCCCAGCGCGCCGCGGCCCGGCCGGCCGAGGTCCTGGACGGTGGTCAGCGGCCCGGTCCGCAGCACGCGCAGCGCCCGCGTCCCTGCCCCGTGGGCGGTCACGTGGCCTCCGCGGTGAACCGCACGCGGACGCCGGGCCGCAGCAGCGAGGGCGGGTCCCGGTCAAGGTCCACGAGCCGGACGCCGGACGACCCGATGACCTGCCACCCGCCCGGGGACTCCCGCGGGTACACGCCGGCGTACCCGCCGGCCAGGGCCACCGCCCCCGCCGGCACCCGGACCCGGGGCCGCTCGCGCCGGGGGACGTCCCAGTCGAACTGGCGGCCGGTGAGGTACCCGAAGCCCGGCGCGAAGCCGCAGAAGGCGACCATCCACTCCTCGGCCTGGTGGCGGGTGACGAGCTCGTCGACGGTCCAGCCGAGCAGGCCGGCGGCGGCGTCCAGGTCCGGGCCGTCGTACCGCACCGGGATCTCCACCGGGTCCCCGTCCGGCACCTCCCTCGGGACGCCGCTCCCGGCCGCGGCCGCCGTCCGGACGGCGGAGACGACCGTGGCGCGGTCGGCGTCCGGGGTGAGGGCGAGCAGGACGGTGCGGGCGGCCGGGACGACGTCGAGGACGCCGGGCGGCGGGTCCGCGACGAGCCGCGCGTACAGGGCGTGCACCCGCTCGAGCGAGGGCAGCTCGACGAGCAGCCCGTGGGACCCGGCCGGCAGCAGCCTCATCGGGCGAACGCGACGAGCGCCACCCCGGCCGCCTCGAGCCGGGTGCGGACCTGCCGGGCGACCTCGACCGCCCCGGGGGTGTCGCCGTGCACGCACACCGAGTCCGGGCGCACCACGAGCGGGTCGCCGTTGACGTCGGTGATCGGCTCGCCGGTGGCCATCGCCACGCAGCGCCGGGCGACCTCGTCCGGGTCGTCCAGGACGGCGTCCGGCCGGCCGCGGGGGACGAGCGTGCCGTCCGGGGCGTAGGCGCGGTCGGCGAACGCCTCGTGGACGACGGGGAGGCCCTCCTCCTCGGCCCAGCGCAGCCACAGCGAGCCGGGCAGGCCCATCACGGCGAGCCCGGTGCCGTAGTCGCGGACGGCGCCCACGACGGCGGCGGCGTGCTCCTCGTCCTGGCCGGCCGCGTGGTAGAGGGCCCCGTGCGGCTTGACGTAGCGCACCCGGTCGCCCGCGGCCCGGGCGTGGCCGTCGAGGACGGCGATCTGGTCGAGCACCTGCCGTCGCAGGGTCGCCCCGTCCACCTCGACGCGACGGCGCCCGAACCCCTGCGGGTCCAGGTAGGAGACGTGGGCCCCGACGGCGACGCCGCGGGCCACCGCCGCCTCGCACACCCTGCGCATCGTGGTGTCGTCCCCGGCGTGGTAACCGCAGGCCACGTTGGCGCTGCTAACCAGCCCGAGCAGCGCGTCGTCGTCCCCGACGCCCTCGCCGAGGTCGCAGTTAAGGTCCAGGGTCAGGCCCACCGGTCCATTGTGGCGCCGCGGTCGCGGCCGCGGGGACTACGCCGGTCGGGTGATGCGCCCGGCCACTCGTACGGGCGCCGGGGCGGGACGCCGATGCCCCTGGCCGTGAGACGTCCCGAGCAGGTCGCCCTCGCGGTGCTCGCTGCCGCGCTGCTCGGCTACGTCGTCCTCGGCGCGTCCGGACCCGAGCTGCCCGGCGTCTACGCGGCGATCGCGGTCGGTGCCCTGGTGACCGCGGCGACGGCGCTGCGACGGCACCCGCCCGCGCGGCCCCGTCCGTGGCGGTGGGTGCTCGCCGGGATGACCGGCTGGGTGGCCGGCGACGTCCTCTGGGAGGTCGAGACCGGGCTGCTCGAGGTCACCGGCTTCCCGACCGGGGCGGACGTGCTGTACCTCGCCGGTTACCTGGCGCTCGGCGTCGGCGTCCTCACGATGGTGCCGCAGCGCGACCGCCGCTCGGACGTCGGCGACCTGCTCGACGCCGCCATCGTGACCGCGTGCGTGGCCGTGCCGCTGACGGTGTTCGTCCTGCTCCCGGCCGTGGAGGACCCCAGTCTCACGCCGCTGGGGGTGGTGGTGACGGCGGCCTACCCGCTGCTCGACCTGTTCCTGCTCGCCGTGCTCGTTCGGCTGCTGCACTCCACGGGCGCCCGGTCGGCGCCGGTGTGGCTGCTCACCGCCGCTGTGACCGCCGAGCTCGTCACCGACGTCTCCTACCAGGCCTGGACCCTGGCCACCGGGTTCGACCCGCAGTCGGTCTGGTTCGACGCCGGCTGGCTCCTGGGCTACCTGCTGCTGGCGGCCGCCCTGTGCCTGCGCACCGACGGCGCGGTCATTGCACGCCCGGCCCGGCTCGGCGAGGAGCCCTGGCGGGGCCGGCTCGCCGTCCTCGGCCTGGCGGGCGTCGTCCCGGTCGGCACCCTCGTCGTCGACGCGCTGACCGGCGAGCCGGTCCGGTGGCAGGTGCACGCCGTGGCCGCGCTCGTCGCGGTACTGCTCGTCGGCGCCCGGTTCGCCACCCTGCTGGCCCAGGTCCAGTCCGCTGCGCGAGAGCTCTCCCGGCTCGCCCGACACGACCCGTTGACCGGGGCGCCGAACCGGCGCAGCTGGGACCACGCGCTGCGCCGCGCCACCGACCGGGCCCGCCAGGACGGCCGGCCGCTCAGCGTCGCGATGCTCGACCTGGACCACTTCAAACGGTTCAACGACGAGCACGGCCACCTGGCCGGCGACACGCTGCTCCGCGAGGCGTTCACCGCCTGGCGGGACCACCTCGGCCCCGAGCACGTCATCGCCCGGTACGGCGGGGAGGAGTTCGCGCTGCTGTTCCCCGGGACCGACGTCTCGCAGACCCGCCGGCTGCTCACGCGGCTGCGCGCGGTCACGCCCCACCAGCAGACCTTCTCCGCCGGAGTCGCGCGCTGGGACCCCCGGACCCCACCGACGACCGCCCTGGACGCCGCGGACGCCGCCCTGTACGAGGCCAAGCACCGCGGCCGGGACCGGGTGGTGGTCGCCCGGACGTCGACGGACGACGTCGGCGAGCCGCCACCGTTCGAGATCGTCGTCCAGCCGGTGGTCGAGCTGGCCACCGGCCAGGTGGTGGGGTACGAGGCCCTCCCCCGGTTCGCCGCCGACGAGGACGCCAGCACCGCCGTCGCCGCCGCGCACGACGCCGGCTACGGCGACCTGCTCGAGGCCGCGGTGCTGCGCGCCGCGCTGGCCCTCTCCGGCCGGCCGGAGGGCACCGACCTGTACCTCGCCGTCAGCGCCTCGGCCGTGGACTCGGCCCGGTACCACGAACAGCTGCCCGACCGCCTCGACGGCGTCGTCCTCGGACTCACCGCGGACGACGACGTCGTGGACTGGCCGGCCCGTGCGTCGCTGCTCGACGACCTGCGCCGTCGCGGGGCCCGCGTGGCCGTGAACGACCTGGGTGACGGCGCGGGGGACCTGGAGCGGTTCCTCACCGTCCGCCCGGACGTCGTGCGGCTCGCCTCCCGGCTCGTCGCCGGCGTCGCCGGCGACCCCGGTCGGCAGCGGCTCGTGGCGGCGGTCGCGCGACTGGTGGCCGAGTCGGGTGCGGCGGTCTGCGCCGACGGGGTCGACACGGCGGAGGACCTCGCCGCCCTGCGTGCCACCCGGGTGGCGCTGGTGCAGGGGGACGCGCTCGGCTCGGCCGCGGTGCACTGGGCCATCGGCCGTCCGCGGCAACCGGCCGCTCAGGTCGGCCCCGGACGGGACGGACCGGTCCTAGCATCGGGCACGTGACGGCGGGACCCGGCCAGCGTGCGGTGAGCGAGCGTGCGGTGGGCGAGCGTGCCGTGAGCGAGCGTGCCGTGGGCGAGCTGCACGCCGCCCTCCCGGCCGACGTCGTCCTGACCGACCCGGCGAGCACCGACGCCTACCGGCGGGACCACGCCGGGTTCGGCCCGGCCGGCGTCCCGCTGTGCGTGGTCCGCCCCACCTCTACCGAGCAGGTGCAGGAAGTGCTCCGCTGGGCCACCCGGCACCGGGTCCCCGTCGTGCCGCAGGGCGCGCGGAGCGGCCTGTCCGGTGGGGCGAACGCCGTGGACGGGTGCGTCGTCGTCTCGATGACCCGGATGGACCGCATCCTCGAGATCGACCCCGTGGACCAGGTGGCGGTCGTCGAGCCGGGCGTCGTCAACGCGGTGCTCTCGCGAGCCGTCCTCGAGCAGGGGCTGTTCTACCCGCCCGACCCGTCGTCGTGGGAGATCTCGACGATCGGCGGCAACATCGCCACCAACGCCGGAGGCCTGTGCTGCGTCAAGTACGGGGTGACCACCGACTACGTCCGCGGCCTCGACGTCGTCCTCGCCGACGGGCGGCTGCTGCGGACCGGACGACGGACGGCGAAGGGCGTCGCCGGGCTGGACCTCACCCGCCTGGTCGTCGGCTCGGAGGGGACGTTGGGTGTCGTCACCCGGGCCACGCTGTCGCTGCGCCCGGCGCCGCCGCCTGCCCTCACCGTCGCGGCCGTGTTCGGCGCCGTCCCCGCCGCGCTGGCGGCCGCCAACCGCATCATGTCCAGCGGCCTGTCGCCGTCACTGCTGGAGTACCTCGACGCGACGACCGTCGCGGCGGTGCAGGCCCTTCGCGACATGGGGCTGCCGCCGGACGCCAGCGCGATGCTCATCGCCCAGTCCGACCGGGCCGGGCTCGCCGAGCAGGACGTCGCCGAGATGGGACGCATCTGCGCCGACGAGGGAGCCGTGGACGTCGCGGTCGCCTCGGACGCCGAGGAGTCGGCGCTGCTGCTGACCGCCCGCAGGATGGCGATCACAGCGCTGGAGCAGTTCGGCACGCTGCTCGTCGACGACGTGGCGGTGCCTCGCGCCAGGCTGGCCGACCTGCTCGCCGGTCTGGAACGGATCGCCGGGGAGCGCGACGTCCGGATCGCCTGCCCGGCGCACGTCGGCGACGGCAACACCCACCCCACGGTCGTGTTCGACCCAACCGACCCCGCAGCGGCCGAGCGGGCGCAGCTCGCGTTCGCCGACGTCATGCGGCTCGGGCTGTCTCTCGGAGGAACCATCACCGGGGAGCACGGCGTGGGGCAGCTCAAGCGCTCCCTGCTGCGCACCGAGCTCGGCGAGGTCTCCCACGACCTGCAGCAGAGCATCAAGGACCTGTTCGACCCCCTCGGCATCCTCAACCCCGGCAAGGCCCTCTAACCCCCGGCCCACTCCCCCGTGATCATGCAATCCCGCCACCCCACCCCTTCCGTGATCATGCAATCCCGCCACCCTGCCCACCCTCCCCGTGATCATGCAATCCCGCCACCCTGCAGCGTCACCAATTGCCTGCACAATGCTGAGCTGGCGGCACGACACGCCGGAAAACATGAAAGAAACCCAGCATTCTGCTGACGGACGCTGAGGCTCCCCGCGAGTCCACCGGCTCACCTAGGTGGTTGTCATGTCCAGAATGATCCGACCGGGACTACGGAGTGCGGCACGTACGGAACCAAGGCGTGGTCATCCCAGAGCCACGCGTGATGAGTCGTTACGCGCCGTCCTCAGGAGGACAGCGTCCCCAGCAGCGGACGTGTGCGCCAAGACACTTGGCGGCAGGGGGGCGGACCGCAACAATCGCCTGAGTCCCCTCCGGCCACTCAGGAACTACGCCGCAAATGAGCAGGACCGAGAGCGTCGGACCATCACTACAGAAACGTACAGCATTTTGCGATGCAAACCTCGGGTACGGGTGGCGGGATTGCATGATCACGGAGAGGACGGGGGTGGCGGAATTGCATGATCACGGGGGGAGGGCGCGATGGGGTTCGAGAACGTGAAGGGCCCCGTCCGGCGGGGGGGGCGCCAGGACGGGGCCTGACCCCGGGTCAGTGACCCAGGGGACCGAGGCCGGGGGGGCAGCCTCGGAACTCGGAGGACTCTCAGTCCCCTACTTTACCGGCAGCGGCCTCGGTCGCCTCAGCCGCGGCCTCGGCGGTCTTGGCGGCGGACGTCGCGGCGCCCTTGGCGGCCGTCCTGGTCGCCGCGGCACGCTTGCGAGTGGTCCTCGCCGTGCGCTTGGCCGCCGCCTGGGTGCCCGTGGTACCCGTGCGCGTGGTCCGCCGTGCCTGCTCGGTGGCCTCGCCGGCCTCCCGGGTCGCGGTCGTCACCGTGGCCTTGACGGCGGTCTCGACGTCCTCGGCGCCCCGACGCACTGTCGTCACGGCGGCCTTGGTGCGGGACACCGCCGTCTTGCCCTGGGCGAGCAGCTCCTGGGTGGCCCGCTGGTGGCGGATACGCTCGACGAGCCTCTTGCCGCGCTCAGACAGGCCCTCGTAGGCCTCCTCGACCCGCCCCGCGGCCTCCAGGCCCTTGGTGATCGCGAACGTCGGCGCGTGCTGCACGCGGTCGGACACCTTGCCCACCTCGAGCTCGGCCCGGACCTTCGCGGCGCGGGCCTGCGCCTCGCGCAGCCGCTCGACGGCCAGGTCCGTGACGCCTACGACGGCGTAGCCGGTGTCGGCGGCGGTCTTCTTGATCTCGTCGGTGATCGGCATGTCAGTTTCCTCCTTCGGACGCCGGACGCTTGGCCGGCGTGCGTGTACGGGTGGTGGCCGTCTTCGTCGAAGTCCGCTTCGTCGCAGCCCGCTTCGCCCCGGTCCGCGTCGTCGCAGCCGGTTTCGGAGTGATCCGCTTGGTCCCGGTCTGCTTGGTCCCGGTCTGCTTCGTCGCGGTCGCCCGCCGCCTGCTCTGGCGCGTGGCCTGCGCGCCAGCCGCTCCGGCCAGCGCCTCGTCGACGGCCTCGACGACGCCCTGCGACGCAGCACCCTCCCGCTCGTTCTCGGTCCGGAAGGTCGTGTAGATGTCGAGCAAAACCTGACGCTGTCGCTCGGTGAGGTGGGGGTCGGCGAGCACGGCGGTCTCCACCTCGATCCGGTCGCCGTGGTCCTCGAGCAGGCCAGCCCGGACGTAGAGCGCCTCGGCGGAGATGCGCAGCCCCTTCGCGATCTGCTGCAGCACCTCAGCGCTCGGCTTGCGCAGCCCGCGCTCCACCTGGCTGAGGTACGGGTTGGACACCCCGGCGGCCTCAGCGAGCTGACGCAGGGACAGCTTCGCGGACTCACGCTGCTCCCGCAGGTAGTCACCGAGCTGCTCGGTCACCCTCATCGCCGACATGCCCCCATGGTGCTATCTACAGCAAGCAAATGCAAGCCCAGAGCAAGCACGAACCGCGGTGAGCCCAGCTGCGTGTGGGCTCACTGGCTGCGCACCGCGCGCTACCGACCGACGATTGGCGTCATTGCGGCATGGCCGGTCGGACCACGGTGCCGGGATGCTCGACGAGCAGGGCCGCGAGCCCCCGCGCCTCTGTTCCCCGGCAGGGCGCGGGGGTCTCGCACACCACAGCCGCAGGCCACAGCCGCGCACCGAGCACCCAGCACCAAGCACCAAGCACCGCACGTCGGGCGCCTCTGCCAGGATTCGCCGCATGACCGGCACGCTCATCACTGTCGCCCCGACCGGGGCCGAGGTCGACAAGGCCCAGTGGCCCCAGCTGCCGACCAGCCTCGAGGAGCTCGTCACCGAGGCCCAGGCGTGCGAGGCCGCCGGGGCTGCGATGGTCCACGTGCACATCCGGGACGACGAGCACCGCCCGACCCTGGACCTCGGCCGCCTGAAGGCCACCGTCGAGGCTCTCCGGGAGCAGACCTCCCTCGTCGTCCAGCTGTCCACCGGGGGAAGCGTCCACGACAGCCTCGACAGCCGCCTGCGGGTGCTCGACGCACTGCCGGACTCCTGCTCGCTGACCTGCGGCAGCGTGAACTTCGGCGACGACGTCTTCCTCAATCCCTGGCACCTCATGTCGGACCTGTACGTCCAGGCCCGGGAGCGGCAGATCGTGCCGGAGTTCGAGATCTTCGACCTCGGACACGTCGCCTCGCTGCGCCGCCTCATCGACACCCACGGCCTCCCGTTCGGCGGGCGCGTCCACGTCGACCTCGTCACCGGCGTCCCTGGCGGGATGCCGGGGACGACGCACGCGGTGGTGGCCGCGGTGCAGATGCTGCCGGCGGAGGTCACCTCCTGGTCGGCCACCGGGATCGGACGCAGCCACCTGCCGGTGATGGCCGCGGCCCTGTCCCTCGGCGGGCACCTGCGGGTCGGCATGGAGGACAATCTCATGTACGACCGCGGCCGGCCGGTCTCCGGCAACGTCGAGCTCGTCGAGCGGGCAGCCCGGTTGTCCACTGAGCTGCAACGACCGCCGCTGTCGACCGACGAGGCGCGTACTCTGCTGGGTACCACCGACCGGAGGGGAACGTCGTGAGCGACGAGGTCACACTGGCTCATCGCCGTCTGGACCGGGTGCTGCAGCCTGGTCTGGTCGAGCGTGCCGGCTCACTGGGGGACGACGAGCTGCTGGCGCTGCGGGCCGAGGCGGCCGAGGAGGAGGACGAGCTGTCCTACCGTCGCCGTCTCCTGCAGGGCCGGCTGGACCTGCTGCGCGCCGAGCTCGACCGACGCCGCAACGGCACAGGCCACGCCGTCCGCGGCGGCAGCGACGCTGAGCTGGTCGCCGCGCTCAGCGCCGTCCTCGTCGACCGGGCACGCCGCAGCTCAGGGACCCACCTCGCCGAGCCACGCCCGTCCACTGCGCCGCGGCGCCGCCGCGCCGACGAGGTGGCCGTGGACGACGTCCACCTCAGTCAGCCGGCCGACCTGACCGACGACGAGCTCACCGGCGCGGTCGAGCAGCTCGCCGCGCTGGAGAGGCATGTCTCGGCGGTCCGCCGCGAGGTCCAACAGGTCGCCGACGCCCTGGACGCCGAGGTGGAGCGCCGGGTCTCCGTCGGCGCCCTGTCCGCCGCGGACTGAACCACCCGGGGCACTGAACAGCCCCGGGCTACCATCGGCACATGCTCGAAGCCGTCTTCACCGCCCTCCTCGTGCTGGCGTCACTCGTCATCGGCTGGTTCGCCGTCTACACGGTGTACAAGCTGTACAAGGGCCAGAGCTGACGTGCCGATCGAGATCGGGCCGGACACGCCCCCGGCACTGGTCCCCTTGGCCTGGCTGATCGGTCGCTGGGAGGGCGCCGGCGTCGTCGGCTACCCGACGATAGAGGAGCGCCGCTTCGGGCAGGAGGTCGAGTTCTCCCACGACGGGCGGCCGTTCCTGCACTACCGCTCGCAGGCCTGGCTGCTGGACGACGACGGCAACCAGGTCCGGCGGCTCGCCTCCGAGACCGGGTACTGGCGGGTGCCGCAGCCGGCGGACGACGGCGCCCACCCCGAGCAGGCCGACCAGCCCGGCACCGAGATCGAGGTGCTGCTCGCCCACCCGACCGGGATATCCGAGATCTACCTCGGCCGGGTCCAGGGACCGCGCATCGACCTCGTCACCGACGTCGTGGCACGAACGAGCACGGCCAAGGAGTACACGGCGGCGCAACGGATGTACGGCCTCGTCGACGGGGACCTCATGTGGGTGATGGACATGGCGGCGATGGGCCAGGAGATGCAGCCGCACCTGTCGGCCCGGCTCAAGCGCGTCTGACCAGCCCCAGCCATCCGCACAAGGCCTCCACCGGCCCCACCGTGGCGACGAGCCGGCGCTCGACCTGCCCCGCAGCGGCCGACCGGGTCGCCCAGCCTTGGGCGATTCCCGCCGGTCGTCGACCTGCCTCCATGTCCCCGCACTGCAGGTGGGCACCGGCCTGTCGCGCGCCGTCCGCACCCGCGAGTCCACCCGGACGGGTGACCCGGACAACTGCGCCCAGTACAGGTCGGCGGGTTCGGTGCCGATACCGGCGGGCAAGAAGGACGAGGTGGTCGGGTATGCCGAGCAGGACGGGGGACGTGCCCGTGCGGGGACCTGCCGGTGCGCTGGAGCGCGTGGGCGACTTCGGGCCGCTGCACCCGCTTGTGATGGTGGCGCACGGGCGCTACCTCGTCGGGGACCACGAGCAGGCTGCCGCCGCGTGCGCCTGGCTGCTCCCGGTCGCGCGCCTCGCCGGCGACGACCGGACCCAGCGCTACCTGCACTACCTCGCCGCCATCGTCGCCCAGGAGCTCGGCCGGCTCGACGAGGCCGAGGAGCAGGCGCGCGCCGTACTCGCCGGACCGGCGGACCCGCTGGACCCGCTGTGGCGGGCCAAGGGCCTGAGCCTGCTCGCCGAGCTCGACCTCGAACGCGGTCACCCGGCCGAGGCGATGGACCGGATCGCGGCGGCGACCCGGCTCGTCGAGGGCGCCCCGCTGACCTACCAGCACCTGTCCGCCACCCAGGCGATCGGTCTGGCGCTGCGCCGGCTGCACCTGTACGAGCAGTCCGACGCGATGCAGATGAGCCTGCTGGGGCACCCCGGCGGCAGCCTCCTTCTGGACGCCGTCGTGCTCGCCCAGGCGGCCCTGACCCGCACCCTGTGGGGTGTCGTGGTCGAGCTCACCGGTGACCACGAGCAGGCACGTGCGCACTACCTGGAAAGCCTCAGCCGGGTGTACCGGCTGCGGCGTCTCGCCCAGCGCCTGGGCCACGACGAGTTCGCCCACCGCGCGGACCTGCACGAGGGCTTCCTCCGCCACCGGCTGGGGGACACCGACGGGGCGTGGCTGATGCTCACCACCAGGTGGGACGGCGTCCCGCCGCGCGAGACCCTGCCGGAGACCCGGCTCGGGCACACCGCGCTGGCCCTGCTGTCGGCCGAGGCCGGGGACGGCGAGACCGCGGCCGAGCACGTCGCCGCCGCCCGCCGGGACACGACGGACGACGTCCTGCTGGCCTGGTCGTTCGCCGTCGCCGCCCAGGTCGCCGCCGCGGGCCGGCCGCCCACGGCGGCCGCCACCGAGTGGCGCGAGCTGGCCCGGTACGCCATCAGGGAGCTGCTGACCGACCGGACCGACCGCTACGAGTCGCTGCGGCACCGCATCCTGCTGGCCGAGCTCTCCGAGGAGAGCGCGACGGCCGTGGCCAGCGCCCGGCTCGACCCGTTGACCGGGGTGGGCAACCGGCGGCTGCTGGAGGACCGGCTGGCCGCCGGCGGCCGCTACAGCGCGGTGTTCGTCGACATCGACCACTTCAAGCGGGTCAACGACGAGCACTCGCACGCCGTCGGCGACGCCGTCCTGGTGCGCCTCGGCGAGCTGCTGCGCCGGCACTGCCGCGCCGACGACCTCGTCGTGCGCTACGGCGGGGACGAGTTCGTCGTCCTCGTGCCCGGGGAGCAGCGGGACGCCGAGCGGGTCGCCACCCGGGTGCTGGCGGCGGTGCGCTCGCAGGACTGGGGGGGCTTCGCCGAGGGGCTGCGGGTGAGCGTGTCGATCGGGGTCAGCCGGCAGCGGTCGGTGGGCAGCGCGCTGCGGTGCGCCGACGGCGCCCTGCAGCAGGCGAAGCGCCGCGGCCGGGACCGGGTCGTCGTGGCCGCCGAGACCGGTCCGCGGGAGCCGTCACCCGAGTCCGCGGGCGAGCCGCCGGCACGGTTCGCCGGCGCCTGAGCCCGACCGAGCCCGACTGAGCCCGACTGAGCCCGACTGAGCGGCTCAGGCGCCGACGAGGACCTCCTGCGCGGCGGCGACCCCGTCGACCGTGAGCACGGCGTCCACCGGGGTGGAGCGCTTGACCAGCGCCAGCGCGACCGGTCCGAGCTCGTGGTGACGGGCGCTCGACGTGACGAACCCGACCGCTCGCTGCGGGCCGAGAACCTCGCTGCCGCGGGGCGGCAGGTGGTGCCCGGAGCCGTCGAGGTGCAGGAGCACGAGCCGCCGGGGCGGACGGCCCAGGTTGTGCACCCGGGCGACGGTCTCCTGCCCGCGGTAGCAGCCCTTGCGCAGGTGGACGGCGGTGCGCAGCCAGTCCACCTCGTGCGGGATGGTGCGGTGGTCGGTCTCGAACCCGAACCGCGGCCGGCAGGCGGCGACCCGCAGCGCCTCCGCCGCCCAGGTGCCGGCCAGGTCCCAGTCACCGACGTGGTCGACGAGCCGGTCGCGGGGCACGAGCACCTCCCGCCACGGCCGGGTAGCCCCGGGGTGGGCGTCGTCGTCCACGGGGTTGTACCGGGCGCTCACCGGCCCGGTCCGCGGCCACGGGTCGACCCAGGCCAGCGGCTCCCCGGGCGCCGACTCCCGGCGCACCGGCTCGCCGAGCACGGCCCACTGCGCCGTGACGTCGGTGACCTGCACCCGCAGCATGAACCGCATGGAGTCCAGCCAGCCGGCCAGCGCCGGCGCGGTGCCCGGCTCGACGGTGATCCACGTCGCCTCCCCGTCGTCGACGAGGTGCAGGACATGCTCGACGTGCCCCTTCGGGGACAGGACGAGGTCCTCGACACTGGCGCGCGGGGGGAGGTCCGCGACGTGCTGGGTGGTCAGCGAGTGCAGCCAGGACAGGCGGTCCGGCCCGGTGACGGTGACGACACCGCGGTGGGACAGGTCGACGAAGCCGAGCCCCTGCTCGAGCAGCCGCTGCTCGCGCACCGGGTCGCCGTAGTGCCAGGCGACCCCGGCGTCCGGGCCCTCTCCCTCGACAGCGCCGTGCCGGTCGAGCAGCGGGCTGCGGTACTGGGTGGTGGTCTCGGTCACGTCGTCCTCAGCGTCGGGCGGACAGGTCGGATTCCCCAGGGGCGGGCCCGGGCTCGTGGGCCGCGGCGCAGTCGCTGCACAGCCCGTGCAGGGCCAGGTGCCGGACGTCGGTGCGAAAGCCGTGCTCGCTGCGGATCCCTCGGGCGAGGGCGTGGCCGTGCTCGGCGGACGCCTCCTGGACCCGGCCGCACTGCCGGCACACGAGGTGCAGGTGCTCCTGCGGGCGGGTCGAGTGGTACGTGGGCGCACCGTGCTCGAGGTGGGCGTGGGTGACCAGGCCCAGGTCCTCGAGCAGCTCGAGGGTCCGGTAGACGGTCGCCAGGCTGACCTCCGGGCCGCGCCCCTGAAGGTGCGCGGCGACCTGCTCGGCGGTGGCGTGCCCGAGCTCGTCGACGGCGTCCAGGACGCACCGCCGCTGCGGCGTGCTGCGCAGGCCTCGGCTGCGCAGCGCGTCGGAGAGCACGTCAGCGGCCACACCCCCAGGGTAGGCCGCCCCGTGAACGCCGCCGGCTCAGTGGACGCCGGCGGCCCCCTGGACGCCGGCGGCTCAGTGGACGCCGAGGCACCGGTAGCGGGCCAGCCGGTCGGCGTAGCGCTGGCGCGGGTCCGCCTCGAGCAGCCGGACCAGGTCGTGCTGGAGCACCTGCCCGACCCGGCGGCAGAAGTCCTCCGGCTCGTCCGCGGCGTCCGGGTGCTCGGCGACCACCCGGTCGACGATGCCGGCGCGGAGCAGGTCCAGCGAGCGGACCCCCTGCTTGTCGGCCATCTCGGCCGCGTGCTCGACGTCCCGGTGGACGATGGCGCTGGCCCCCTCCGGCGGCAGCGGCGACAACCAGGCGTGCTGCGCTGCGACCACCCGGTCAGCGGGCACGAGCGCGAGCGCGCCGCCGCCGGTGCCCTGGCCGAGCAGCAGGGAGACGGTGGGCGCGTCGAGGGTGACGAGCTCGGCGAGGCTGCGGGCGATCTCACCGGCCAGCCCGCCCTCCTCGGCCTCCTTGGACAGGGCGGCGCCGGGGGTGTCGATGACGGTGACGAGCGGCAGCCGCAGCTCACGGGCCAGCCGCATCCCGCGGCGTGCCTCGCGCAGCGCGGCCGGGCCGAGCGGGGACTCCGAGGTCTGCCCGCGGCGGTCCTGGCCGAGGACGACGCACGGGGCCCCGCCGAAGCGGGCCAGGGCGATGAGCAGGCCGGGGTCGGCCTCGCCCTCACCGGTGCCGTTGAGCGGGACGACGTCGGAGGCCGCGTACCGCAGCAGCCGGCGAACCCCGGGCCGGTCCTGCCGTCGCGAGCGGGTGACGGACTCCCAGGCGGGGACGTCGGGCAGGTCCTCCAGCGGCAGCTCGGGCACCTCCGGCAGGCCCTCGCGGGGGGACAGCAGCACGGTCAGGGCGCGGTCCAGGACGGCGGCCACCTCCTGCGGCGGCAGCACGGCGTCGACCAGGCCGCGGGCGAAGAGGTTCTCCGCGACCTGGACCCCGGGCGGGAACGGCTCGCCGTACAGGGCCTCGTACACCCGTGGGCCGAGGAAGCCGACGAGCGCACCGGGCTCGGCGACGGTGACGTGGCCGAGGGAGCCCCAGGAGGCGAGCACGCCACCGGTGGTGGGGTGGCGCAGGTAGACGAGGTAGGGCAGCCCGGCGGACTTGTGCTCGGCGATCGCGGCGGAGATCTTCACCATCTGCAGGAAGGCGACCGTCCCCTCCTGCATCCGGGTGCCGCCGGACACCGGCGCCGCCAGCAGCGGCAGCCCCTCGGCGGTGGCCCGCTCGACCGCCTGGACGAGCCGTTCGGCGGCGGCCACGCCGATCGACCCGGCGAGGAAGGCGAACTCGGTGGCCATCACGGCGACCCGGCGGCCGTTGATCCGGCCCTCGCCGGTGACGACGGCCTCGTCCAGGCCGGTGCGCTCGCGGGCGGCGGCGAGCTCGGCGGCGTAGTCGTCGTCCGCGCTGACCGCCAGCGGCGCGGCGTCCCAGCGGCTGAACGAGTCGTCGTCCAGGACGAGGTCGACGAGCTCCAGCGCGCCCAGCCGGCGTCCGGCGGCGGTCACAGCGACTCCACCCACGCCCGGACGGCGTCGGCGTCGCCGTCCAGCAGCGGCGGCGGGCGGTGGTCGGTGCGGGTCGTCTCGGTCTCGCCGTCCGGGCCCGGGGCGAAGAACCGCAGCGGCGGCCCGGGCAGGCTCACCCGGCCCAGCGTGGGGTGCTCGACGTCGACGAGCAGCCCCTGCGAGCGGGTCTGGTCCCACTCGTACACCTCGTCGAGGGTGCGGACCTTGCCCGCCGGGATCCCGGCCGCCGCCAGCCGGGGCAGCAGCCGCTCGGCCTCGGTGCCGGCGAACGCGTTCTCGACGAGGTCGATGACTCGCTGCCGGTTGGCGACCCGCTCGGCGTTGGTGGCCAGCCCGTCCGCGGTGGCGTCCAGGCCGAACTCGGCGCAGAAGCGCTGCCACAGGCCCTCGCTGCCGACCGCGATCTGCACCGCGCCGTCGGCACAGCGGAACAAGCCGTACGGGCAGATCGACGGGTGGTGGTTGCCCTGCGCGTGGGGCACCTCGCCGGCCACGGTCCACCGGGTGCCCTGGAAGGCGTGGACGCCGACGATGGCCGCCAGCAGCGACGTCCGCACCACCTGGCCCCGACCGGTGCGCTCCCGCTCCAGGAGGGCGGCGAGCACGCCGTAGGCCCCGTACATTCCCGCGAGCAGGTCGCCGATCGGCACGCCGACCCGCTGCGGGTCCTCCGGCCCGGACCCGGTCAACGACATCAGCCCCGCCTCGCCCTGGGCGATCTGGTCGTACCCGGCGCGCCCGCCCTCCGGGCCGTCGTGCCCGAACCCCGAGATCGACAGGACGACGAGACGCGGGTTCAGCTCGGCCAGCCGCCCGGTGGAGTACCCGAGCCGGTCCAGCACCCCGGGCCGGAAGTTCTCCAGCAGCACATCGGCCCTGCGAACCAGCGCCTCCAGGACGTCGCGGCCCTCGTCGCTCTTGAGGTCCAGGGCGATCGACTCCTTGTTGCGGTTGCAGGACAGGAAGTACGTCGACTGTCGCTGCCCCCCGCCCACTGGCTCGACGAACGGCGGCCCCCAGCCGCGCGTGTCGTCACCGGTGCCGGGGGTCTCCACCTTGATCACCCGGGCGCCCAGGTCGCCGAGCATCATCCCGGCGTGCGGGCCCGCCAGAGCGCGGGTCAGGTCGACGACGACGGTGCCTGCGAGCGGGCCGGAGCGAGACATGGGGTGAAGCGTAGGGACCGCGCTGCGGTGCGCGGGCCGTCACGACTCGACGGTTCTCGCGGCGCTGATCCGGCAGTTCTGCGCCGTCCTCGGCCGCAGTGATCGCCAGGCGAGCCGCAGTGATCGCCAGATGAGGAGGAGGAAGATGAGGTGAGGAACGGGCCGTGCGCGTGACGCGGACGACGCACCAGGCAGTTCCTCCTCCCCCGGTGGCGATCAGGACCTTGGTCACCACTGTGCAGCGGTGTGGCATACCCGCCCCGCTCCGGCGGTTGACCCGCACGTGAGCCCCAGCCCGCCCGAGCGCCCCGCCGGCGGCGCCCGCCGTCGTCCGGCCGCGCGGTGCCCGCTGCGACCGGGCGAGCCGTGCACGCTGTGCGTCCCGGGCGCGACCGGGCCGCAGGACTGCGGGCTGGTCTACCTCGTCATGGACGACGACGAGCTGCGCGAGGAGCTGACCCGCAACCGGGTCGGCCGCACCCGCTGACCCGCGGCCGCACCGGCCGAGCCGGCCGCACCGACTGAGCCGCGGGCGCACCGGCCGAGCGGCCCCTGCCGCCGAGATGCGAACCTGGCCAAAGCGGCCATAGTGGGCACCACGCACCTGTCGCCTCGGGAGAGGGGCTCGACGTGGAGTCCATCGAGCCGGCGTACGGCACCGGGCCGCTGCTGCTCGTCGCCGCGTCCGCCGTCGCCGTCCTGCTGTTCCTCATCATGCGGCTGCGGCTGCACGCGTTCGTCGCGCTCGTCCTGGTCAGCCTGCTCACCGCGCTGGCAACCGGGATCCCGGTCGGCGACATCGTCGACATCCTGCTGGCGGGCTTCGGCTCGACGCTGGCCTCCGTCGCGCTGCTCGTCGGCCTCGGCGCGATGATCGGCAAGCTGCTCGAGGTCACGGGCGGGGCGAACGTGCTTGCCGACACGCTCGTCAACCGGTTCGGGGAGAAGCGTGCGCCGCTCGCCCTCGGGGTGACCTCGCTGCTGTTCGGCTTCCCCATCTTCTTCGACGCCGGCTTCGTGATCATGCTGCCGATCATCTTCAGCGTGGCCCGGCGCTTCGGCGGCTCGCTGCTCACCTACGCCCTCCCGTCGGCCGGGGCGTTCGCCGTCATGCACGCCTTCACACCGCCGCACCCCGGCCCGGTCGGCGCCGCCGGGATCCTCGGCGCGGACATCGGCCTCGTCCTCGTCGTCGGCCTGCTCATCGGGCTGCCGACCTGGTACATCGCCTCCTACCTGTTCGGGCTGTGGGCCGGTGGGCGGTATCCCCTTGCGCTGCCGGAGAACTCACCGTTCGGCGGCCGGGACGACCTCGAGCGGCCGGACGACGCCCCGCCGGCGTCCGCGGGGGACGTGGCCGTGGGCGAGCGCACCCACGTCCGCCGCCCCGCCTTCGGCACGGTGCTGGGGTTGCTCCTGCTGCCGCTCGTGCTGATCCTGCTCAACACCGGTCTGAACACCCTCGCCACGGCCGGCGTCATCGACGGCGAGTCCACCGCCGTCCAGGCCCTGCGGCTGGTCGGCCAGACGTCGGTGGCCCTGCTCATCACGACACTTGTGGCGATGTGGGTGCTCGGGCGGGAGCGGTTCAGCCGCAGCGAGGTCGAGTCGATCGTCAACTCCTCGCTCGGACCGGTCGCCTCGGTCATCCTCGTCACCGGAGCGGGCGGCATGTTCGGTGGCGTGCTGCGTGCCTCCGGCATCGGGGAGGCGCTCGCCGACAGCCTGGACGCGATCGGGCTGCCGGTGATCCTGGCCGCGTTCCTCGTCGCCACCGCGCTGCGGGTAGCCCAGGGGTCGGCCACCGTGGCGCTGACGACGACCGCTGGTCTGATGTCGCCGGTCGTCGCGGCGTCGGACCTGTCCTCCGTGGCCGTCGCGCTGATCGTCGTCGCGATCGCCTCCGGGTCGACGGTGCTGTCGCACGTCAACGACTCCGGCTTCTGGCTCGTCGGCCGCTTCCTCGGGATGGACGTGAAGACGACCCTCAAGACGTGGACGGTGATGGAGACACTGATCGGCCTCGTCGGCTTCGCCCTCGCCGCGCTGCTGTACGCGTTCGTGTAGGCCCGCCTGCCCCGCCGCCCACCGCCGTCGGCTATCCCGCCGGCTACCCCGACCTGGACGACGACAGGCTCGGCCGGCGCCGTCCGTGGCCGGTGGCCTGCTCGTAGGCGTAGCCGACCTCGAGCACCCGACGGTCCCCCCGCGGGGGGCCGACGACCTGCAGACCGACCGGCAGCCCGTCCGGGGTGAACCCTGCCGGCACCGACAGCGCCGGCAGGGTCGTCGCCGAGACGAGGGTGCACGAGCGCATCCACTGCAGGTAGTCCTGCTGCTCCTGGCCGTCGATCTCGGTCGGGTACTCCTGCTCGACGGGGAACGGCACCACCTGGGTGGTGGCCGCGACGAGGACGTCGTAGCGGTCGAAGAAGTCGAGCACCCGCTGGTACAGGCGGGTCCGCAGCACGTGGGCGCGTCCGACGTCCTCGGCGGTGAGCTCCCGGCCGCGCTCGACGTTCCAGTGCACGGCCGGCTTGACCTGGTCGGGGTGCTCGCGGACGAGGTCCCCGTAGGTGGTGACGAACTGCCACGCGCGCAGCGTGGCGAACACCTCGTCGGCCCCGTCGAGGTCCAGGCAGTCCTCGGTCACCTCGGCGCCGAGCCCTTCGAGCACCGCCGCCTGGCCGGTGAGGACGTCGCGCACCGCCCGGTCCAGCGGGACCCGGCCGCCGAGGTCGGGGGCGAAGGCCACCCGCAGCCCGCGGGTGGGCTCCTCGAGCGGCGGGGCGAAGGAGGAACCCGGCTCCTCCAGGGAGATCGGCGAGCGCCGGCTCGGGCCGGCCATCGCGGCCAGGGCCAGTGCGACGTCCGAGACGGTGCGGCCCATCGGGCCCTGGACGCTGAGGTCTGCCCACGCCATGAGCTGCGGCGCCGAGGGCACCCGGCCCGGGCTGGGACGCAGCCCGACCACGTTGCAGAACGCGGCGGGGTTGCGCAGCGAGCCGCCCATGTCGCTGCCGTCGGCGAGCGGCACCAGCCCGGCGGCCAGGGCGGCCGCCGACCCCCCGCTCGACCCGCCGGCACTGCGGTCGGTGGCGTACGGGTTGCGGGTGGCACCGAACACCGGGTTGAAGGTGTGCGACCCGGCCGCCCACTCCGGGGTGTTGGTCTTGCCGACCCGGACGCCGCCGGCCAGGCGCACCCGCTCGACCACCAGCTCGTCGTCGTCCGGGATGAAGTCGGCCCGCAGCGGCGAGCCGAAGGTCGTGCGCATGCCCCCGGTGAGGTGGGTGTCCTTGTGCGCCACGGGCAGGCCGTGCAGCGGCCCCGTCGTGCCGCCGCGAGCGGTGACCTGGTCGGCTGCCGCGGCCCGGCGGCGGGCGTCCTCGGCGTCCAGGGTGACGATCGCGTTGATCACCGGGTTGACCCGCTCGACCCGGTCCAGGTGGGCCTCGAGGAGCTCACGGGCGGAGACCCGCCGGTCGCGGACCATCGCCGCGAGCTCGGTGGCCGGGGTGAAGCACAGCTCGTCGGACATGCCCGCCAGCCTGCCACCGGCCTCAGCGTGCAGTGTGTGGCGCTTCCTGCCACGCCCTGCGGTCCGTCGACGGCAGATGTCACCTGCCGTGCCGGCTCAGGGGCCGGACGTCGTGGTCCCGGGCTCTGTCGTCGGGGAGGTGGGCGGGCTGCTGGTCGTCGGCGCCGCCGTAGCCGAGCGCGACGTGACCGGTGCGGTCGGCACCGGACCAGAGGTGACCGGCGCGGTGACGGGCGCGGTGACGGGCGCGGTGACGGGCGCGGTGGCGGTGGGCGCGGTGGCGGTGGGCGCCAGGGACGTCGGCTCGGCGGTGCGCGTCACGGTGACCGTGCGGGCCGGCTCCGGAGGCTGCGGGACGATGACGGTCCGGGTCGTCGGCGGCGGGACGGCCTGGAGCACGACGACCGTCCTCGTCGTGGTGCTCGGTGCTGGAGCCGGGGCGCGGTCCGTGGGCTGGGGAGCGGGTGCGGTGACGGTGCGCGGCGGCACCGGGGTGGCGGTCACCGGGACCGGGGAGACGACGGTGTCGACGTCCGGTGGCGGAGTGGCACCGATAGCGTTCCCGACGTCCGTCGTGGCACCGACGATCCCGCCGCTGACGGCCGCGGCGAGGAGGAGGACCACGCCGGCCCGGGTCCGCAGCAGAGAGCCGTCGACCGGGACGTTGCTCATAGCCTCTCCACCCCCGGGGTGCCGACCTCCTCTGTCGTCCAGGCTGCTCCTGGCGCGCCGGGACCACCACCTGATCGCCAGGACCTTTCCCGGACCGATACCTTACGCCGTATGCGCACCTTTGGCGGTGACCCGGCGGCGGACGGCGGGTCGGTGCACGTGCTCACCTACGCCGGGACGACGCGGGTCGTCCTGTCCGGTGAGATCGACGTGGCCCTGCGGGCAGAGCTGGAGGAGGCCGCCGAGGCGGTCCTCGACCTGGGCAACCCGGTGGAGATCGACGCCCAGCACGTGCGCTTCCTCGACTCGACGGCGATCGCGTTCCTTGCTCGGGTGCTGGCGCGGTCCGCACGCCCCACCCGGGTCCTGAACCCCCCGCCGATGATGACGTTCCTGCTCGAGTCCACCGGTCTGGGTGACCTGGTCACGGTCGTCGGCTCCGGCGTCCCGGACCCGCCCGTCGCCGGCGGTGTCCCGGACCCGCCGGCCGCCGGCGGCGACCCGGCCGGTCCCGAACGCGGCGCTACTCCCGAGCCCGCCTGACCCCGGACCGCGCGGTCACAGCGGTCGGGTGGTCCTGGCCACCACCCCGCACCCCCGCGCCCCGGATCCGCGACGTCGGGGCAACAATGGACGGCGTGACGACTGCGACCAGGCACCGAGGGGGGCCGCTGTCGCGCGAGGTCATCATCGACGCGGCGATCGGCTTCCTGGACGACCACGGCCTGGCGGCCCTGTCCATGCGCCGGCTGGGCGAACGGCTCGGCGTCGAGGCGATGTCCCTGTACCGCTACGTCAACGGCCGGGAGGACCTGCTCGAGGCGGTCGTCGACCGGCTCGTCTCCCGCCTCCACCTCGAGGACGGGACCCGGTTCGGCCCCGCCGACGGCTGGCAGGCCTACCTGCAGTGGCTCGCGCACGCCGTCCGGGAACTGGCCGACGAGCACCCGAACGCGTTCCCGCTCGTCGCCACCCGGCACCCGGCCGCCCCGTGGCTGCGTCCCCCGCTGCGGTCGCTGCGCGTCGTGGAGGAGTTCCTGGAGAACCTCACCTCCCGCGGCTTCGGGGACGAGGCCGCGGTGACCGCCTACCGCCAGTTCTCCAGCTTCCTGCTCGGCCACCTGCTGCTGGAGGTGACCGGCCGCGGCGGCTCCACCCCGGCCGGCGCCGAGGAGCTCGACCAGGGGGACGGCGACGTCGGCGGCCGGGACGCCGAGGTGGACGTCGCGGAGTACCCGCTGCTGGTGCGGATGCGGCCGATGCTGTCCCGGTACGAGGCCGACGCCGAGTTCGAGGCAGCCCTCGAGGACGCCCTCGACCGGATCGATCGGCTCGTGTCGCGCTGAGCCGCGGCCGCGGAGGACCGCCTGCAGCGCTGGGGAGCGGGGCTCAGGGGGCAGGGCTCAGGAGAGCAGGCGGCCCAGCACGTAGACGAGCAGCCCCGAGGCCGCCACGGGAGCAACTGCGCGCGCCGTCGCCGCCTGCACCTGCCCGGCCGTCGGCAGGTGCGCGAGCAGACGGTCGAAGGTCGCGACGACGACCCCGACGGCGAACCCGACGAGGGCCCCGGTCACGGCGCGCTCGTCGGGCAGGAGTGCACCCGCGAGCGCGCCGACGCTCAGCGCACCGAGCAGCGCGAAGGGCCCGGTGACCCGTTGCGGCCAGGGGAGGCCGGTGGCCATCCCGGCCGCCAGGGCTCCCGCGGAGCCGAGCAGGACGACGCCGTCCCCGCCGTCGTCGTGCAGGGCCGCCAGCCAGCCGGCGCCGAAGGCGACGACCACGACGCCGGAGACCACCCCGGTCACCGACTCGACGAGACGCGGACGCATGTCCCGCCGGAACAGCTGGTGGGCGAACTCGACGAGCACCGTCACCGCCAGGACGCCGGGCAGCCAGCGCAGGTGGGCAGAGTCGTCGGTCAGCGCGGCCGCTGCGGTGGCCACGGCGCCGCCGAGGGCGATCACCGTCGTGCTGCCCCGGGGTGTCGGCAGGTTGAGCAGGGCGGCCCACCCGCCGGCGACCGCCACGGTGCCCAGGAGGAGTGCGGCTACGAGAGTCGCCGTGCCGGCGTAGGCGGCGATGCCGACGAGCACCGCGGACGCTGCGGTGATGAGGGCGGGGGCCGGCCGGGTCACCGCGGCATCCTGGCACGAGGTGCCGCGTGGACGGCCACCCGGCGCGCCCCGCGTACACTGCCGCGCACATCGTGCGACGGCGCCGGTCCTCCCGGGCCGGCTGCGCGTGAGGAGGCACCGCGTTGGCCCAGATCCTCCTGCTGACGAACGCCCTCGCGCCGTCCGCCGAGGTCCTGCCCGCGCTCGCCCTGCTACCCCACCACGTCCGGGTGCTGCCCGCCGAACCCACCGCCCTGGTCGACGTCCCGCCGACGGACGTCGTCCTGCTCGACGCCCGCCGCGACCTCGCTGCCGCCCGGTCGACGTGCCGGCTGCTGCGGACCACCGGCCTCGGCGCCCCGCTCATCGCCGTCCTCACCGAGGGGGGGCTCGCTGCGGTCGCCGCCGACTGGGGGATGGACGACGTCCTGCTGGACACGGCCGGGCCGGCAGAGGTGGAGGCGCGGCTGCGGCTCGCCGCCGGGCGGACGGCCACCCCCCTGCGGGCGGACGACGACCCCGGTGGGGAGACCCGGGTGGGCGACCTCGTCGTGGACGAGAACGCCTGGACCGTGCGGGTGCGCAACCGGCCGCTCAACCTCACGTACAAGGAGTTCGAGCTCCTGCGGTTCCTGGCGCAGCACCCGGGGCGGGTGTTCACCCGTGCTCAGCTGCTCCAGGAGGTGTGGGGGTACGACTACTTCGGTGGGACGCGCACCGTCGACGTGCACGTGCGGCGGCTGCGCGCCAAGTTGGGCACCGAGCACGAGCAGCTCATCGGCACCGTGCGCAACGTCGGCTACCGATTCGTCCCGCCACCCACGGCGACGCCGTCGCGCGCCGACCAGGCGGTCCCCTGACCTGCGGCGGCCCTGCGGGGGGTTCGCACACCCAGCGGCGGCCCTGAGGCCCCTGACGGCCGGGTTTGACCGCCACTGGGTGTGCGAACCCCGGCCTGTGGATGACGCCCGACGGCCAAGCGCGCGCCGAGGCACCCTGCCCGCGTGGACCCTCGGCTCGCAGCCGTCGCGGCAGAGCACCACGGCGTCGTCACCCTCGCGGACGCCGAGCGGCGCAGGCTCACCCGCGCGTGCGTGCGCTGGGCGGTCGAGCGCGGCGACCTGATGCGTCTCGCGACGGGGGCGTGGTGCCCGCGGGAGGTGTGGGAGGCGTCCGACGACCGCCAGCGCCACCTCCTGCGGGTGCGCGCCGCCCAGAGTCGCCGCCCCCGCGCGGTGGCCTGCGCCGAGTCGGCAGCCGTCGTCCTCGGCCTGCCCCTTCAGACGGTGCCGCCAGACGCCCGGCTCACCGTGGCGCGCCAACCGCCCCGGCACGGCGGTTCCGGACGCCGCGGGTCGGCGCGCGGGCGGCGAGCCTGGCTCGACGACGACGAGATAGTCGTCGTCGACGGCGTCCGCGTCACCTCCCCGGCGCGCACAGTCGTGGACCTCAGCCGCCACGCGTCGTTCCCGTGGGCGCTGGCAGCCGGGGACGCCGCGATGCGGCTCCTTGGGATCAGTGCCGACAACCTGCGTGAGGCGGCCGACCGCAACCCGTGCGCCCCGGGGCACCCGAGGGCCGTCCTGGTCGCGCGGCACGCCGACAAGCGGGCGGAGTCGGCGTTGGAGTCGGTGGCCCGCGGCGTGATGATCCACCTCGGCCTGCCCCCGGCCGAGCCCCAGGTGGTGCTGCAGCAGGACGGCCTGCGCTACCGGGTCGACCTCTTGGTGCGGACCTGCTGGACCGTCGTCGAGGCCGACGGCAAGGTGAAGTACCGCGACGATGACCCCACCGCAGCTCAGCGGGTCTGGCTCGACAAGCGGCGGCGTGACGACCTGCACGACTGGGGGCACGAGGTGGTGCGCTTCGTCATGGCCGATGAGCGCCACCCGGTCGCCTGGGGGCGCCGGTGCGTGCGGTCGTTCAACCGGGCCTACGAGCGCCGCGGCCTGACCACCCCTGACTGGGGTTCGCGCCTGACGTGGTGGTGATCGGGCCGCGACGCCTCGCCCCGCCTCCCTCGGCCCCCGAGGTTCGCGCACCGGGTGGCGGTGGAACACCCGGTTTCGGGGCCAGACCACCGCCACCCGGTGCGCGAACCTCGGGGAAGGGGACGCCGGACGCCGGTAAGGTGCGGTGGCTGCGAGGACGTCGCACCGAGGGAGCCGTCGCTGTGATCGTCGTGCATGGGTGGTGGTCCCAGGACGCCGGCCCCCAGGGCGCAGGCCGCCAAGACGCCGGCACCCACGCCGCCGGCACCCACGCCGCCGGCACCCAGGCCGCCGGCGGTCTCCTCCTGTGGGCGGAGGACGCCGACGCCCCCGCCGAGCCGCCGCGGCGCCGCGGTCGGCGCCCCCGGGTCGTGGACCACCCCTTCGCCGCCCCGGCCGAGCACCTCTCGGACCTCCTCGACCCGCTCGGCCCCTGCGAGCCCCGGGTGGCGGTGCTGGCCCTGCCGACCGCCGGGCGGGCGCCCACCGCCTCCCCCGAACTGGGCCGCACGACGCCGGAGCCCGCAGACCTGACGACCGCGCAGTGGCGCGTCCCGGCCGTCGAGCTGGACGCCGACGCCGCCCTGCCCATGCTGCTCGGCGAGCGCGTCACGCAGGCGGGTGCCGTCCCGGGCGCCGACCTGCGGGCCCTGGCCGCGCTAGCCGCCTTCGCCGCCGACCTGGCCGCCCGCGGTCGGGTGCTGCCCACGGTGGACGCCGCGGGGCCGGGTCGAGCGCGCGCCGCGTGGCGGCCCGTGGTCACCGGCCCGGACGCCGAGTGGCTGCGGGCCGCGGTGGCCGGCCTGCCGGCGTCCGTGGGGTGCGAGGTGCCGGGCCGGCCGGTGGGCGCGCAGGTGGCCGCCGCCGTGGACGCCCTGGTGGACGCCGCGGTCCGCGCGTCCCTCGGTGCGCCGCGGGGACGCCGGCAGGCGCGCACCCGGCCGCGGCGTGGCGGGCGGCGCTCCTGGGCACTGAGCGGCAGTTCGCCGCCTCCGCCGCTGACGTGGCGGCGCTGCGGTCCGCGCTGGAGGACTGGCAGCGGGACGCCGTCCGCGGCGGCGCCGTCCGGGCCTGCTTCCGCCTGGTCGAGCCGCCCGAACCCACTGAACCCCCCGACGACGCCGCAAACCCAGCCCCCGACTCCTGGTCCCTCGACGTCGCCCTGCAGGCCGCGCAGGAGCCGAGCCTGCTCGTGGACGCCACCGCCGTGTGGCGCGGCCGCGGCCTCACCGCCCTGCGCCGGCACACCAGCGACCCGCAGGAGACGCTGCTCGCCGAGCTGGGCCGCGCCGTCCGGCTCTACCCGGCGCTCGAGACGGCCCTGCGCACGGCGCGCCCGGCGTCCCTGGCCCTGGACACCGCCGGCGCCCACGCCTTCCTCACGGAGACCGCGCCCCTGCTACTCGGCGCCGGGTTCGGGGTGATCCTGCCCGGCTGGTGGACCCGGCCGGGGGCGCGGCTGGGAGCCCGGCTGACGGCGTCCACGCCGAGCCAGCCGGGTGCCACCACGGGCGCCGCCCACATCGGGCAGGAGGGCCTGGTCGAGTTCGACTGGCAGCTCGCGGTCGGTGACCACGCGCTGACCGAGCGGGAGGTCGCCGAGCTGCTCGAGGCCCACCAGCCGCTGGTCCGGGTGCGCGGTCAGTGGCTGCAGGTGGACGCCGACCGGCTGGCCCGCGCGCGGACCTTCCTGGCCCGCCGCGGCCGGCGGTCGATGACCGTCGGGGAGGTGCTGCACACGCTCGGCGCCCCGGACGAGGGGCCGGGCGGGCTGCCGGTGCTCGGGGTGGACGCCGACGGCTGGCTCGGCGACCTGCTCTCCGGTGAGGCGGAGCGGCGGCTGGAGCCGGTGCCCGCCCCGGAGGGGTTCGTCGGCACCCTGCGCCCCTACCAGGAGCGGGGCCTGTCGTGGCTGTCGTTCCTGGAGTCGGTCGGCCTGGGCGGCCTGCTGGCCGACGACATGGGCCTGGGCAAGACCGTGCAGCTGCTCGCGCTCGTCGTCCGGGACGCCGGCCGGCCGGGCACGAGGCCGACGGGGCCGACGGGGCCGACGGGGCCGACCCTCCTGGTGTGCCCGATGTCGGTGGTGGGCAACTGGCAGCGCGAGGCCGCGCGCTTCGCCCCCGGGCTGCGGGTGCACGTGCACCACGGCGCGGAGCGCCCCCGCGGCGCGGCGTTCGAGGAGGCGGTGGCCGGCTCGGACCTCGTCGTCACGACGTACGCGATCCTCGCCCGGGACGCGGCCGCGCTGCGTAAGGTCGCCTGGCACCGCGTCGTCCTGGACGAGGCTCAGGCGATCAAGAACGCGGCCACCAAGGCGGCGGTCGCGGCCCGCTCGATCCCGGCGCCGCGGCGGGTCGCGGTCACCGGGACGCCGGTGGAGAACCGGCTGGCCGACCTGTGGTCGCTGATGGAGTTCGCCAACCCGGGCCTGCTGGGCAAGCCCGCGCAGTTCCGGCAGCGGTTCGCCGTCCCGGTGGAGCGTCACGGGGACGCCGAGGCCGCGGCCAGGCTGCGTGCCCTCACCCAGCCGTTCGTGCTGCGCCGCCTGAAGACCGACCGGTCGATCATCACCGACCTGCCGGAGAAGGTGGAGATGGACGTCGTGTGCTCGCTGACCCGGGAGCAGGCGGCGCTGTACCAGTCGGTGGTCACCGACATGCTGGAACGGATCGCGACCACCGAGGGGATCGAGCGCCGCGGGCTGGTGCTGGCGACGATGACCAGGCTCAAGCAGGTGTGCAACCACCCGGCGCAGTTCCTGCGCGACGGCAGCGCGCTGGCGGGCCGCTCCGGCAAGCTGGCGCGGCTGGAGGAGGTGCTCGAGGAGGTGCTCGCCGCCGGTGAGAAGGCGCTGCTGTTCACCCAGTACGCCGAGTTCGGCGACATGCTCCGCACCTACCTGTCGGCGCGGTTCGGCCGGGAGGTGGCGTACCTGCACGGCGGGGTGAGCAAGGCCGGGCGGGACGCGCTGGTGTCGCGGTTCCAGGACGGCGGTCGGTCCGGGCCGCCGCTGATGGTCCTGTCGCTGAAGGCGGGGGGCACCGGGTTGACCCTGACGGCGGCCAGCCACGTCGTCCACGTCGACCGCTGGTGGAACCCGGCGGTGGAGGACCAGGCCACCGACCGCGCGTTCCGGATCGGGCAGACCCGTACGGTGCAGGTCCGCAAGTTGGTGTGCGCGGGCACGCTGGAGGAGAAGATCGCTGGGATGATCCGTGACAAGCGGGGCCTGGCGGCGAGCATCGTCGGCACCGGGGAGGGCTGGTTGACCGAGCTGTCCACCGCGCAGCTGCGCGAGCTGTTCACCCTCGAGGCCGGGTCGGTGGTGGAGTGAGCCCGTCGCGCTGGTCCGCCTTCCCGCCGCCGGCCGCGCCCCGGCCGGTGAGCGGCGGGGTCGTGGCCCGCAGCACCCGGGGCCGGATCGGTGAGCAGTGGTGGTCCCGGCGCTTCATCGAGGTGCTGGAGTCCTTCGCGCTGGGGTCGCGGCTGACCCGTGGCCGCGCCTACGCCCGCAAGGGCCAGGTGGTGTCGCTGGACGTGGGGCCGGGCGAGGTGCGCGCCTCGGTGCAGGGCACCCGCCGGACGCCGTACCGGGTCCGGATCGGGCTCGCCCCGTTCCCGGAACTGGTGTGGGCGAAGGTCGAGGTAACGCTGGCCGAGCAGGCGATCCACAGCGCCCGGCTGCTCGCCGGGGAGATGCCCACCGACCTGGACGACGTGTTCGCCGCCGCGGGCGCCCCGCTGTTCCCGCAGCGGGTGGGCGACCTGTCGATGTCGTGCTCGTGCCCGGACGCCGCGGTGCCGTGCAAGCACATCGCGGCCACTTTCTACCTGCTGGCCGAGGCCTTCGACGACGACCCGTTCCGGATCCTGGCCTGGCGTGGCCGCGAGCGGACGGCGCTGCTGGCCCGGCTGCGGGAGCTGCGGGGCGTCGCGGCGGCCGATCAGCCGGACGACGAGGGGCCGGCGGTCGTGGGTGGCTCGGGTCTGGGTGCGGCGGCCGCGCTGGACGCGGACGTCACCGCCGGTGCGGCGGGGTTCTGGGAGGGCGCCGACCCGCCGCCGCTGCCGAGCCACCCCGACCTGCCGGTCGACCTGCTGCTGCGGCAGCTGCCCGCCCCGCCCGCCGCCCTGGGCGGGACGGCGCTGGCCGAGCACCTCAGCGCGCTGTACGGCCGGCTGGCTCCGGAGGCGTCGGACCGCTGAGCGCGGATCCCCGGCTCGGCGGCGCCGAACGCCGTCAGGCCCCCCGTTGGGCCGACGATGAGCGGTCCCGAGTGGCTCCCCGTGTCGCTTGGGCCGGCTTGGCTGCGGCGATGGCGCGCACCGCGGGGCTCGCCTGCCCGATCCCCCGCTGAGCCCGCTTCACGATAAGACAGGCCGCCCGCACCTGAGCGCGGTTCGCCGTCAACGTCTTGGCCATCTACTCGACCTCCAGCACGGTGTCGCCGTCATCGTAAGGCGGGCCGGGTCAGGGGTTCACGTGCTGCGGCTGCCAGCTGAACACGTCCGGGGTGCGGGGGTCGATGGTGAGGGCGAGCCAGTCGGAGGCCGTGTCGCCGAAGGTCTCGAGTCGGGTCAGGTTCGGCACGCCGGCGTAGCCGGGCTCGACCTCGTAGCGGTGCTCGTCGCCGTGCACGAGCAGCACGGGTCGACCGAAGGCCGCCGCCCGCTCGGCGATCAGCGCCCGCTCGGCGGCGAAGCCGGGAGAGGCGACGGGCTCGGCCTGCATCAGCAGCAGGACGCCCGCGGCGTCGGCTCGGGCTGCCTCGTCGAACGTGGCGTCGATCCAGTCGAGGTTGGCGGCGCGGCGGGCCTCGAACTCGGCGAGCCGTTCGGTGGGCTGGTCGCCGCCGGGCAGCTGCGACCAGGGCTCGAGGTCGTTCTCGCTGCCGATCACGTGCACGGTGGCGACGACGACCTGGCTGCGGGTGAAGCGGACGTTCTCGACGTAGTCGGCGTGGGCCGGCTGCTCGACCGACTGCACCGCGGCGGTGAGGGTGCGCCGTCCCAGCGACTGGCCCGGCTCGGGGTAGAACAGCTCACGGAAGGCGGCGAGCCGCTCGGTGGGCAGGTAGCCGCCGGCGGCGGTGCGGTGGCAGTCGGTCCACTCGTTGTCCCCCGGCGTGATCACGAACGGGTCGGCGAACGTGTCGTACAGGGCGGCGAGGTCAGCCAGCCGCGCGTCGTCGCACGTCGACCCGCCGCTCTTGACGTCACCGGCGTGCAGCACGGCGCGCACCTTCGGGTCGGCGTTGACGTCGTCCACGAGCGGGGGGAACGCCTGACGCTGGGCGTCCCCGTACGGGGTGTCGCCCAGCACGGCGAACGTCGTGGGTCCTTGGCCCATCGGGCCTCCCGGCGCCGCCACGGCTGGGGCGGCGAGCAACGGGACGGCGACGAGGACGGCGGTGGCGAGAGCAGGTAGTCGGCGCATGACGGAACTGTCTGCCGGGGTCGGTGAACGGTGCACCTCACCGCCGGCTACGACGGCGTGAACATCCGCCGCTGCCCCGGCGAGCCCGGCCGGATCAGCGGGTGTAGTCGTCGTGGAGCCGCTCGATGTCGGCCTCGTCGAAGTCGCCGAACGCGATCTCCAGCACGCGGCCGGGTCGGCTCTGACTGTTACCCAGGCGGTGCAGACAGCCGGAGGCGACGAGCACCTGCCGCAACTCGGCGCACTTGGCCGCGGCGCTGCCAGAGCAACCTGTGGCTCAACCTGACCGCGACGACCTGCACCGTGATCAGCTCCACCATGACGGGCTCAACTGTGACGTGCGAGTCACGGTGTGCGACTCGATGAACATTGAGGAAACGCGATCAAGTGCCCTGCGTGTCGGGCGAGGAGTTAAGCGTGACCACCCTGACCGCCGACGTGCTCGGCTCGCTCAGCGCCACGCCGTTCATGGAGGACATCTCCCAGCCTGCGGAGTCGATCGACGCCTGGACCGCGGCCGACGAGGTCCGCCGGGTCTTCGGGCGGCGACCGGACCTCGACTCGCTGCTGGTGCGCAAGGGCGAGCAGGTCGGCCTGCTGATGCGGGACGCCTTCGAGCGGGTGATGAGCGGACGCCTGGGCTACGGCAGCGCCCTGCACGGCCACCGTCCGATCGAACGGCTCACCGACTGGGACCCCCTCGTGCTGCCCGCCTCCCTGTCGGTCGTCGAGGCCACGTCGGTCGTGCTGCAGCGCAGTGACCACCGCCGGTACGACGACGTCCTCGTCCGACACGACGTCGGTCACCTGAGCATCGCGTCGGTCGCCAGGCTGCTCGAGGCGCTCACCGGCCAGCTCGCCCAGCAGGCCCTCACCGACCCGCTGACCGGCCTCGGCAACCGCGACCTGTTCCAGCGGGAGCTGGACGCCGCCACCACCCACCCGGACACTCGCGCGGCCGTGCTGTTCCTCGACCTGGACGACTTCAAACGCGTCAACGACACCCTTGGCCACCACGCCGGCGACCTGCTCCTCTCGGCGGTCGGACGCCGGATGTCCGCGGCCCTGCGCGCCCAGGACGTCGCCGTCCGCATCGGCGGGGACGAGTTCGCCGCGGTCCTGCGGCTCCCCATGTGCGCCGGCTGCCAGGCCGGCGGCCAGTGCCTCGGGACGGAGCTGGCCGAGGCCCGCACCATCGCCGACCGGCTGCTGCGCCGCTTCGACGACCCCTTCTCCGTCGACCGCCACCGCCTCGACGTCGGCGCGAGCGTCGGCGTCGCCGTCGCCGGTGACGCCGACTGCACCTCAGAAGCGCTGTTGAGCGTCGCCGACCACGCGATGTACCGGGCGAAGCACGACGGGGCCGTGCACGCCGAACTCGTCCGCAGCAGCACACCCCGCCAAGTCCCCGCACCACGCAGCGGCCCCCACCCGCCGACGGTCGGCCAGACACTGGTCACCGGCGACCTGCGCCTGCACTACCAGCCGATCGTCGATGTTACGGGCACCCGGCTCACCGGTGTCGAGGCCCTGCTGCGGTGGCAGCACCCCATCCACGGCCTGGTCGGCCCGGCGCGCCTCCTCGGTGAGATCACCCAGCACCGGCTCGCCCACGACCTCAACTCGTGGGTGTTCGAGGAGGCCTGCGCCCAGCTCGTCCGGTGGGACGCCACGGTCGAGCCCCACGCCGTCCCGTCGGTCAGCGTCAACGCGAGCCTGCCCGGGCTCGCGCCGGGCCAGCTGCAGGACGCCGTCACCGCCGCCCTCGAGGCCAGTGGGCTCGAGCCGGCCCGGCTGCGCCTGGAGATCCCGGAGACCGCGACCCAGGACCAGCTCGCACCGGTGGCCGGCGACCTGCGCGCGATCCGCCAACTCGGCGTCCACCTCATCGTGGACGACGTCGGCACCGGCGCCGCGACGCTGCGGCACCTCAGCGAGCTGCTGCACGACGGCCTGAAGATCGACCGGTCCTTCGTCGCCGGGATGCTGACCAACGAGCGCGACCACGCCATCGTCCGGATGCTCGTCGAGCTGTCCCGGGTCGTCGGCGTCTCGATCGTCGCCGAGGGTGTCGAGACGCAGGAGCAGTGCGAGGCGCTGCGCGGCCTCGGCTGCCACGAGCAGCAGGGCTTCTTGCTCTCCCGGCCGGTCGGCGCGGACGTGATCGCGATGCTGATGCGGCAGCCCCCACCGGGGGTTCGCGCCGGTAGTGGTGGCGATCCAGCCCGCTCGGAGGCCACATCACGACCACTTCGGGCGCGAACCCCGGGGCGGGCCGACCGGGACTGAGAGGCGTTGCCCGCGTCAGGCGTTCGGAAGTTCCTCCGGGCCCGCCGGGGACTTGCGGTACCTCGGAAGGGGTCAGGCGCTCTTGCTCCCAGAAGACGTGCGCAAGAGCCTGTGCACACTCACTGAAAGCACCATCAAGGCTGGATGACCAAGGAGTCACCACGTTGGTGCTGTCACGCAGGGTCACGCCTGCCGGCTGGCGTCTCGCCGGCGCCAGAGCGTTCTGGCACGCCGTGAGCCACGGACCGACCGCAGCGTTCCTGCCCACGCACGCGCACGCGCAGAAGATGCAGAGGGCCTTCGCAGCAGAGCTGCTCGCACCGGCCGAAAGGAATCTCAGAACTCATCGGCGACCCTGCGACTGCCGTCGACGCCCAGACCGTCGACCACATCGGACCCAGCTCAGGACGACATCGCCAGACTGTCCACGCGCCTCGAGACCCTGCGTGCCGAGCTGATGTCAGGCACGGTCACCCAGACCCGGTGGATGATCGGTGTCATCACCGTGATGACCGCCATTGTCACGACGGCAACGCTCCTCGACGGGTGACGTCGGGTACGCACCGTGGCGCCGCGCCGTCCTCACCGCCGTCCCCCACCGGAGTCCCCCTCAACGGAGGTTCGCGCCCGTAGTGGTGGTGATCCGGCCCGCGTGGAGGCCACGTCACCACCACTACCGGCGCGAACCCTAAGAAGCCGCGTTACCGCAGTCCGCGGGCCGCGTCGAGGAGCGCCTCGACCGCCGCGCTGGAGACCTCGACGGCCGCCGCCTGCTCGCCGCAGCGGGCCGCCAGCCCGCTGCGCAGCAACCGCTCGGCCATCGGGGAGCGGCACACGTTGCCGGTGCAGACGGTGAGGATGCGGAACGTCACGGCACCAGTCTGGCGAGTGCGCCGACGACGCCGGCCGGCCCCGGGTGTCTACTGGGCCCATGAACGTATGCATCCCCCTGGAGTCCGACGGCAGCACCGGACGGCGGTGGGGCAAGGCCGAGCGCGTCGCCGTCGCCGTCGTCGAGGACGGCGACATCACCGACTGGCAGGAGCACGACGTCCGCTGGGACGTCCTGCACGACGAGGGCACCGAGGGGTCGCACCACGCACGGATCGCCCGCTTCCTGCGGGAGCACGACGTCGACGTCGTCGTCGCCGGCCACATGGGCGAGGGGATGACGCGCATGCTCGGCACGATGCAGATCCGCACCGTGCTCGGTGCCGGCGGCCCCGCCCGCGAGGCGGTCCGCGCCGCCCTGGCGGAGTCGGCCGCGGAGTAGTCCCGCCGTGGTGCGTGCCGTCGTGGTGCGTGCCGCCAGGAGTGCCTGCCGTCAGGCCGTCAGGCCGTCACCCGCCTGAGCAGCAGGTACAGCTCGCAGCCCAGGCAGAACGCGAACACCGCGTTGAGGAACGCGGCGACCAGCGCGGCCGCCACGGCCAGCAGGAACAGCCACGTCACGCCCGTGAGCCCGCCGACCAGGCCGAGCAGCGCGAACACCAGCCCCACGGCCTGGGCGAACCGCGGCGGCCGCGGGTCCTCGGTCTCGCGGGTGGGGCCGAGCCGGGGGCGCACGAGCCGCGCGAACACCCAGCCGTACGGGCCGCGCCCGACCGTGCCGAGCGCGAACACGACGGCCTGGACGGCGAGCAGCGCCACCCCGGCGGTCCCGTCGCCGAGCACCATCACCAGCGCCAGCACGACCGTCGTCACCCCGGCGGCGAAGCGCGGGCCGCGGACGTCGATGGGGGCCAGGTCAGCCATGCCGCACCTCCGCGGCCTGCGGCACGGCCGCTGCCAGGGCGTGCGCCGCCTGCTCGAGCGTCGGGGCCCCGGACGCCCGGCGCACCACCCGGCCGGCGGCGTCCAGCACGAGCACCGTCGGGGTGCGCCGCACGTCGAGGCGACGGACGAGGTCGAGGTGGTGCTCGGCGTCCAGCTCGACGTGCGTCACCCCGGGCGTCGCGGCGGCGAGACGTCCGAGCACGGCCCTGGCCTGGCGGCACGGGGCACAGAACGCGCTGGACAGCTGCAGCAGCGTGGCCCGTTCACCGAGGGCGGCGCCGCCAAGGTCGGTAGAGGTCAGCACCTCACTGGTCTGCACGGCGTGGTCCCTCCCGTCCCGGCGGCGCAGCCACAGCCCGGCCACGACGGCGAAGGCGGCGACCAGCGCCAGGAGCAGCAAGCGCGCGATGAGGCTGTCGGTCACGTCGGCAGGGAACCGCACCTCGGTCCTGGCACTTCCCGGCGTCCGCATCACGGACGAGTTGTTCAGACACGTCGGCGACACGGGCACCGGGCCGGGCCGCGTGGGATCGCCGGCCCGCGCGGCAGTCGCCGCGACTCGTAGGCTGCGCCGGGTGAACGACGTCCGGATCACGACCCCCGACCACCTGGCTCCCGAGGACGTCGAGGCGGTCACCGCCCTGGTGGCCGCCGCCGCCGCGCAGGACGGCGCCAGCCCGGTGTCGGAGCACACCGAGCTCGCCCTGCGCCGGGGCGGGGACGGGCTGCGGCAGGTCCTCGCGCGCGCCGGCTCGGACGTCGTCGGCTGGGCGGGCGTCACCGGCGGGGGCCATGCCACCGGCGGGGACGATGCCACCGGCGGGGGCCATGCCACCGGCGGGGACGATGCCACCGGCGGGGACGATGCCACCGGCGGGGACGGCGCGTCGGCCGAGGTCGTCGTCCACCCGTACCACCGCCGGCGAGGGATCGGCCGCCGGCTGGTGACCGCCGTCCTGGACCACGGGCCCCGGACGCGGTTCTGGGCCCACGGCGACCTGCCGGCGGCCCGGGCACTGGCTGCGGCCCTCGGGCTGGTGAAGGTGCGCGAGCTGTGGGTCATGCGCCGCCCGGCGACCGACCCGCTGCCCGACCTCACCGTGCCGCCGGGGGTGCGGCTGCGCGCCTTCCGACCCGGTCAGGACGACGACGCCTGGGTCGCGCTCAACGCCGCCGCCTTCGCGGAGCACCCGGAGCAGGGCGCGATGACGGTGCGGGACCTGCGGGAGCGGATGGCCGAGCCGTGGTTCGACGCCGACGGCTTCATCGTCGCCGAGGACGCCGCGACCGGGGAGATGCTCGGGTTCCACTGGACGAAGACCCACCCCGCCGAGGGCGACCAGCGGCCAGTCGGAGAGGTGTACGTCGTCGGGGTGGCCCCCGCGGCACAGGGGCGGGGGCTCGGCCGGGTGCTCACCCTCGCCGGGTTGCACCACCTGGCCCGCCATGGTCTGGAGGAGGTGCTGCTGTACGTCGAGGCGGACAACGACCCCGCCGTCCGGGTCTACTCCGGCCTCGGGTTCACCCGCTCCTCCGCCGACGTCCAGTACGCCCACCCCCTCCCCACCCCTCGGTGATCATGCAATCCCGCCACCCCCTCCCCACCCCAGCCCCCGCCCCCCTCGGTGATCATGCAATCCCGCCACCCCGGAACACGTCCACATCGAGACGAGGTCGTATGACCGCCCCATGGCCCCACCTCGACCGCGTCGGCGAGAGCAGATGGACCCTCGCGGCCTTGGCAGGTCTGGCAGGTCTGGCAGCTCTGGTGACTCTGGCGGCGCTGGCGGCTCCGGCGACCCTGCGACGCTGGGCCCGCTCTCGGTCACGGAACTCGTTCGCGCGCGGGGTCCGCCACGGCCTAGCCGGCATGTCGCGCCCCGAACGCAGCATTCTGCGGGCCGGCCGCGGGGCCACGAGGCCCTGTGCGAGGTGGCGGGATTGCATGATCACCGAGGGGAGCGGGGGGGTAGGGCGGCAGGGGTGGCGGGAATGCATGATCACCGAGGGGGTGGGGGCGCGCAGGGTGGCGGGATTGCATGATCACCGAGGGAGGGACGGGGCGGGTGGGGGGTGTGCCTGTCATGATGCAGGCATGAGTCAGCCGGCCACCCGGACCAGCCGCCTCCGGCACGGGGAGAGCTCGACCCGAGCCTCCTCCACCGGCCTGACGCGTGCGGCCACCGTCACCCCGGCCGGCGCCGACGGGGCCGAGCTGCCCGCCGACCGCTTCCTCGACCGGGAGCTCAGCTGGCTGGCGTTCAACGAGCGGGTCCTGGAGCTCGCCGAGGACGAGACCCAGCCGCTGCTCGAACGGGTCCGCTTCCTGGCGATCTTCGCGAGCAACCTCGACGAGTTCTTCATGGTCCGGGTGGCCGGGCTCAAGCGCCGGATCGCGACCGGCCTCGCCGTCACCGCGGCGTCCGGGCTCGAGCCCCGTGAGGTCCTCGACGCGATCAGCGAGCGCGCCCACGAGCTGACCGCCCGCCACGCCCGGGTGTTCACCGAGTCGGTGCGCCCCGCCCTGGCCCAGCAGAACATCACCTTGGTCCGCTGGCACGACCTGTCGGACGCCGAGCAGGCCAGGTTGCACGCGTTCTTCCGGCAGAACGTGTTCCCGGTGCTCACCCCGCTCGCGGTGGACCCGGCCCACCCCTTCCCGTACATCAGCGGGCTGTCCCTCAACCTCGCCGTCGTCGTGCAGAACCCCACCTCGGGCAAGGAGCACTTCGCCCGGGTCAAGGTGCCGCCGCTGCTGCCCCGCTTCGTCGAGGTCGACACGACCGGGCGCGGTGCCCGGTTCGTCCCCCTCGAGGAGATCATCGCCGTTCACCTCGACCAGCTCTTCCCGGGCATGACGGTGCTGCAGCACCACACGTTCCGGGTCACCCGCAACGAGGACCTCGAGGTCGAGGAGGACGACGCCGAGAACCTGCTCCAGGCGCTGGAGAAGGAGCTGCTGCGGCGCCGGTTCGGGCCACCGGTGCGCCTCGAGCTCGCCGCGGACGCCGACGACACGGTGCGGGACCTGCTCGTGCGCGAACTCGGCGTCCACGACAAGGAGGTCTACGACCTGCCCGAGCCGCTCGACCTGCGCGGGCTCAACGACGTCGCGGACCTCGAGCGCAACGACCTGCACTACCCGAAGTTCGTGCCCCGCACCCACCGTCAGCTCACCCAGGGCCGGGAGACCGCCAAGCCCAGCGACGTCTTCGCGGCGATCCGGCAGCGGGACATCCTGCTGCACCACCCGTACGACTCGTTCTCCACGAGCGTGCAGGCCTTCCTGGAGCAGGCGGCCGACGACCCGCAGGTGCTGGCGATCAAGCAGACGCTGTACCGCACGAGCGGCGACTCCCCGATCATCGACGCGCTCATCGACGCCGCCGAGTCCGGCAAGCAGGTGCTGGCCCTCGTGGAGATCAAGGCACGCTTCGACGAGCAGGCGAACATCACCTGGGCCCGCAAGCTCGAGCAGGCAGGCGTGCACGTCGTCTACGGCATCGTCGGCCTGAAGACCCACGCCAAGCTCAGTCTCGTCGTCCGGCAGGAGGCCGGACGGCTGCGGCGCTACTGCCACGTCGGCACGGGCAACTACAACCCCAAGACCGCTCGTCTGTACGAGGACCTCGGCCTGCTGACCTGCGACGACGACGTGGGCGAGGACCTGGCCAAGCTGTTCAACCAGCTCTCCGGGTACGCACCGAAGACCACCTACCGCCGGCTGCTCGTCGCCCCGCACTACCTGCGCAACGGCCTCATCGACCACATCGAGCGGGAGGTGGACCACCACCGCGCCGGCCGCCCCGCCGCCGTGCGGCTCAAGTTCAACTCCCTGGTCGACGAGGCGATCATCGACGCCCTGTACCGGGCGTCCCGGGCCGGTGTGCCGGTGGACATCTCGGTCCGCGGCATCTGCGCGCTGCGTCCGGGCGTGCCGGGGCTGTCCGAGACGATCCGGGTCCGCAGCGTGCTCGGCCGCTTCCTCGAGCACAGCCGGGTGTTCTGGTTCGCCAACGGCGGCGACCCGCTGGCGTACATCGGCAGCGCGGACATGATGCACCGCAACCTCGACCGGCGGGTGGAGGCGCTCGTCCGGCTCACCGACCCCGAGCTGATCGCGACCGCCGGCGAGCTCGTCGCGCTCGCGGTGGACGACCGGACGTCGTCCTGGCACCTCGGCCCGGACGGCGTGTGGACGCGGCACGCCGTCGACGAGGACGGCAGGCCGCTGCGAGACCTGCAGCAGCACCTCATCGACCTCAACCGGGGGCAGCCGGCCACCCGGCGGCTCACGTGACCGTGGCGCAGGACGCCGGCCGGTCCGCCCGCCGGGACGGCCGCTGCGGCACCGTCCTGGCGGCCGGCGCCCTGTGCTGGCGGCGTCGTCCGGACGGCACCCTGGAGGTGCTGCTGGTCCACCGCCCCGCCTACGACGACTGGTCGTGGCCGAAGGGCAAGCTGGACGACGACGAGCCGGCCGCGGTGGCCGCCGTCCGGGAGGTCGAGGAGGAGACCGGCCTGCGGGTCACCCTCGGCATCCCGCTGCCCCCGGCGCGCTACCGGCTGGCGTCCTCGCTGGACAAGCACGTCGCGTACTGGGCCGCGCACGTCCCGGACGCCGAGCTGCCGGCGCCGCCGCGGCCCCAGGAGGTCGACCGTGCGGAGTGGGTCGGTGCGGACGAGGCGATGCAGCGGCTCACCCGCCGCGGTGACCGCCAGCAGCTGCAGGCCCTCCTCGACGCGGACGCCGAAGGGATCCTGGACACCTACGCGTTGCTCGTGCTGCGTCACGGGGACGCCGTCGCCCGCGCGACGTGGCCCGGCCCGGACGACGAGCGGCCCCTGGACCCCCGGGGGCGCGAGCAGGCCGCGGCCCTGGTCGGTCTGCTCGGCGCCTGGAGCCCGGCACGGGTGGTGAGCAGCCCCGCCGCCCGGTGCACGCAGACCGTCGAGCCGTTCGTCCGGGCGACCGGCACGCCGTTGCGGACCAAGGGCCGGCTGTCGGAGGACGGGCACCGGGCGGACCCGACGACGGTGCGCGCCTACGTCTCCCGGCTGCTGGCCCGCGGCGAGTCCGCCGTGGTGTGCACGCACCGGCCGGTGCTCGGCACCCTGCTCGGCGCCCTGGCCGGCAACGCCACCCCTGGCGTCGCGGACGGCATCCCGCGCCGGGACCCGTTCCTGGCACCGGCGGAGGTGCTGGTGCTGCACGTGTCCCGGCGCAGCGGCCGGGTGGTCGCCACCGAGCGGCACCGGCCCTGCGACTGACCGGCCGCCCCCGCAGCGGATGATCGAGATGCCGGTCCGGGCCTGCGGCCCTACCGTGGACCAGGTCGGCCGACCGGCCGGAGACACCTTCTCGGAAGGAACTGCGCCATGGGCATGGACGACAAGCTGAGCAACAAGGGCGAGGACCTCGGCGGCAAGGCCAAGGAGGCCACCGGCCGGGCCACCGGCGACGAGGAGATGGAGACCGAGGGCCGCGCCGACCAGGTGAAGGCCGACCTCAAGCAGGCCGGCGAGAAGGTCAAGGACGCGTTCAAGAAGTAGGCACGTTCACGAAGTAGGCACGCAGAAGTAGGCACGCGCCTTCAGGGCACCGCCCCCTGCGGGTCCGCGGACGGCTCCGGCGGTTCGTGGACCGGGGGCGGCTCCCGCCAGGTCGAGACGACCATCCAGGCCAAGGCGGCGAACGGGACCGCGAGGATCGCGCCGATGATCCCGGCAAGGATCGTCCCGGCGGTCAGGGCGAGCAGGATGGCCAGCGGGTGCAGCGACAGGCTGCGGCCCAGCACCACCGGGGCCAGCACGTCCCCCTCGATCTGGTTGATGGCGACGACGACCGCGACGACGATGAGGGCGGTGACCAGGCCGTTGGAGACCAGGGCGATGAGCGCGGCGAGCGCCCCGGCCACGGTCGCCCCCACGAGCGGCACGAAGGCACCGAGGAACACGACGGCGGCGAGCGGCAGGGCCAGCGGCACCTTGAGCACCGCGAGGGCGATGCCGATGAGGACGGCGTCGACGAACGCGATCACCGCCGTCCCCCGCACGTACCCACCGAGGACGTCGACCGACCGGGCGGCGACGAGCTCGTAGCGGTCGTCGTCGCGCTCGGGCAGGAACTGCCGGATGAACGCCCAGATCTGGTCCCCGTCACGCAGCACGAAGAACAGCAGCACGAAGCCGAGGAGGATGCCGGTGATCACCTCGGCGACCAGGGTGGCGCCCGAGATCGCCCCCGACTGGACGCCGGAGCTCTGCAGCAGCTCGGCGAGGGACTGGAGCGCCGCGTCCAGCTGCTGCTGACTCAGCCCGAGCGGCCCCTCGGTGAGGAACCGGAGGAGCTCGTCCAGACCCTCCTGGGCGCCCTGCACCAGCTCGTCCCACTGGTCGGTCACCGCGCGGCCGACGAGCCACCCTGTCCCGCCGATCGCCCCCAGCCCGGCGAGCATGGTCAACCACACGCCGAGGGTTCGTGGAACCCCTCGCCGGCCCAGCCACGCCACCAGCGGCGCGGCGGCGGCGGCGATCAGGGTGGCGATGAGGAAGGGCACGACGACGAGCCGCAGGGACACCCCGGCGTAGGCGACGACGACGACGAGCGTCACGACGAGCAGGACCTGCAGGCTGCGGACGGCGGCCCGTCCGAGCCCGTCGGTCCACAGGTCCCGGTCCGGTCTGGTCGGGTCGCGGTCCGTTCTCATCGGGTCACGTCGCACGCCCGAACCTTGGCACGACCCACCGACCGCGGCACGTCACTGCCGGTGCTGGCCGGCGTCGACGACGTCCCCGACCAGCTCCTCGAGCACGTCCTCGAGCGCGGCCACGCCCAGGAGCCGGTCGTCGTGGGGGTCGACGACCCGGGCCAGGTGCGCCCCCCGGGCCTGCATGGTCGCCAGCGCGTCGCGCAGCGACTGGTCGACCCCGACGGTGACGAGCGGCCGCACCCACTTGCGGTGCACCGGCTCGTCCCGCCGGGCCGCGGGCGTGCCGAGCACGTCCTTGAGGTGCACGTAGCCGGACAGGTCGCCGCGGTCGTCGACCACCGGGAAGCGGGAGAAGCCGGTGCGGGCGCACACCGCCTCCAGGTCGGCGACGCTGACGTCCTGCGGGACCGTGACGAGGTCGTCGACGGCCAGGACGACGGCGCGCACGGTCGCGTCGGTGAACTCCAGGGCACCGGTGAGCAGGTCGTGCTCGTCGTCGTCCAGAAGGCCCTCCCGCCGGGACTGGGCGATGAAGCCGGCGACCTCGTCGGCGGTGAACGTCGAGGTCACCTCGTCCTGCGGCTGGACCCGAATGACGCGCAGGACGACGTTCGCGAGCGCGTTGAGGGCGACGATGACCGGCTTGAGCACGGTGACGAACCCGTACAGCAACGGTCCGAGGGCGATCGCCGACCGCTCCGGACCGGCGATCGCGATGTTCTTCGGCACCATCTCGCCGAGCACCATGTGCAGGGTCACGACGATCGCCAGCGCGACGACGAGGGCGACCGGGTGCACGAGCCCCTCGGGCAGCCCGACCGCCTCGAACAGCGGCTCGAGCAGGTGGGCGACCGCGGGCTCGCCGACCGCGCCGAGACCGAGCGAGGCCATCGTGATCCCGAGCTGGGCGCCGGCCATCATCAGCGAGACGTTCTCCATCGCCCGCAGCGTGATCCGGGCGAACCGCGACCCGGCCTCGGCTCGAGGCTCGATCTGGGTGCGGCGGGCGGAGATCAGCGCGAACTCGGCGCCGACGAAGAAGGCGTTGGCGATGAGCAGCAGGACGGCGACGCCGAGGGCGGTGAGGTCACTCATCGTCACCCTCCGGCACCGGGTGCCGGGTGAACCGCAGCCGGTCGACCCGGCGGCCGTCGAGCCGGGTCACCTCCAGGGTGACCGGCACGGGGGCGGGCACGCCGTCGGCGTCCCGGTCCTCGACGTCGGCGGCCACGAGGTCGACCGAGTCGCCGACGGCGGGCATCCGGCCGAGGTGCTCGGTGACCAGGCCGCCGAGGGTGTCGGACTCCTCGGCGTCCGGCAGGCGCAGCCCGGTGAGGTCCTGCACCTCGTCGGGGCGCAGCAGGCCGGACAGCACCCACCCGCCGCCGGGCAGCTCGCGGACCCGGCCGACGGGTCGGTCCTGCTCGTCCTCGATCTCGCCGACGATCTCCTCGACGAGGTCCTCGAGGGTTACGATGCCGTCGGTGCCGCCGTACTCGTCGACGACGAGGGCCATCTGCGGGCCCGACCGGCGCAGCACGCCGAGAAGCGGGTCGAGCTCCATGCTCGCGGGCACCGCGGGCAGGTCGTGCACCACCTCGCGCACGGTGCGCGTCGCCCGCTCCTGCGGTGGGACGGCGACGGCGTGCTTGAAGTGGACCATCCCGATGACGTCGTCGACGCCGTCCTCGATGACCGGGAACCGGGCGTGGCCGGTGGCGGACACCAGCTCCAGGACGTCGGCGACCGCCTGGCCGGCCTCCACGAACCGGACCCTGGGCCGGGGGGTCATGACGTCGGCGGCGCGCCGGTCCCCGAACTCGATGGAGCGGGCGAGCAGCTCGGCGGTGCTCTCCTCCAGGGTTCCCCGCTCGGCCGAGCGCCTGGCCAGCGAGACGAGCTCGGCGCCGCTGCGGGCGGAGGCCAGCTCCTCGGCCGGCTCCATCCCCAGGGCCCGCACGATCCCGTTCGCCATCCCGTTGAGGACGACGAGCAGCGGCCCGGCGGCCCAGGTGAAGCCCCGCTGGAACCCGGCAACGGCCCGACCGACCCGCATCGGCTCGGCGATCGCCCAGTTCTTCGGGACCAGCTCGCCGAACACCATCTGGGTGGCGGTGACGACGACGAAGGCCACGGTGAACGCGGTCCCCGTGACCGCGGCGTCCGGCAGGCCGGTGAGACCCAGCGGCCCGCGCAGGAGCTCCCCGAGCGACGGCTCGGCGAGGTAGCCGACGACGAGCGAGGTGACGGTGATGCCGAGCTGGGCCCCGGACAGCTGGGTGGACAGCCGCCGCAGCGCGGCGAGCAGACCCCCCGCCCGGCGGTCCCCGGTCTCGGCGAGACGCTCCACCGAGGGGCGGTCGACGGTGACCAGGGAGAACTCGGCGGCGACGAACAGGGCGTTGGCGACGATGAGCAGAACCGCGAGACCCAGGAGCAGAAGCTCAGGCATCAGCAGGGCCCCGGATGTGAGGTCATGGTGGGACAGATTAGAGGAGACCCGCCCGGTTCACCTTCCGGCCGCCGCCGCGTGCCCCGTGGGTCAACGAATGACCCACGTGCGTTCACTCGGCGTTCACCCATGTCGCCGCGACGCGTCACCTCCGCTCCCTAGCGTCCACCCCGTCAGCAGAGGTCGCGGCACCCGTCGCGATCGCACGACGTGAGAGAGGCAGCTACGTGAAGCGCAGCATCACGGGTCGCGCGGCGTTCCTTCCGGCGGCCGTCATCCTGGCCCTCGGCCTGACCGCCTGCGGCGCCGCAAACGAACCAGAGACCGACCCTGCGGGGAACGGCGAGACCGATGGCGGCACCACGAGCAGCGAGGTCACCGACAGCGAGGTGACCGGCACCATCTCCGGCGCCGGATCGTCCGCGCAGGGTGCCGCGATGCAGGCCTGGATCGCCGGGTTCACCGAGGTGGCGCCCGAGGCCACCGTCAACTACGACCCCATCGGTTCCGGCGGCGGTCGAGAGCAGTTCACCTCCGGTGGTACCGACTTCGGCGGCTCTGACGCCTACCTCGACGAGGAGGAGATCGCGGCCGCCCAGGAGACCTGCGGGGGAGAGTTCATCGAGTTCCCCGCCTACATCAGCCCGATCGCGGTGGCCTACAACCTTCCGGGCGTCGACACGCTCAACCTGTCCGCCTCGCTGATCGCGCGCATCTTCGACGGCAAGATCACCAACTGGAACGACCCGGCGATCGCCGAGCTCAACCCGGACGCCGAGCTGCCCGACCTGGCGATCACCGCGGTGCACCGGTCCGACGAGTCCGGGACGACCGAGAACTTCGTCGACTACCTCGCGAAGGCCGCCCCGGAGGACTGGCCCTACGAGGTCAGCGGCGAGTGGCCGGCCCCGGGAGGCGAGGCCGCACCGCAGACGCAGGGTGTCGCCGCCGCGCTCAACGGTGGTGAGGGCACCATCGGCTACATCGACGCGTCGCAGGCCGGTGACCTCGGCGTCGCCGCCGTCCAGGTGGGCGAGAACTTCGTCGAGTACTCCCCCGAGGCAGCCGCCGCGGTGGTCGACGCAGCCGAGGTCGTCCCCGACCGCCCGCAGTACAGCTACGCGATCGACCTGCCGCGGGACACCACGGAAGAGGGCGTCTACCCCATCGTGCTGGTGTCCTACCAGCTGGCGTGCACGACGTACGAGGACGAGGAGACGGCCAACACCGTGAAGGCCTTCTTCGAGTACATCATCAGCGAGGAGGGCCAGCAGGCCTCTGCTGAGCCCTGATCCACCGACCGGGTTCGGCGGTGTGAGCGTGGCGTAGGGCGAGAATGCCCTCTTGAGCTGGGAGGATGTGGATTGCGACGTCTACGTCCAACCGCTCAAGAGGAGCACCTCGCAAGTGAAACCTTCTCACACGATCCGGCCGGTCTTCGATGACCCGAACCTGGTGTCGTCGGCGGGCCTGGTCCCTGCGTTGCGGCTGGCCGAGACCGCCGGCCTGTACGACCTCCTGGAGGAGGTGACGGTGCCTTCGCCGAACGCTGCGGTGAAGGCGGCGTGCGTGGTGGCCGGGATGCTGGCCGGCGCGGACTGCATCGATGACATGGACCTGCTGCGGCACGGCGGGATGACGAAGGTGTTCGGTGGGGTCCGCGCGCCCTCCACGCTGGGCACGTTCCTGCGGTCGTTCACCCACGGGCACGTCCAGCAGCTCGACAAGGTCAACGCCAGGCTGGTGGCGGGCCTGGCGGTGCGGGTCCCGGGCCTGCTGGCCGGCGCGGACACCGGCGGGATCGCCACGGTCGATGTCGATGACACCGTGCGGGAGGTCCACGGCTACGCCAAGCAGGGCGCCGCGTTCGGGTACACCAAGCAGCGTGGCCTGAACATCCAGCTCGCCACGGTCTCGACCCCGCTGGCCGCGCCGGTGATCGCCGGCGCGAGGCTCCGGTCGGGGAACACCGCCTCGGCCACGGGCGCGGGCCGGCTGCTGGCCCAGGGGATCACCACCGCCCGCGCCGCTGGCGTGAGGGGCCGGATCCTGGCCCGGGCGGACTCGGCCTACTACGGGGTGGGCGTTCGTCGGCACCGCGATCAGGCACCAGGCGTGGTTCTCGGTCACCGCCCGGATGACCAAGACCGTCACCGCAGCGATCGCCAGCATCCCCGCCGACGCGTGGCAGCCGATCGAGTACCCGGACGCGATCTACGACGAGGCCGAGCAGCGGTGGGTCTCCCACGCCGAGGTCGCCGAGATCCCGTTCACCGCGTTCACCTCCCGCCGCAGGGGCGAGCACGTCACCTGCCGGCTCATCGTCCGCCGCGTGAAACGCCTCCAGCCGTTCGCCTGCGATGGGACCGAGCAGGGCGAGCTGTTCGCCACCTACCGCCACCACGCCTTCATCACCAACAGCACGTTCTCGACCATCGAGGCCGACGAACGTCACCGCGACCACGCGATCGTCGAGCAGGTCATCGCCGAGCTCAAAGACAACGCCCTGGCCCACCTGCCCAGCGGACGATACGCGGCGAACGCCGCCTGGGTCGCCCTGGCAGTGATCGCGTTCAACCTGGCCCGCGCCACCGCCGTCGCAGCAGACATGGCCAAGGCCAGATGGGCCAGCCTGCGCACCAAGATCATCGCCGTCCCCGCCAGGATCGCCACCACCGCCCGCAGGCTCGACCTCCACCTGCCCCGCGACTGGCCCTGGGCACCCGGATGGGAGTCGCTGTGGACGGCCGCGACCGGCCCACCCACCCTGGCAACGACCTGACCATCCAGCCCCAGCAGGGCGCGACTCGAGGAACCCGACGTGGAAGAGCCGGCACAGGCCGGCGGACCAGCCACGCCCACGACACCGACCGACCTCATCAGGCCACCGAAACCACCCAAGCCGAATCAGCGCGGTGGATCAGGGCTGAGAACGCCGGTAGCGCCCCGATCTCCGACGAGCTGCGCTCCCGGGCGCAGGAGGCCATCGACACCATCTCCGCCGGAAGCTGAGTGGCCTCGGTCCTTCCTAACGCTAGAGTCGGCTCGGGCGGTCGCTCCTCGACCGCCCGAGCCGTCTCGCCCCAGCACAAGTCGAGCACCAGCCGCGAGGAGAGGCAGACGTGACGACACCCGCCACAGCACGCAGCGGGGCCCCCGCCGGCGAAGGCGGAGACGGTCTCCTCGTCACCCGCGCCAGCCGCCGTCCAGGGGATCGCATCTTCTCAGGCGCGGCGACGACCGCCGGCCTCGTCATCCTGGTGACGCTGGCCGGTGTCTTCGGCTTCCTGCTCTACGAGGGCTACCCGGCACTTGTCGCCGACGCCGAGGAGCTGCCTGGCGGGGAGGGCTTCCTGTCCTTCGTGGGCCCCCTGCTCTTCGGCACGGTGCTCGCTGCGGTCATCGCCCTGCTCATCGCCACACCGCTGTCCATCGGGATCGCCCTGTTCATCTCGCACTACGCGCCACGCCGGGTGGCCTCCACGCTCGGGTACATCGTCGACCTGCTCGCCGCGGTCCCCAGCGTGATCTACGGCCTGTGGGGCATCTTCTTCCTCGCACCCCAGCTCGTTCCGGTGTTCAGCTGGCTGGCGACGAACCTCGGGTTCATCCCGTTCTTCGCCGGACCTCCGTCCGCGACCGGGCGGACCATGCTGACCGCAGGCGTGGTGCTGGCGGTGATGATCCTGCCCATCATGACGGCGGTGAACCGCGAGGTCTTCCTCCAGACTCCCCGGCTGCTCGAGGAGGCGTCCTTGGCCCTCGGGGCGACCCGGTGGGAGATGATCCAGATGACGGTTCTCCCGTTCGGCCGGTCCGGCATGATCAGCGGCGCGATGCTCGGCCTGGGCCGAGCGCTCGGCGAGACCATGGCGATCGCCCTGGTGCTGTCGCCCTCCAACGTCGTGACGGTCAACCTCATCGGCTCCGTCAACACCTCGACCATCGCGGCGAACATCGCCCTGGACTTCCCCGAGTCCAGCGGACTGGCAGTCAACGCGCTCATCGCCTCAGGCCTCGTGCTGTTCGCGCTGACTTTCGCCGTCAACTTCCTCGCCCGGGCACTGATCGCCCGCCGGCAGGAGTTCTCTGGAGCCAACGCATGACGGTCAGCTCTGCCTCGCTCACGACGTCGACAGCGATGACACAGGCAACCCTCCCCCGGTGGGTGGTGCCCGGCCTCATCGGTGCCAGCGCCGCGGCCGGCTTCCTGCTGTGGCTGCTCGGCCTGTCCGCGGCCCTGGCCGCCGTGCTCGCGGTGCTCCTGCTGGGAGTCGCCGTGCCGCTGGCCTCTCGCGCCGTCGAGGGGCCTCGCCGGGCGACGGACCGGTTCCTGACCATCGTCGTCAGCGTCGCCTTCAGCCTTGCCATCCTGCCGCTGCTGTCGCTCATCATCACGGTCGTCCAGAACGGCATCGGCCGGTTCGACCTCCAGTTCTTCACGTGGGACATGCGAGGGGTCCTCGGCGAGGGTGGTGGCGCCTACCACGCGATCGTCGGGACGCTCCTCGTCACCGGTGCCGCCGCGGTGATATCGGTACCCGTCGGCGTGATGGCGGCGGTGTACCTCGTGGAGTACGGCCACGGCCGGCTGGCGCGAGGCCTCACCGTGCTCGTCGACGTCATGACCGGCATCCCGTCGATCGTCGCGGGCCTGTTCGCCTACGCCTTCTTCGCTCTGTTCTTCGGGCCCAGCATCCGGTTCGGCTTCGGCGGCGCAGTCGCCTTGTCGGTGCTGATGATCCCCATCGTCGTGCGGTCGGTCGAAGAGATGCTCAAGCTCGTACCGAACGAGCTCCGGGAGGCGGCCTACGCCCTCGGCGTGCCGAAGTGGCGCACGATCGTCAAGGTCGTGCTGCCCACTGCCGCGGCCGGCATCGCCACCGGCGTCACCATCGCCGTCGCCCGGGTCATCGGCGAGACGGCGCCACTGCTCATCATCGCCGGCAGCACCAACGGCGTGAACTGGGACCTGTTCGACGCCCGGATGTCGACACTCCCCGTGTACACGTACTACTCGTACACGATTCCCGGCATCCCGCCCGAGTTCGGGATCGAGCGGGCCTGGGCAGCCGCCCTGACCCTGTTCGTCATCGTGATGGGCCTGAACCTGATCGCTCGACTCATCTCCCGTGTCTTCGGCGTCCAGGCCCGCTGACAGCAGACGAAGGAAATCACCGTGGCAACCCGAATCGACGTCTCCGACCTGAACATCTACTACGGCGACTTCCTCGCTGTCGAGGGCGTCTCCATGACGATCGAGCCCAGCTCCGTGACCGCCCTCATCGGCCCGTCAGGATGCGGCAAGTCGACGTTCCTGCGCTCCCTCAACCGGATGCACGAGGTGATCCCGGGGGCCCGCGTCGAGGGCAAGGTCGTCATCGACGGGCAGGACCTCTACGGGCCCAACGTCGACCCGGTCAACGTGCGCCGGCAGATCGGGATGGTCTTCCAGCGGCCCAACCCGTTCCCGACGATGTCGATCTACGACAACGTCGCGGCAGGCATGCGTCTCAACGCCAAGCGGATGCCCAGGTCGGAGATGGACGACCTCGTGGAGCAGTCGCTGCGGGGCGCCAACCTGTGGAACGAGGTCAAGGACCGTCTCAACAGACCGGGCTCCAGCCTGTCCGGCGGGCAGCAGCAGCGGCTGTGCATCGCCCGGGCGATCGCCGTCAGGCCACGCGTGCTGCTGATGGACGAACCGGCTTCGGCGCTCGACCCGATCTCGACCCTGGCGATCGAGGACCTCATCGACGAGCTGAAGAAGGAGTACACGATCGTCATCGTCACCCACAACATGCAGCAGGCGGCCCGGATCAGCGACCGCACCGGCTTCTTCAACATCGCCGGGACCGGGATGCCGGGCAAGCTCATCGAGATGGACGACACCGCGACGATCTTCTCGAACCCGAAGGTCAAGGCGACCGAGGACTACATCTCCGGCCGCTTCGGCTGACAGCCGGCGTCAGCCGCGTTCGGCGTCCAGCTCGGCGAGCAGCCCCCGCACCAGCCGGTCGATCTCGTCCCGGATCGGGCGGACGTCCTCCACACCCTTGCCCGCCGGGTCCGGCAGGTCCCAGTCCAGGTACCGCTTGCCCGGGTAGAACGGGCACGCGTCCCCGCAGCCCATCGTGATGACGACGTCGGAGGCCTGAACCGCCTCGTCCTCCAGCTTCTTGGGCACCTCCTGGCGGATGTCGATGCCCACCTCCGCCATCGCCTCGACGACGGCCGGGTTCACCGTGTCCGCCGGCGCCGACCCCGCCGAGCGCACCCGGACCCGGTCACCGCCGTGGTGCTGGAGCAGTGCCGCGGCCATCTGGGAGCGGCCCGCGTTGTGGACGCAGACGAACAGCACCTCGGGTACGCGGTCCATCGGATCTCCTTGTCGCTCGTTCGTCTCGTTCATCTCGTTCGTCTGGTTCGTCTCGTTGGTCATGTCGCTGGTTCGTCCTGTCGCTCGTCGTCCGGGCCCGGACGACGTGGGCTGGCTCACTCGGTCAGCTCGGCCAGCAGGGCCCGCACCCGCCGGTCCAGCTCCTCGCGCAGCTCGCGGACGCCGTCCAGGGACAGACCGGCCGGGTCCGGCAGGTCCCACTCCAGGTACGTCGTCCCGGGCACGATCGGGCAGGCGTCGCCGCAGCCCATCGTCACCACGACGTCGGCGGCGCGGATGACCTCGTCGGTGATCGGCTTGGGGTAGGCGGTGCGCAGGTCGATGCCGACCTCGCCGAGCGCCTGGACGACCAGCGGGTTGAGCTCGCCCACCGGCTCGGAGCCGGCGGAGCGGACGTCCACCCTGCCGCCGGCGTGGTGCTCGAGCAGGGCGGCGGCCATCTGGGAGCGGCCGGCGTTGTGCACGCAGAGGAACACGACCTTGGGCACCGGGCGACCGGTCAGCCCACGCACCTGGGCCAGGTCGGCGATCCGGGTGGCGGCGAAGTGCCGTGCCAGCAGGGGCAGGTAGGCCCGCACCGCCGCCCCCCGGGCGAGCAGCTGGTAGGAGTCCTGGACGAGGTCGTCCACCTCCTGGCTCGTCATCACCCCGCGGTAGCGGGCGGCGAGGTCGTCCGCGACCCGGTGCAGGACCGCGCTGTGGTCCGTGCTGTCGCTGGAGCCGCGGCCAGAGGCCTGGGTGCTCACGTCGTCCTGCTTGCTCACGTCGTCCTGCTTGCTCACGTCGTCCTGGGTGCTCACGGCGTCTCATCTCCCAGTGCTGGTCCGGATGTCACGAGCGCGTCCTCGCCGGTCACCGGGTGCAGGACGGCGAGGGCCCCCAGGGCGAGGACCGTGCCGGCGAGCTGGGCCAGGACGAACGGGGGGACCGACGCGGGAGCGATCCCCGCGAACGTGTCCGTGATGCTCCGCCCGACGGTGACGGCGGGGTTCGCGAAGGACGTCGAGGACGTCCACCAGTAGGCGGCGCCGATGTAGGCGCCGACGAGGGGCGCGGCCAGGTGCTCGCGACGTCCGGCGACCAGGGCGCCGACGAGCGCCACGAGCCCGAAGGTGGCGACCACCTCACCCAGCAGCGTCCCGGCGCCGACCCGCTCGGTGCCGGAGACCTGGACGGGGGCCAGCTCGAACATCAGCGAGGCCAGGACCGAGCCGGCGAGCCCGCCGCCCACCTGTGCGCCGATGTACGGCAGGACCTCCGGCCCGCTCAGACCCGTACCCGG